>JADKHK010000013.1:1929623-2268665 GCA_016721845.1 Lysobacterales bacterium
GCCGGCCTCGGCGACGAAACGCGTGCCGATCCGGTCGGCCTGCATCTCGCAGCCATGGAACGCGACGTGCAGTCCGCAGGCCTGTTCGCGACATTGCGGCGGCACGTACAGGTAACCGCGATCGGACAAGCGCGGATCGTGGTCGTCCTCGGCATAGGCTCGCTGATCGAACGCGAGCAAGTCACCCCGCGCGGTCGTGGCCGCCTCGGCCTGCGCGTCAGCCAGATGCCGGAGGATTTCACCGGCGAGATCGATGCCGCACGCCGCCATGTGGGCATCGTCGGCGACGCATTCGCCCGGCATGGCCATCGGGAAGACATGCGCGAAGTCGCGATCGTCGTCCTGCGTGACCTCGACGGTATCCGCGAGTCGCCGATACAGATCGGTCGTTGTTGCGGATACGGCAGCCGCGACCGTGCCATCGGCACGCCCGTGCACCACCAGCACGCGATCGCCTTCAAGTCCGGCCAGTGCATCGATGCGACCCGCTGCGGCACGCGCACGCACCTCGGCGGCCAGCATCGGCACGTCCGGCGACGACGTCGTCGGGTTCATGCAATCGGCCAGCGCGGTTTGCAGGTCGCCGCGCGCGCACCCGTACGGACCACCCGCGATCAGGGCCGCGCCATGGATCGAGCGCGAGAACACCAGGTGGACCTGATGCGCCATGTAAGCGCCCGACGAAATGCCCGATACGCTGATCCGGGCGGCATCGATCGGCAATGGCGGCAAAGGCGGATCCGCCTCGTCGCAGCCGCCGAGCGCGATCAGCAGCGCAGAAACAACGAACCGCGCGAGGCGCGGTCGGTGCTTGCGAAAGGTCCCCGCGCCCGCTCCGGCGGGGAGAGCATGCCGGAGGCGGGCGAGGGACAGGGCGTCGTGAAGCAAGTGGATCAGTCGAAGCTGTAGGTCGCGGCCAGCGTGTACTGACGCGGTGCGCCGTAGAAGCCGGTCAGGATGCCGAGCACCGGGATGTTGTAGCCGGTGGTGCGGTATTCCTTGTCGCCCAGGTTTGAGCCCTGCAGCGAGAACGACCACGGACCCTCGCCACGCCAGACCAGACCGGCGTTGAACAGGCTGTAGCCGGACTGCGCGATCACCTCGCTCAAATCGGTGGTCGGATAGACCTTGGACTGGTAGCTGGTGGTCGCACGCGCCATCAGTTCGCCGCCGAACGCGGGCCAGGTATAGGCCAGCGTCAGCGCGCCGGAACGCTTCGGCGCATTGGTCATGTACTGCGAGTCGGCGATATCGGTGCCGCGCGACACGAACTCGTCATAGGCCGCATCGAGCCACGCCGCGTTGCCGCTGATGCTCAGACGGTCGGTGGCGAGCCATTGCAGTTCCAGTTCCAGGCCTTGCACCGTCGCCTGGCCGGCATTGGTGAAGTCGCCGAAGAACGAATCGTCGGTGCCGTCGCCATTCGAGTCGTAGGCACTGAACACCGACAACTGGATGTCCTCGTACTTGTTGTGGAACAGCGCGGCATTGAGGAACAACGAGTCGTCGTTGAACGACTTCTTGGTGCCGATCTCGAAACTGGTCACCGACTCGTCGTCGAACGGCAGCGCCGACGCCGGTACCGCCGTGGCATTGGCGCGGATGTTGAAGCCGCCGCTCTTGAAGCCGCGGCTGATCAGGCCGTAGACGAGGGTGTCGTCATCGAGCTGCCAGTCGAGCGAAACCTTGGGCGACAGGTTCTTGAAATCGACCGAATCGGTGAAGTCCGACGGCGTCGCGATCACCGTGGTGAACTGGGCGTTCGAGAAGAACTGGTTGAGCACGTCGGCGCTCTTGGTTTCGTCGGTCCAGCGCAGGCCGGCGGTGACCGACAGCGTGTCGCTGATCGGGAACGTGCCTTCGCCGTACAGCGCGACGGACTCGGTGTCGACGGTACCGTTGGTGGTGCCGAACTGGACGTTGAAGAAGTTGTTGTACACGGTGCCGCCAGCTTCGCCATCGAACCAGAATGCGCCGAACACGCCACTCCAGTTGTCGCTGGCGTAGTTGAACTGGAATTCCTGGCTCAGCTGCTCGTCGGAATACAGCGCGCGCACGTCGGCGATCTTGTTCGGCAAGGTATCGAAGTCGATGCTGGTATCGGTGTCCGACTGGCGATAGGCGGTGACCGACTTGAACCACCAGCCATCGGCGAGGTTCCAGTTGATCGTCGCCGAGGCCCCGTCCATCGCGGTGTCGTTGACGTTGGACATGCCGTTGAGCACGTCGTAACGATCGTTCAGCGGCGGCGTGTGGGTCGGATCGGCCGGGTTGAAGGCATTCAGGCGCTGGGCGCCGCGCACGCCACCCTGATCATCCAGCCAGTCGGCGCTGAGGACGACGCTGACCGCGTCCGAAGGATAGAACCCGAGGGTGCCGCGCGCGACCAGGATTTCCTTGTCCGATACCGGCGCGCCGGTGCGACGGTTCTCGCCGAAGCCATCGCGATTCAGCGAGGCCAGCGAAATCCGGCCGACCACCGCATCGGAGCCGAGTGGCAGGTTCAGGCTGGTCTTCACGTCGAGCTGCGAATGCGAACCGACTGCGACCGAGGTGGTCGAACCGAAGTCCGGCGTCAATACCTTGGTCACGTACTTGATGGCACCGCCGATGGTGTTCTTGCCGTACAGCGTGCCCTGTGGACCGCGCAGGACTTCGACGCGATCGATGTCGATGACATCAAGCAGCGCGCCTTGCGGACGCGCGATGTACACGTCGTCGAGGTAGACGCCGACGCCCGGATCGACGCCCCAGAGCGGATCCGACTGACCCACGCCGCGGATGTACGCGGTCACGGTCGAGTTCGAACCGCGTGCGGCGTAGACGGTCAGGTTCGGCACCTGCGCATCGAGGTCACCCATGTCCTGCACGTTGAGGTTTTCCAGCGCCGTCTCGGTGAAGGCGGTCACTGCGACCGGCACTTCCTGCAAGGTCTCCTCGCGCCGGCGCGCGGTGACGGTGATCTGCTCCATGGTGGCGGTCTTGTCGGACTTGGCCTCGTCGGCGTCCTTCTTCTCGTCCTGCGCCAGGACCGGCAAGGCGGCAAACAGCGAGAACGCGATCGCCAGGGCCAGCGGTGAACGGATGTGCTTCGACATGTGGTTTCTCCCCGGCACGACATGCGCCGATCTTGGCCGCCAATGTAGAAACGGAAAGTTCACGACGCACCTGTACCTTGGTCCAGTTCGCGCCGCCGGATTCAGCGGCGCACCGCCAGACGCAGGGCGGCGAGCAGGATGGCGGTCGAGACAAGCATCCAGATCAGCGCCCACCAGGTGGCAGGCAACCAGGTCAGATCGGCCATGGTTTCAGCGTCGCTGCGCACGCCGCCCTGTCGCGACAGCGCGAACACGGTGAACAGGCTGTCGTAGCCGTCGAGGATCAATTGCAGCGCAAGCACGTCGACCAGCAGATCGCGCATCGCGAGGTTCAACTTCATCGCTGCAGCTCCCAGGGCGAACGTGATCGCCAGCGCCGCCGCGACACCGAACAGGTTGCGCACGAACAGCAGGCACAACAGGCCGAACACGACACCGAGTCCGAACAGCAGGGTGCGCGAGGACAGCAGCCGCGCGTGCAACACCAGCAGTGCGCCGCCGAAGACTGCGCTCCCGATGTAGCCGGCGCTGGCGACGATCATGCGCAGGCCGCCCGCCGAATGCGCGACCCCGGACAAATCTGGAGACACCGCGAAGCGCACAAAGTCACCGCCAGTCGCGATCGCCGCGAGTCCGTGGCTGAGCTCGTGCACGAAGGTGCCGAACACGCGGAACGGATACACCAGCCAGCCCAACCAAGGCACCTGCCAGAGGCCGATCAAGGCCAGTGCGAGGAAGGCCAGACCGAACCAACGCCGCCAGCCGCGATCGGCAATCACGTGGTCGGGGCTTGATCCGGGTCCATGGGCATCCATGTCGGCGTTGATAGCATAGGTCCCACCATGAGTCCCGCCGCCACCCCGATCGCCGAGCGCCTGAATCGCAATTGCCATTGCATCGGCACCGACATCGAGGCGCTGCGCGCGCGGATCGAGCATGACCTGTCCGCGCGTGGACTGGTGCGGCCGATCATCGAATCGCATCCGCACCTGTTCTCGACCCTGCCGGTATTCGTGGCACGCGCTCACACCGACGGCATGCAGCGCATCGTCGCCGCGATCGAGTCGGTGATTGCGTCGCAGTCCTGGCGCACGGCGGTGCTGGCCGACGCAGCACCGATCGCGCGTCACGATCCGCACGCGCTCGGCGTGTTCATGGGCTACGACTTCCACATCGGCGACCAGGGTCCGCAGCTCATCGAAATCAATACCAATGCCGGCGGCGCCTACCTGAACGCGGCGCTGGGCCAGGTGCAACGCGCCTGTTGCCCGGAAGTGCGCGACTGGGTGACGACGCCGGCCGACATGCAGTCGATCGAGCAGGGCTTCGTCGCGATGTTCGCGAATGAATGGCGCCTGGCGCGCGGCGCCCGGCCGCTGCGGCGAATCGCGATCGTCGATACCGCCCCGGCCTCGCAATACCTGTATCCCGAATTCCTGCTCGCGCAGCAGGCGTTCGAGTCACGCGGCATCGCTGCGGTGATCGCCGATCCAGCAGGGTTCGCGCTGCGCAACGGGCACCTCGAATACAACGGCGAGACGATCGATCTGGTCTACAACAGACTCACCGACTTCTACTTCGACGACCCTGCGCACGCGCTGCTGCGCGAAGCCTATGTCACCGATGCCGCGGTCTTCACGCCGCACCCGCGGGCGCATGCGTTGTATGCGAACAAGCACAACCTGGTCTTGCTGACCGATGCCGCGCTGTTGCGCCGCTGGGGTATCGACGAAGCGACCATCGCCACCCTGATCGCGGGCATTCCGCGTACCGTGCGCGTGCGCGCCGAAGACGCCGAGTCGCTGTGGGCCGATCGCAAGCACTGGTTCTTCAAGCCCGCCGGCGGTTTCGGCAGTCGTGGTGCCTATCGCGGCGACAAGCTCACGAAGAAGGTCTTCGCCGAAATCCTGGCATCGGACTACGTCGCGCAAGCGATCGCCGTTCCCGGTGAACGTCACCTCACCCCCGAACAGCCACTGAAGATCGATATCCGCAACTACGTCTACGACGGCCAGGTGCAACTCGTCGCCGCCCGTCTCTATCAGGGCCAGACCACCAACTTCCGCACCCCCGGTGGCGGCTTCGCGCCGGTCTATCACCCGCCCCGGCACGCGCCGGACTGAAGGCTGCGTCGATCGGGCGGTACCTACATTGCACCTGGATGCGTGGTCGATGCATGGATCGACGCTGCGAGGCGTGGTGTCGCTATGTGTGCCGCCGTACCGACCGGGCGACGGGTCAAGCGCACACTGTGGCCGGCGATGGGACGCGATCCCGAACGCCACCGCGCGCTCTGCCCAACTCCTTTCCTCGCACCGGAGACCAACCGATGAACGCATTCAAGACTCTGGCCTTCGTGCTGATCACGGCCGGCGTGCTCGCACTCGCTTACGGCGGCTTCACCTACACCCGTGAAACCCACGAGACCCGCGTCGGACCGATCCATCTGTCGGTCTCCGACAACGAGCGCGTGAACATCCCGGTGTGGGCCGGCGCCTTGTCCATCATCGCCGGCGTCCTGCTGCTGGTCGTGCCGCGCAAGCGTTGATCGCCTTCGCGCCACTGCGTTCGCTGGCGTACAGATCGCTGCGCATGCGGCGACTAGGGTGAACGTCCTCCGCTGCTCTCTTGCAGCCCCTGGTCGCAGCGCCGTGCGCGAGCCACCCCACACCACCGGAGATCGCCCCATGAACGCCAAGCCCCTCACCAGCGAAACCGCCCGCGCCGCCGCCAACAGCGGCCGCCAGAACCTCTCGCGCGAATTCCACGACCTCGTCGCCGACATCGAGGACTTGGTCAAGCAGACCGCATCGCTCAGCGGCGAAGAGCTCAACCTCGCGCGCGCCCGCCTCGCCGAGCTGATTGCATCCGCCAAGACCTCGGCCGAAGACATGGGCAGCGCCGTTGCCCAGCGCGCCCGCCGCTCGGCCGCGGCCACCAACGAATATGTGCACGAGCAACCGTGGAAGGCGATCGGCATCGCCGCCACCGTCGGCCTGCTGTTGGGCGTCGTGCTCGCGCGTCGCTGAGCGCCGGCCGATAGCGACTGGCAACGAGCCGCCGCGATGTCTGAACCCAAGCCCTCGAGTACCCGCGATGATTTCACGCCGGACCACGCGGCCGGGGCCATCCGGCTGCTGCGTGGCCTGAACCGGCTGCGCCGAGCCGGCGGTGCCTTGCTCACGCAGGCGTCGTTGCATGGCCAACTGGCGCGCATCGAGTGGCAGCAGGAAAAGCAGCGTCTCGGCGCGCTGCTGTTCACGCTGATCCTCGGCACCGCCAGCCTGCTCTGCGTGATGCTGTTCAGCGGACTGCTGGTGCTAGTGCTCAGCTGGGCCACGCCGTACCGGGTGGTCGCGCTGGTCGCGGTGATCATCGTCTACACGATCGCCACCCTGCTCGCGTGGCGCAAGCTATGCGCACTGGTGGCGCTCGGTGCCGACAGCTTTGCAGCGACCCGCGAGGAACTGGCATCCGATCTCGCCGAGCTCCGGAGCGCGCTGTGAACACGACGCCGAACCTGCACGACCAACGTTCGCTGCTGCGCGCACAACTGCTGCTGCAGCGCGGCCTCATCCACGAACGCCTGCATCCCGCACCAGCGCCGACGGCCGGATTTCCGCGCAGCCGCAGCATGCGCCTGCTCACGCAACATCCGCAGCTGGCGCTCGGCATCGCAGCCGCCGCAGCCACGCTGCTGGTCCGGCCACAACTGCTGAAGCACGCCTCGCTGTTACTCGGCGCCGCCCGCATCGCACGCATTGCGTTGCTCGCGCGCTGAGCGCGAGCGTTCGTTGCCGCACCGACCGCGCTCACCGTTGCCGGCAAGCTGTCGGGCATGGGTGCGAGCCGTATCGGGCGCGCCGCTCGGCGCAACAGCAACTTCCTGCAGGACATCGAAACATCATGAACCGTTTTCCTGAATTCGTCCGCGCCGCCCTGCGTCGCTTCGTAACGGTGTCGGCCCTGGCGACACTCGCGCTGCCGACGCTGGTCTGCGCGCAGCTGCCGGACCCGCTGCCGACGCCCAACATCGACCTGTGGACGAATGGCTCGGTCACGGCGATCGCGCGTGCGGCCGATGGCAGTGTCGTCTTCGGCGGCTACTTCCTCGCCGTGAACGGCGTCAAGCGGAACCATATCGCCCGCCTGCTGCCGAACGGCACGCTGGATCCGGACTGGAATCCGATGGCGAACAGCTCGATCCATGCCATCGCAATCGACAGCGATGGCGCGATCTTCGTCGGCGGCTTCTTCACCGAGATCGGCGGTCTTCCGCGCGAACGCATCGCCAAGCTGTCGGCGAGCGGCAATGGGCTCGCCGATCCCGACTGGAATCCGGGTGCGAACGCCTCGGTCGAAGCACTCGCGCTTGATGGCAAAGGCACAATTTACGTCGGCGGCACCTTCACGATGATCGCCGGCGAAGCACGCGGCCGATTGGCCAAGCTGGCCACCTCTGGACCGGCGCTGGTCGATCCACTCTGGGACCCGAATGTCGGAGGCAACGTGCTCGCACTCGCCCATGACGCCGTGGCGGATGCGCTGTTCGTATCCGGCGATTTCAGTGCGGTCTCTGCGACGCCGCGCGCTTCGCTCGCCAAGGTCGCCGCCAGCGGCCTCGGCAACGTCGCCCTCGACTGGAATCCGGGCAGCGACGGCATCGTGACCAGCCTGCAGCTTGACGGTCTCGGCAGCTTGTATGCCGGTGGCAGCTTCGGCAGTTTCGCGAGCCAGCCGCACCTGCGTCTCGCCCGCGTCGACACGATCACCGGCGTCGGCGATGCGGCATGGTCGCCATCGATCAACGGTGGCGATGTGTACTCGATCGCGCTTGATGGCAGTCACATCTACGTCGGCGGATCGTTTACCGAGGTCACCGGCGTCCTGCAGCCGCGGCTGGCGCGGGTATCGACGGTCGATGGCACCGCCGACACCAGCTTTGACCCGCAGCTGAACGCAGCGGTCCATCGCGTCGCCCGCTTCGGCAACGGCATCGTCTACCTCGGCGGCACCCAGCTCACCGACATCAATGACGAGGTCCGCCTCGGCTTCGCGCTGCTCGACGCCAGCGGCAGCGTGCTCGCCGCGATCGATGTCCTGCACCCGGGCTCGGTCTACGCGCTGACGCGCCTGCCTGGAAATGGCGGCATGCTGGTCGGCGGCAATTTCTATTTCGCCAACGCCAGTTCGCGCCGCAACCTGCTCAAGCTCGACAGCAACGGCTTGCTCGATCCGACCTGGATTCCGCGCACCGACGGCGCGGTATTCGGATTGACGCTCGATGCACCGGGCAGCGCGGTCTACGCGACCGGCGCATTCTTGAACGTCAATGGCGTGTCGCGACCGAGCCTCGCGAAGATCGCCACGGGCGATGTCGGCGCAATCGACGCCGGCTGGAATCCGGCGCCCGGCGGCGGTGTCGAGACGGTCGCCGTGGCCGCCGATGGCGCAGTCTTCGTGGGCGGTTCGTTCACACAGATCGCCGGCTTCGCGCGCGACCGCATCGCCCGGGTCTCGGCGCAGACGGCACTGCTCGATACCAGCTGGAACGCGGCCGGCGCGGACGGCCCGGTCAAGACACTCGGCATCGCCCCCGATGGCAGCCTGTTCGCGAGCGGCCCGTTCTCCACGATCAATGGCGCGGCCCGCGAAGGTTTCGCCAGGATCGACCCACTGTCCGGCGTCGTCAACGCAGCGTGGAGCGCCGATCTCGACAGCACGCGCTTCGCGCGCAGCATGGTGTTTGCGAACGATGCGATCTACATCGGCGGCGGCTTCACCACCGTGGCCGGAGTGCCGAGGACGAGTCTGGCGAAGGTCAGCATCGCGAGCCCGGCGGTCGTCGACCCGGTCTGGAATCCGCTCCCCGACGCCGAAGTCGAAGTGCTGGTGCTGGGTGCCGACGACCGCCTTTTTGTCGCGGGCGGCTTCACCATGATCGATGGACAGAACCGGCAGTACGTCGCCAAGCTGTCGACGCTCGACAGCGGCACGCTCGACAGCACCTGGGCGCCGACGATCCCTGGCTCCTATGTCGGCGCCATGGCGCTCGACGCCACCGGAAACCTGGTCATCGGCGGCTACTTCCAGCACGTCGGAACTCAGCCGCGCCAGAGCATCGCCGCATTGCCGCAGGTGGTGCCGCCGCCGATCGCGCTGTTCAGCGACAGCTTCGAATAGGACTGCGGGCGGAAACACCGCTGGTGGCGCCTGCCCGCCTGTGTGTGTTGCCGCACCGAGCGCACCGCGTCCGCCGGCCACACTCCACTTACACCAGAAGGACGTCCATGAACACCCTGCCCGATCAAGCCTCCACGGCGCTGCGGCCCCGAGCTTCGCGGCCCGGCGATGGCCTGCACCGCCTCGCGTCACTGACCCTGCTGTCTGCCCTCGGTCTCTTCGGCCCGGCGGCGGCGCAGACCGTCGACCTCGGCACCGCCGGCGGATTCGCCGTATTGGGCGCCTCGGCAGTGACCAACACCGGCCCGACGATCGTCAATGGCGACCTCGGCATCTCGCCGAACAACGCCAGCTCGGTCACCGGGTTTCCGCCCGGCATCATCAATGGCAGCACCCACTTCGCCGACGCGCTCGCGCTTTCGGCGCAGAATGACACCACCACGGCTTACAACACCCTCGCCGGGCGCGCCTGCAACGCCACCATCTCCGCCGATCTCGGTGGCAGCACGCTGGTCCCGGGCGTCTACTGCTCGGCCTCGACCATGGGTCTGACCGGCACGCTGACGCTGGACGCGCAAAACGATCCCGATGCTGTCTTCATCTTCAAGATCGGCAGCACGCTGACCACCGCCAGCGCCTCAAACGTGCAAGTCATCAACGGCGGCCAGCACTGTAATGTCTTCTGGCAGGTGGGAAGTTCGGCCACGCTCGGCACCGGCAGCAGCTTCATCGGCAACATCCTCGCGCTCGCGAGCATCACCCTGACCACCGGCAGCAGCGCCAGCGGCCATCTGCTCGCCCGCACCGGCGCGGTGACCCTCGATGATGGCCTGGTTTCAGCGTGCACGCTGGTTCCCGGCGGCGCGAATCCACCGACGATCAGCAAGTCGTTCAGTCCGGCCGCGATCAATGTCGATGGTCAGTCGACGCTGACCGTCACCTTGAGCAACGCCAACGCGACCGCGGCGACGCTGACGGCCGACCTGGTCGACCACCTGCCCGCCGGTGTGTTCGTCGCGGCGCTGCCGAACGCCGCCACCAGCTGCGATGGCGTTGGAACGCCGATCGCCGCGGCTGGCGGCAGCACTCTTGCGCTGCCCGCAGGGCGCATCATTCCGGCGAACACCAGCTGCACGGTGAGCGTCAACGTCACTTCGGCGGTGCCTGGCTCGCATCTGAACACGATTCCGACCGGCGCACTGACCACCACTGCCGGCAACAATCCCGAGCCGGCCGAAGCCACCCTGGTGGTGATTGCGCACGCGGTCACGCATCCGGTCCCGACCCTGTCTGGTGTCGGGCTCGCGTTGCTCGCGCTTCTGTCCGGACTGGTTGCAGCAGCAGCGATGCGCGCACGATGAGGCTCGAGAGGGGGCCAGTCCGCCGCCTTTCCGGACGGGATGCGCGCGCGCAGCGACCCCTCGTCATGGCGACTGCGGCCCTTGATCAACGCACGTCGTCGAGTAGGCGACTCAGTTCGTTCTTCACCACGGCGTAGCATTCGCAGACGCGCTGCTCGAGCGCCCAGCGGTCGAGGACGGCGATGTGGCCGCGGCGATAGCGGATGCAACCGGCGTCTTGCAGTCTGCCCGCGGCTTCGGTGACGCTTTCGCGGCGCACGCCGAGCATGCTGGCGACCAGGTCCTGGGTCATGATCAGGTCGGGCGAGGCGACGCGGTCCAGCGTCAGCAGCAGCCAGCGGCAGAGTTGCTGCTCGACGCTGTGGTGGCGGTTGCAGGCGGCGGTCTGCATCATCTGCGTCATCAGCGCCTGGGCGTAGCGCAGCAGCACGCGCTGCAGCAGGCTGGCGCGCTGGAACTCTTCCTTGAAGCGGCCGCGTTCCCAGCGCCAGGCCTCGCCTGCGGTCTGCACCACCGCCGAACTCGGCGTGGTATTTCCGCCCATGAACAGCGCGACGCCGAGCATGCCTTCGTTGCCGACGCCGGCGGCTTCCGCCGACGCACCGGTCGCCATCACGTAGTGCAGCGAGATGATCGCCGTCGTCGGAAAATAGGCGTACTGCAATTGTTCGCCGGGCTCGTACAGCATTTCACCGAGACGCAGCGGCACTCGCTCGAGCTGGGCCTCGATGCGCGCGAAGTCTTCCGTGGGCAGTGCCGCAAGCAGATGGTTCTGCGGGGACGTCATGGCGGCATGAAGGTTACGAACGAGGGTCGCCATGTCATTTCCGCGGCGTGCAGTCGACGCCGACGCCGCGATAGCCAATGAAGCGGCACGACTGGCTGAACATCGGTTCGCCGCTGACGCGGAAATGTTGCGTGCTGCCGTCGGCATTGCGGCGGCTGAAGCCGAAATCGATGAAGGGCTTGCGCGCGGCAATGGTTTCCCGCAGCAACTTGCGTTCGGCTTCGTCCCAGCCCGGAACTTCGTGCGTCCCGGACTCGCCGGCGAGCGCGTCGACGCGGATGCCAAGCATCTCCAGCACCGGGCCGGAGACCCTGGTGAAGTTGTCGTTCTCGTCTTGCTCCCAATACCAGTCGGAGGCGAGTTCGGTCAGGCTGCGATATCGCGCCTCGCTCTCGCGCAGCTCGGCGGTACGCTCGTCGACGGCCTGCTCCAGATCGCGGCTGTAGTTCTCGAGCTTGCGATACAACAGCCGCACCTCGAGCATGTTGCGGATGCGCGTCTTCACCTCGACCAGGTCGAACGGCTTGCTGATGAAGTCCTTGGCCCCGACCTGCAACGCCCGCAACTTGTGGCCAGGCTGCGCGGTCAGCACGATCACCGGCAGGTAGGCGTCGCGGGCATTGGTCTTCAGGCCCTCCATCACCTGGAAACCGTCCATGCCCGGCATTTGCAGATCGAGCAGGATCAGGTCATAGGGGTTGCGGCGGTGCAGCGCGCAGACCTCGCCAGAATTCTGCGTCGATGCCAGGTTGCGGTAGCCGGCCTCGCCGAGCAACTGCTGCAGCAGTTGCACATTCGTTTGCTGGTCATCGACGATCAGGATGCGGGCGTCGAGGATCTCGGATTCGTCGAGTTTCATGTCGGTTCCCTGGGCTGGCGGTGGTTGCGCCGGGCCTGCGCGAGTTTCAGCGCGAGATCCAGCGTCTCCATGAATTCCTTGACCTTGATCGGCTTGGTCAGATAGCGGAAGAATCCGGCCTGGAGGCCGTGCTCGATGTCGCTTGGCATGGCATTGGCGCTCAGCGCCACGACCGGAATGCTTGCGGTGTTCGGGTCTTCGGCGAGGCGCGCCAGCGCCGCGATGCCGCTGATGCCAGGCAAGTTGATATCCATCAGGATCACGTCCGGACGCTCCGCACGCGCGAGCTCGACACCGCGATGGCCGTCGGTGGCACTGAGCATGCGCAGGTCCGGCCGGCGCGAGATCAGGTCTTCGACCAGCATCAGATTCGCCGGGTTGTCCTCGACATAGAGCAGGGTGCGCAAGGGCGCACCGCTCGCGACCCGCAGCGAGGCCAGTTCGCCGCCCGCGACGCCCGGTTCATCCTGCAGTTCGTCGGTCAGGTTCAGTTCGATCCAGAACACGCTGCCCTGGCCCGGCGTGCTCTCGACGCCGATCACGCCGCCCATCATGTCGACCAGTCGCTTGCTCACGACCAGGCCGATGCCGGTGCCCTCCTCGCCGCTATTTTCCTTGCCGAGCCGATTGAACGGCTGGAACAGCTGAGCCTGCTGTTCCGGCGTCAGTCCTTCCCCGGCATCCTCGATGCAGATGCGCAAGCGCTTCGATGCACTGGGCTCGCAAGTGACGACGACGCTTCCGCCCGGACGGTTGTACTTGATCGCATTCGACAGCAGGTTGATCAGCACCTGCTTGACGCGGGTGCGGTCGGCCATCACGCGACAGGCCATGTCCAGCTTCGGAAACGCCAGGCCGATGCCGTTGGCGCGCGCCTGTGGCTGGATCATGCTCTGACACTCGCGCATCACGTCGACCAGCGCGATCGGTTCCATCGATAGCGTCAACTTGCCCGATTCGACTTGGGCGAGATCGAGGATCTCGTTGATCAGATCCAGCAGATACCAGCCGGCCCGCAGGATCTGATCGATGCTGCGCTTCTGTGCCGGAGTCGGTGGCGGCGTGCCCGAATCGATCAACTGGGCAAAGCCGAGGATCGCACCGAGTGGCGTTCGCAACTCGTGGCTCATGCTCGAAAGGAAGTCGGACTTCGCGAGATTCGCTTTCCTTGCTGCCGTCATCGCCATCTGCAGTTCGGCATCGATCCGGTGCCGCACGGAGTTGTCGCTGCCGATCAGCAGGTAACCGATGACCTTGCCCTGATCGTCGCGCAGCGCGGTGATCGAAATGACTGCCGGGAAGCGCGTGCCGTTCTTGCATACATAGGTCAACTCGTACACGTCCTCGATGCCGCGCGAGGCCTTGTAGGCAAGCGCCTCGAAGCCTGGTGCAATCGCCGTTGCCAGTTCCGCGCTCAAGGCCAAGGCACGCGCGCGAACCTCCTCGCCATCGTGCATGTCGCTCGGGCTGATCTTGTTCACGACTTCGGCCGAAGAGTAACCAAGCATGCGCTCGGCACCGGCATTGAACAGCTGGATGATGCCGCGCTCGTCGGTAGCGATGATCGAGAAACTGGCGCTGGTCAGGATCGCGTTCTGCAGCATGCCGGCCTTGACCAGCACTTCCTGGCGGCGCAGTTCGGCGGAGTTTACGGCGGGATCGGCGGGCACGCTGGCGGGTCTCGATCTGCTCATGTGCGATTCCACGAAGCTATGGCGATGGTGCAGGTTGCGCCGGAACAGCCGTCGGGCAGCCACGCTCCGCTCATTCGCATTTCGCGAGGTGGCCCCGACCCGCATCCGGGCGACGAGCCGCATCATCGACACAGCGCCGACCTGAGTCGGTGCGGCAGGACTCATAGCACGGATCGACACGGTGCGTGCGACGGCCGTCGATACGAACCGAGTCCCGACTCAACGTCCTGCGTACGCTGACGCACCGACGTTGTACGCCGGCGCCGACAGCATCAACGGCATGGGCGCGGCATGCTCCACGCGCCATCCCTTCCCGATACCGAGGCAAGCACCCCGTGAACGCCGACCAGCCCACCGCGACCGCGAGCGAACACGACTGGGGCACGCGCATGCATGTGCGCACGCTGGTGCTGACCTTGATGACCGCCCTCGGCCTCTACCTTTGCTACCGGATGTCGTTGCCGTTTCTGGCGGCGCTGGCCTGGGCGCTCGCGCTGGCGGTGCTGTTCACGCCCTTGCAAGCCTGGCTGGAGCGGAAAATGGAGCGCAGCCTGGCCGCACTCGGCGCGGTGCTGCTGATTGCATTGATCGTGGTCGTGCCGGCGGTGCTGGTCGGCCAGCAACTGGTGCAGCAGGCGGCGCAAGGCGCGACCCTGGTCGAAACCCGGATGGCCACCGGCGAGTGGCGGCGCGTCCTCGCGACCCAGCCGCGTCTGGCCCCGCTGGCCGAACGAATCGAACAACAGCTGGACCTGCCCGGCGCCGCGAAGGACATCGCCAGCTGGCTCAGCTCACTGGCCGGAACCCTGCTCAAGGGCTCGGTGGTCCAGTTGCTCGGCATTTGCCTGACCTTCTATCTGCTGTTTTTCTTCCTGCGCGATCGCGCCCTGGTGCTGCATGCAATACGCGCGCTGTCGCCATTGCGCGAGGCCGAGTCCGATGCACTGTTCGCGCGTGTCGGCGACACCATTCACGCGACCGTATACGGCACCCTCGCGGTGTCTGCGGTGCAGGGACTGCTCGGTGGCCTGATGTTCTGGTGGCTGGGGCTGTCCGCGCCCCTGCTCTGGGGTCTCGTGATGGCGGCGCTCGCGGTGTTGCCGGTGCTGGGTGCGTTCGTGGTGTGGTTGCCGGCAGCGTTGTTCCTGCTGCTGGCCGGCAGTTGGGTCAAGGCCTTGATCCTGACCCTGTGGGGTGTGCTGGTGATCGGCACGATCGACAATCTGCTGCGGCCGATCCTGGTCGGCAACCGCCTCAAGCTGCATACGATCCTTGCCTTCCTGTCCGTGATCGGCGGGATCGTGCTGTTCGGTCCCGCCGGCCTGATTCTCGGGCCGGTCACCCTGACCATCACCACCGAACTGCTCGCCATCTGGGCGACGCGCGCACGTACCGAGAACGGATCGACGACCGCAAACGAGGCATGATCCAGATCTGCAACCGGCCCGCCACGACCACCACGGATGCCCACCACCAGCCCGCTTGACCAGGCAACGCGGCGCTTCGGCGCAGTCATCGCCGCGGCTGCACGGCGTTTCCTCGACATCGATGGCACGCAATGGGCAGCGGCGTTCGCGCATTTCACGTTCTTCGCGCTGTTTCCCCTGATCGTGCTGTCGGTGTCGGTCGCGTCCGCATTTGTCGACCGCGGCGCGGCCGGCGGCGAGATCATCGCCTACGTCGAAACTTTCATTCCGATCGATGGCGCCAACCGCAGCTACATCTTCGACACGGTTTCCGGCGTCATTGCGGCGCGCGGGGAGGCGAGTCTGTTCGCGCTGATCATGCTCGCCTGGGCCGCCCTCGGGTTCTTCTCCACGCTGATCCGCGCGACCAACCGCGCCTGGGGCGTGGACGCGCACAACTGGTGGCAGCAGCCGCTGGCGAGTCTCGCTTTCCTCGCCATCATGGTGGTCGCCGTGTTGCTCAGCATCGCCGTGCCGATCTCGGCGCGGATGGCGCGGTCCTGGCTGGCACCGACCCGCGATTTCGCCGACTGGGTGTACGCGCTTGCCCATTCGCTGGTCCCGATGCTGGTCGTGTTCATCGCATTGAGCCTGTTCTACCGACTGGCGCCACGGCGGCAAACGCGCCTTGCCGAAGTATGGTTCGCGGCCGTGTGCGCGACCCTGTTGCTGCAGGTGTCGGATCGTCTGTTCGTCGTCTACCTGCAACACGTCGTTTTCCTGAACGCGGTCTACGGCACGTTCGGCGGCATCATCGCGCTGCTGCTGTGGATCTATGTCGCCGGCTGCATCTTCGTGTTTGGCGCCTGCCTGTGCGCGGAGCAGGCGCGACTGCGTCAGGCAACCGCGCTTACAGATGCGCCGATCGACAGCGACTGACCGCAAGGATGTCGATGGCAGTCCAGAACGCGGCCACCCGTTGATGACGGTGGCTCGACCGAAGCCCATTGGCACCGGACCGATGAGCACCTCATATCGGCGCCGCGTCGCGACCACGACGACCCGCTAAGCGCTGCAGCGCACCGACGCCCGCTGCGCTTCGCGTCATCGTGCCTGACCGATCCACCCCGACGCCACGCAATCCCGCGCGGGCACCGGGTTCAACACCAGACCCATGGAGCACGACACATGAACATGCCAAGCAGCGACGAAATCAAGGGCAAGTGGAAACAGCAGATGGGCGCCGCGAAGATCGCCTGGGGCAAGTTGACCGACGACGAATTGCTGCAGGCCGAAGGCCATCAGCAGAAGCTGACCGGTCTGGTCCAGGAACGCTACGCAATTACCCGCGACGAAGCGGAACAGCAAGTCACGAAGTTCTTCGAAAGCAACAAGGCCTGAGCCCATGGCGACCGTCGCGCATCGATGCGGCGGTCACCTTCTGGCCTCAAGCGGACGCGCGCTGCGTACGCCAACGCACCGACCGCGGCACTGCCGCTGCCTAGCATCGGTTGCGGATCGCAGAGCATGCGCTCCGAGCAACGGGAACCGCAGCACGGCGCATCGACGCCGCGCGGTAGGAACCCAACCAGCCAACGATTGAGATGGAGTACCCCATGAACACGAACATCCGCAAGTCTTTCCTGATCCTGCTGGTCGCCGGCTTCGCCGTCAGCGTTGGCGCCTGCAAGACCATGCATGGCATCGGCGAAGACACCGAAATCGTCGGCGAGAAGATCCAGAAGGAAGCTGACCAGCACACCAAGGACGACGACAACCAGGACAACCGCGCGCACGACCGGTCGTAAAGCGTCCGAAGGCGATGACCACCCTGTGTCTATGCGACTTCGTCGACGTGGCCGCGGATCGGAAACTTCCGTTGTTGCCGGCTGCGCTGGCCGCACCACAGACTCAAGGCACCGAAACCTTGGTCGCTGCGGGCATCGCCCCGCAGCTGCTGCCGCGCAACGCGCCAACCCACACATCCCAGGAATGCCACCGATGAAGCTGATCCAACTGATCCCGACCGCAGCGATTGCCGCACTCGCCTTGGCCGGCTGCCAGGAAACTGCGTCCGACACCGCCCAGGACGTCGACAAAGCCCGTGAAGAATCCGCCGAAGACGTGGGTGCCGCGTTCGATGAAGCGAACAAGGACGTGGCCGCAGCAAATGCCGATGTCGCCTCGGCCCGGCAGACCTATGCCGCC
Source organism: Lysobacterales bacterium (assembly GCA_016721845.1). Taxonomy (NCBI): domain Bacteria; kingdom Pseudomonadati; phylum Pseudomonadota; class Gammaproteobacteria; order Lysobacterales; species Lysobacterales bacterium. The sequence goes on from JADKHK010000013.1 coordinate 1,947,220, forward strand.
AACACCATCGACGCGCGCAAGAAACTGACCGCGGCCGAGGCCGAAGCGATGGTCACATCGGCGCAGGCCGAATTCGATGTCGCCAGCACCCAGGCCGACGGACGCCACAACATCGCCAGGGAAAAATGCGATGCGCTCGCCGGTGTCGACAAGGACGCCTGCCTGAGCACCGCGAAGGCCGCTTTCGCCGACGAACAGGCTGCTATCACCGCGACTCGCGACGCCGCGCTCGTTGCCGCCGAACACCACGACTGAAACAACCGAACTGCATCGCGACCCGAAGGTCGTGATGGCGCCAAACAGCAACGCGCCGGCTGATCAGCCGGCGCGTTGCTGTGCGAGACACGGAATCGGCAATCCAACAGATCACGATCCCGGAGCCGATCGCGTGTCATCAACCTCGGCCGGCTCGGCGAGACGCGCCGCATCGGTCTTGGCTTCGGCCTTGCGTGGCGTGTCGCCGATGGACGGCAGCCGGGTCGGCGAGTCGAGCAGCAAGTAGGGATCGATGCGGGCGCCGAGCCAGCGCATACCCAGATGCAGATGCGCACCGGTCGAGCGGCCACTGGAACCGACATTGCCCAGCGTCTGTCCACGCTTGACTTCGTCGCCGGCAGCTACTGCCAGTTCCGACAGGTGGAAATTCATGCTGATCAAGCCGCCACCGTGATTCACGAACACCGAGTGACCGGTGAAGAACTGTTCCTCGGCGAGCAGCACGGTTCCGTCGGCCACCGCCTTGACCGCACTGCCGAACGCGACCGGTGCATCGCGACCCGTATGCTGGCTCTTGCGTACGCCGTTGAACAGGCGGCGGCTGCCAAAGTCGTTTTCGCTCGCCGGGGTCGACGTGGCCGGTTGCGACAGCGGCAGTGAGAAGCGCGCCGGGGCGGTGTCTTGCTTGAACAACGCGAGTACGCGCTTGCGCTCCTCGAGATGGCGCGCAAGATCGGTGGCGGACGGATGCACGAAGCGGTCGTCGGGCAAGGTGATCTCGACTTCCGGGAACACCGACGCTTCGACGGTCAGCGAACCGAGATGCTGCTTGCCGTCCTGGTCATACAACGCGATCTCGTGCACGCCGGTCTTGGCGCGCAGATCGATCGGGTAGTAGCAGACGGCGTCGACCGCAGGATAGCGCTTGCCATGGAAGCCGCAGTCTGCGGCCGCGAGCCCGGCCCAGCGCGCGACGCCACCCTGTGACGCGACCACGTTCGGGCGCTCGGACGCACTGGCGTTGGCGAGCAACGCCAGTGCCAGCGCGGCGGCGTGCGTGCGCCTGGATGTCGGCGTGTGCGCCATGACTAGATCTTGCCGAGCAGCAACAGCACAATCAGGACCGCGACGACGAAGCCGAGGCCGCCACTTGGGCCGTAACCCCAAGACCGGCTATGGCCCCAGTTGGGCAAGGCGCCGACGAGCATCAGGATCAGGACGATCAATAACAGGGTGCCGAGTGACATGGTGGTTCTCCTTCCAGGATGGGTCGGGCCGCACGCAAGCGCGGCGGCGGACGAGGTCGGGCGGCGCTACTCGGCGCAGCCCGACGCGAATGAGCACGCTCAGTTCAAACGCATGCCGCCGGCTCCGACGATGCCGAGCACACCGATGACGATCAGATAGATCGCGACGATGTAGTTGAGCAGGCGCGGCGTCACCAGAATCAGGATGCCGGCGAGCAATGCGATGATCGGCGCGAGACCGAGTTGGATGTTCATGTTGCGCTCCTCAGTGGTTTGGCTTGCAGGTGACCTGTCGCTTGAGCATTCACGCAGCATCTTTGTCCGGATCGTTTCGCTTGTCCTTGTCCTTGTCCTTTTCCTTGTCCTTGTTCTTGCCCTTGCGCGGCTTGTCGCCGGCGTCGGCTTTCTGATCTGCTTCGGCGTCCGCGTCAGCCTCAGTCTTGCTGTCCGCGGCCGCGGGCAGCGGCGATTGTGCTGCCGCTTCGCGCTCCCTAGCCGCGCGCTTGACCGCTGCCGCGGCCTGCTGTTCGCTCGCCGTCAGGCGCTGCGTCTCGCGACGCTCACGTGCCTGTTGCTGCTCCAGCGCCTGCTGCTGTTTCAGGTCTAGCGCGTCCTTTTGTTGCTGCTCGCGTTGCTGTTGCTGCTGCAGTTCGACACCTCGCTGGCGTTCGATTTCGGCATCACGCTTTGTGTCGTCGGCCTGACGTTGGCGCTCGGCCTGCTGTTCGACCTGTTCGACCTGACGTGCGCGTTGCTTCTCGTTCTTTTGCGCCTGCGCCTCGTCCTGGCGTTGGCGCTCGCGTTGCTGCTGTTGCTGCTCACGCGCACGCTGCGCCTCACCCTGCTGCTTCTGCACCGCGCTCTGGTGTTCGCTCTCGGCTCGTGCGCTTTCGACCGACTTCAATTCGCGCGCCGCTGCCTGATCGCCGGCCGCCTTTTCGCGCGCGGACTTGTCGCCCGCCGCCTGATTGGCGTCACCGCGTGCACGATCGGACTGGACGCGGCCACGGCGCTCGTCGTCGGCGGGCGCCGAACGATCGAGTGCCGGCAAAGCCGTGGTCGGTGTGGTCGCTTTCGCGCCGTCGCTGGTACGACGCGTCGAACCGGCTTCGCGCGCATTCAGTGCGGCACGCTGGTCGCGGATCACGCGGATCTGCTGCGACGTCTGCAGCGCCTTGGTGTGGCCTGCGTCCGGACGCGATTCGAGCGGACGGCCCGGGTTGCGCTTCAGATCACGCTCGCGCTCGGCGAACGAAGCTTCACGCGGCGGCGGCGTGTTGCGTGCCAGGACACTGCGTTCCAGCGCGGCGCGCGAAGGTCGCACGTCGCTCGCCTTGGCCGCGCCGAACACGCTGCGCTGGCTCGGTGCGACCGACGCAATGCGCGAGATCTCGCCGCTGCTGAGCGCACGTCGATCGATGGTCATCGCGGCCTCGCGCACCGGACGCGCATTCGTGAACACCTCGCCCGGCACCGCGGTCACGGCACCGGCAATGGCGCGGTTGACGTAGCCGCTCTGGGTCACGACGTTGTTGCCGCTGGCGAAGTTGTTGTAGATGTTCGTGATTGTGGTGTTGTTGATCACCGTGTTGTTGACGTTGACGCGGGTGAAGTAGTCGCGGCTCGCGCGGTAGCTCGGCACGTAGGCCTCGCGTGGTCCGAGCGGGAACCAGCCGACCGGGGCACGGTCACCGAACGACAGCGACAGGCTCCAGTTGCGGCCGCCGACGAAAGCGACCAGCGCCGGCGCATAGATCGCCCGAACATTGCGCGGACCCGGGATCCAGCCCCAGCGATTCGAGACGTGCACCCAGCGCCCGTAATGCGACGGCGCGAAGCCCCAGGGTGCATTGTCGACCCAGGTCCAACCCCATGGTTCCTGCCACGCCCAGTGGCCATCGCGATACGGTGCCCAGTCGCGCCCGACGTCATTCGGAAACCAGACGTTGCCGTAGTTTCCGACTCGGCTCCAGCGGCCGTATTCGTCGAGGTCGCTGTAGCCGATGACATCGTCGGACAGATAGTTCAGGGACTCCGAGCGATCGAGGCGGCGGTCGCGATTGACGCAGTAGCGGTCGAAGTCGTCGGCACGCGGCAGGCCGTACGCCTGATGGTCACGCAAGTCGGTGTCGTAAAAGCGTACGCTGTCGCCGCCGCGCATCGGGAAGTTGGCACCGTCGCCGTAAGCAATGCCGGCCCCCTGCCAGACCACGATTGTGGTCTGGTTGTCATAGGGATCGACGTCGATGCGGTAACGCCCGGCACGTTGGATGACGAAGGCCAGCGTCGGTGTAGCGATCTCGATCGACTGCCCGCGGTAAAGGCGGCGCACACCCACATCGATCGTGCCCTCGCTGACTTCAAGCTGGGCGATGCGATCGTTCAGGTCAAGGATCTGGAAGCTGGTCTCCCCATCGAGCCGGATCGCGGCGCTGCCGAGTTGCAGTTCCAGGCGCGCGCCCTGCTCGGTCCACAGGCGGTCGCCGCTGGTCAGCGGGCGATTGCGCTGGACCTGCAGCCATTCGTCCTCACCCGCGGGCGAGTGGCTGACGTCGCCGCGCACGTCGCTCAGCCGCGCCACCCGCCCGGACGGGTCGGCGAACGCGGCGCGTGCCGGCAGTACGAAACACAGACCGACCAGCAGCGTGCCGGTCAGTACAAGCAGTCGGTGGGACAGGGACATGACGTTCTCCTTCAAGCGCTTACCTGAAATGACGAGCACGCCGGCGGTGTTCCTTTCCGGCGCAGCCCATCGGGCGAGTTCATGAATGACGCTTCGCGGAAGCCGGAGTGCATGCGGCGAATGCACGCTCATGTCCGTCCGCGTCGGCCCAGCAGCAGCGAGACGACGAACAGGACGATGAAGACCAGGAACAGGATCTTTGCGATGCCGACGGCAGAGCCGGCGATGCCGCCGAAGCCGAGGACGCCGGCGATCAGCGCGATGAACAAGAAGACGACGGCGTAGTACAGCATGAGGTTTGCTCCGTTGCGGTGGCCAGCCCTGTGGCCATGGACCGGGCTGGAGCCTATGCCCGCCGCGAACGGCGGTCGGTACGGCAACACACACTGGCATTCGCCCCGCCAGCAACGCGGCGATGTCCGGCCCGGCGTGCGCAAGCGCACCGACGGCGCAATCCAGCGCGCGCAAGCTCTCCGGCGAACCCACGGAGAACGTCATGCGCAACACCTTGCTCCAATCCGCAATGCTCGCCGCCGCAGCGCTCACGCTGGGCGGGTGCGCGAGCCAGCCGCGCTACGCACAGTCGGGGCATAGCGACGACGGTCGCTACGACTCGCGCTACGAACAATCGCGCCACGATGAGCGCTGCAACCAATGCGGCGCGATTGCCAACATCGAACAGGTCTGGATCGACGACCGTCATGTCGGCGGCGGCACTCTGCTCGGCGTCATCATCGGCGGCGCAATCGGCAACCAGGTCGGCTCCGGCGACGGACGCCGCGCAGCGACTGCGGCCGGCGCGATTGCCGGCGGCGTGATCGGTCACGAAGCGGAGAAGAACCACCGCGATCAGCAGCGCGGCTACCGCATCGAAGTGCGCCTCGACGACGGCCGCTACGGCCATGTCGTACAGCTGCAGGATCCGCAACTGCGCATCGGTGATCGTGTCGTCATCCGCGACGAGCGCGTCTACGCGCTGCGTTGAATTTGATGCCGACGCTGCGCCCGGGCAAGGTTCGCAGCGCCGGTGCATCACCCGCCGCGCGTCACGGTGACGGCTTGAAGCTCAGGCGCGCACGCGCTTCGGGAAACCGACCATGCGCCGCAAGTCTTCGTCCCAGAGTTTCAGCTGCGCGCACCTCAGGCTGGTCCACAAGGTCAGGCGGGGCGACAGCTGCAGCAGCGGGCTGGATTCGAAGGCCTCGCGCAAACGGTAGTTCGGAATCCGGCTGGCGAGATGGTGGATGTGGTGGTAGCCGATGTTGCCGGTGAACCAGTGCATCACCTGCGGCAGGTCGAAATGCGACGAACCACGGATCGCCGCCTGGGTCGCGTCCCATTCTTCCTTGCGCGCCCAGTAGCTGGTCTCGAAATTGTGCTGCACGTAGAACAGCCAGACGCCGCCGGCACCCGCGATCAGCACCACCGGCAGATGCACCATGAACACGGTATGCCAGCCGATCAGATAGCCGAGCACGCCGCCGCACAACAGCAGCAAGCCGTTGTTGACCCACACGCTGGCCCATTCCTTCTTCCACGAGAACGGCATGTCGAAGGGGAAGCGGTGCTTGATCACGAACTGGTAGGCCGGGCCGATCACCAGCAACACGAAGGTGCTGCGATAGAAGCGATAAGCGAAGCGCTTGCTCCAGGACAGCGCCTGATATTCCGCGACCGTCAGCGTTTCCATGTCGCCGACGCCGCGACGATCGAGATTGCCGGAACTGCCGTGGTGGATGTTGTGCGTCTTGCGCCAATAGCCGTAAGGGAACAGCGTGATCAGCCCGAGCACGCCGCCGACGATGTTGTTCGCACGTTCGGACTTGAAGAACGAGCCATGGCCGCAATCGTGCTGCACGATGAACATGCGCACGTACAAGCCCGCAGTCGGCAAGGCCAGCAGCAGCACCCAACCATAGTTCCAGTCATGGGTGACGCCATAGGCCATCAGCGCCCACAGCGTGATGAACAGCGGCACGGTATTGATCAACTGCCAAAGCGCACGACCGAAGTGCGGCTTCGCATAGACGGCACAGAGCTGGCGCAATTGCGCGGCACTGGTCGGAAGCGAGGTCGGATGGGCCAAGGGAATTCTCCTGTGAAGGCGGGCATTGTCGGGGCCTGGGCGGCGGCGCGCAAATTCAATCGTTCGCTTCAATGATTCTTCACCGCCGATGTGACGAACCGTGGTCAGCGCGACAACACGTCCATGATCTCGGGCGGGCAACTGTATTTGGCCTGATCCAGCAGGGGCGTGCCGTCGTGCGTGGTCACGTCCGGATCGGCACCGAGCCCGCGCAGGTACTCGATGATCGCCTTCAGTCCGGCCGCAGCCGGCGGAATGCCGCAATAGTTCACCGCGACCACGATCGGAACCGGCGGCGTCCCTTGCATCTGCGGATAACGCACCGGCAACTGCACATTGCCGGCGTTCACGAGTTTCTTCACTGCGGCGACATCCCCCTTGGCGACGGCCGCATACAAGGAAGCACCGTCCGCGCCCTTGCCCGCGGATCGCTCGACGGCAGCTGCAGCGACCGCCGGGGCGACCGAAGCGGCCGGTGCCGCGACGCCGCGGGCATCGCGCTCGCGCCACGCCGGCTCGATGCGCGTCAAGGCCGCTTCCGCCGCCTGCACCACGCGCGGGTCAGCGTGATGGCGTTCGGCCCGGACGCTGCCCGCAGCAGGCGCGGCGCGCGCCCACATCGATTCGAGGCTGCCGAGAAACACGACCTTGGCCTCGACGTAGGTATTCGATGCCAGCCACGCAGCGATCAGGCGTGCGCGCTCGCCGTCGTCGGCGACGATGTAGCTGCTGTCGTTGCGGCAAGCCTTGAAGGCCTCGTCGACATCATGCGTTTTCAGGATCGGCGTGCAGACCTGTTCCCAGTGTTTGCGCGCCACTGCATGAACGCTGGCGAGGCCATCGCGATCGGAGGTGTCCGCGGCATCCGCGAGGATCTCGATTGCGCGCACGCGATCTTCCGCATCGGCCGCCGCATCGTTCGCCAATGCGGCCAGTTCCGGCAAGCCGTGCGCGCTGCGCCCCGCCGCATCGGACAGGGCCGACAGCGCGACCCGACGCATGTCGCGATCGGCCAGCAAGCGCGCCGCCTTCGGCGCCCAGCGCTCGAGCGACGCCGCATCGCGCTGGTCGCCGAGCAAGTCCCAGGCGCGCTCGCGCGTGTCGGGATAGGCGTTGTCGGTGTAACGCAGCAAGGTGTCGGTCCAGCCTTCCGGCTTTGGATCGAACTGCGCGAGCAACTTGAGCAGGTACGGCATCGCCGGCGGTGTCACATCAAGCGAACGCGACAGTGGCGCAATCAAGCCGCGGTCCTGGGTCGCGACCAGTTTCGCCAAGGCCTTTTCGCCGAGTTCGACATTGTCGTCCGAGCCACCGCGTTCCTCGGCCTCGACTGCATCGAGGTAATAGTCGACAAGGTACGGCAGCAGTGGCGGCGCCGGATCGATCCCGACCAGGCCGCGCGCCGCGAGGAAGCCGACGTAACCGCGCACGCCATTCGCCAACACGCTACGGCGGGCGGCGGCCAGTTCGGATTCCGGCACATCCATCGTCGCCAACGCACCGGCCGCATTCATCGCGACCGCGGCATCGGCATCGGCGAGCGCGCTACGCAACGCCGGCTGGGTCGACACGAACGCCTCGGGCTTGCGCGATGCCTGTTCCCAGAGTTGTTCCGCGGCGGCGAGTCGTACGACCGGGTCGGCATCGGCCAGGTGCTTCGCCAGCAACGGCGCGGTCTGCGCCGCGAAATCGGGGCCGAGCCGTCCGGCCGCTTCCACTTGCTTCGCCGGCGTGCCGCGCTCCAGGTCGCGCAGCGCATCCTGATTCTGCTTGGCGATGAACTTTGCGGCGAAATCATCGGCCGTCGCCGGATGGGCCGCAGCCAGCAGGACGAACACGAACAGCGAACGGACCAGCATGGGCGGACTCCGGCAACGTTGATCGGTGCCGGAACGATAGCGCAGGCTCAGTGCGTTTGCCGTTCGGCCAGCATCGCGACGAATTCGGAGGCGAAGCGATGCGCATCGCCCGGCCAGCGCGCCGACAGCCAGTTGCCGTCACGAACGACGAAACCCGGGGTCAGGTCACTCGTCGAATCGCGGCGCAGGCTGCGCGGACCGGGATCGAACTGCGAGACGTGGGCGAGCGCGTCGGTAACCTCGTCCTCGACCCACTGCAGATAGGTGCGGTAATAGTCCCCGAGCCACAGGCAGGTGAGCATCCACGCCGAGCGTTCCATCGATTTCGGCAATGCCGTGGTTCGACGATTGAACAGCAAGGACTCGCCGTCCGGCCCGAGTGCCCGTGCCGCGACCAGCACGCCGTGGCAGATCGCGGCAACCGGCTTGCCGGCGAGCAGCAATTCGGCGGTCTTCTGCTGCAGGTCGACCGATTCCAGATACGGCCGCACCGCCGGTGCGTGACCACCCGGCAACAACAGCGCGTCGAAGGCCCCTGACAGTGCCGCCTTCCAATCGATCGGATTGCGGAACTCGGGACTCTGCGCCATCGCCGCATAGGCGACGCGCGCGTCCTGGTTCGCCATCAGCAGCGACTTGAACGGCCCGAAGCCACGCCCGCTGATCAGGCGCGGATCGCATTCGCCAGGCAGTCCGTCCTGGGTCGCGAACACCACTTCATGACCGGCGGTTCGCAGGTACTTCCACGGAATCGCCGACTCGCTCGGATCGAAATCGTCATTCGGGATCGCGATCAATACCCGCGCCATCGCCGCACCTCAGCCACCGTTGCGGCGATGCTATCGGAAGCGCATGCCGGCCGTTCAGCCGGCCGGTGTTGCCGACTCCGGCGTGGCAACGACCGTGCTGCCACGCTGGTAAACGATGCGCTTGGTACCGCCATCGCAGCTGCCGACGATCTTGCCGTTCGCATCGGCCTCGGCGGCAGCATCGATGATCGTCAGCGTGAAGACCGGCACACCCTTCGCCTTGATCTTCGCATCGATCTCCGATTGCAGTTCTTCGCAAGGCTTGCGCGCGGCCACCGGCAGTGCGCAAGCCAACAGGGTGGACAGGATCAGCAGGCGCTGGACAGTCATGGCGATACGCTCAGGTCGTCGAGGGGCCTGCAGTCTCGCTGCCGACCGGGCCGCAGCCATGGCCGATTCGGGCGTTTTCACGGCCGCGCTGACACCGACCTGGCGCCTCGGCGGCTTCGCCTAGTCGGCCCCGATGCGTTCGAGCGCCGTTGTCGCCGAATTCAGGGTCGGATCCAGCGCCAGCGCTTTCTCGTAGTGACGCCTGGCCGCCGCCCGGTCGCCGGCAAGCAGACTGGCTTCGCCGAGACTGTCCCAGGCATTGCCGGACGCCGGGAACAGCTGAGTCACCAGCGCCAGCACCTGCACGGCAGCCGGATAGCGCTTCTGCCCGATCAGTCGGTAACCCTGCGTGTTCAGATAGGCCTCGGAAGCGACGACATCGCCGGACGCCGCGAGCTTGCGATAGTCATCGACGACACTGGCATCGTCCGCGTACACGCGTTCGCGCAACGACCGCTCATTGTCGCGATAGCGTGTATGCGATTCACGACGGCCATCCGGATAGACGAAGGACAGCTGCGCGACATCGGCGGCATCACGGCCGAGTTCGATGCTCAGGCCGGTCGTCGTCGCGACAAAACGACCGTCGCCGACCGGCGTCAGGAACAGCGCTTCCTCGCCGCCGTATTCGAACGAGAGGTCGTCACCGGCTGCGTTGACCCGAATGAATTGCTCGGCGTTGTAGGGATACCGACCGGGCAGGTCGGCGCGCTGCGCCGCGGTCATCGGCACCCGCTTCTCGGTGCGATAGCCCGGCCAGCCGAACTCGAACGCGACGGCGCGACGCAGCTCCTGCATCAGGGCCGGCTGATTCGCGTTGATCATGATGGCGACGCCGTTGCCCTCGCGGTTCGCGAGCAGATGCGAACTGAAGCCTTCATTCCAGCCGTCATGGCCGAAATAGGCCACGCCATTCTCGTGCACGATGCCGAAGCCGAGTGCGTAATGGTCCGGGCCAGGATCGCGCAACATGCGCTCGGTCGTGTCGCGGCCGAGCAGGCGACTCTCGCCCTGCACGGCCTTCTGCACATCGATGGCGAAGCGCGCGAGATCGGCGGGCGTGGTCCACAAGCCGGCCGCGGCCGACTCCGGATGCACCTTGCGCTTGCCCGGAACGTCCCGGCCATCGGCCAATACGCCTGCAGCGGCGCGCTTCATCCGCCGCGCGGACAACGGGTACTCGAACGTGCTGTCGCGCATGCCGACGGGTTTCAGCACCTCGCGACGCATCAGTTCCGGGAAGGAACGGCCCGCGACATCGCTCATCACGGTCTGCGCAATCGTGTAGCCGCCGCCGGAGTAACGGAAGCCGAGCCCGGGTGCCTGTTCGACCCGCACCGCCGGGCTGTTCGCCGGTGGCTGCCCGTCGAGGATCTGCACGATGCTCGGCAGCGCTTTGCCGCTGTCATAGCCGAGAAAGCCGTGCACGCCGAGTCCGCCGGTGTGGCTGAGCAGATGCGCCAGCGTGACCGGCCGGGCGCGCGTGGCGTAGGTCTCGGGAATCTTCCAGGACGTGAGCGACGCATTCACCGGCGAATCGAGACGCAGTTGGCCGCGCTCGACCATGCGCATCGCAGCGAATGCCGTCACCGCCTTGCTGATCGACGCCGCCTGCATCAGCGTGTCGGTGCGCATCGGCTGACGCGTCTGACGATCGGCCAGACCATGGGCGCGGGTCGCGACGACGCGCCCGTTTTCGATGATTGCGAACGACAGGCCGGGCACGCCGTAATGCGTCATGCGTTCGGCCAGTGTCCAGTGCTCACCGCCTTCCAGGCTGATGGGCGGACGCAGGTCGCGTTCGATGCGGTCGATCCGGGCATCCATCGACTCCGCGGCACCGGCGTGCATGGACGCAGCGAACAGGCAGACGATCAGGCCGAGGCTGCGGGTCATGGGCGACTCCTTGTGCGTGGGTCGCGGATCATCGCCACGTTTGCACGCGGACACCACTGCCGAAGGACCCGGGCTGGCCGCATCCGGACGAACTGCGTATCGTCGCGGCATCCGACTTGAACGGAGCTCCGTGATGCGCCCGATTCTGCGAGTGTTCCTGCTGTCGTTCTCGATCCTGCTCACGGGTTGCGGGCAACCCAGCGACGTCCTCGATTGTTCCGGCACCGGCACCGCGCGTGGCCATCACGAAGAAGCCAACAGCGGCAAGCTCGACTTCAAGCACGCGGTGGCGTTCGCGCTCGGCGACGGCTACACCGTGCTCTTCACCGATGACCCGACGCTGGCCGAATTGATGCGCAACAGTCCGGCACCCGAGCACGAGGCCGCACTGGCGGGGTCGATGTTCAACCGCCTGCTGGTCGGCTTCCGCTTCGATGCTGCGGGACAACTGACCGAACACCTGACGCTCGGCAACAGCACCTCCAGCGGTACCGACGGCAGTGATCGCGGCGCGATGACCGCGGACACCGACGGCTGCGCGCGAGGCGACGTCCGCCGCAAGTACTACGGCAACGCCTATTTCGCGGTTCCGCTGGCGCATCCGGAACGACGCGGCGCCGAATTGGCCGTCGAATACGGCACCGACTCCAGTGCAACGATAGCGGCCGCCTCCGACGACGACCCGATCGCACGCTGGACAACGGCACACGAGCGACTGACGAACCTGCATCCGGTCACCGCCGTGCAGGCGATGGGATTCAGCGCCTCGGCCGCGACCGTGCTCGCCGCCGACCCGCGCACCCAGGACGTACTCGAGCGCGTGCGCACGCAATGCGTCGATCCGGCCCAGGCGACGCTCAACGAATACGGTGAAGTCGTTGGCCCTTCCATCTCGCACCATGGCAACGTGTTCCAATCCACCGTCGTCACGGAAACATCGGGCAGCGGTGAATTCCTCGCCAACTGCTATGTCATGCATCGCAACGACGAAGCCCTGGAACAGTGCTGGCCGCTGCGGACCGACTGCAGCAAGGTGCCGCGCTACCAGGCCGAGCACTGAATCGCCGCGAACTCAGCGCAACGCAAGCACGGCAATCACCGGAACAATCAATATTGCGATGACACCCAAGCAGCCACTTCGTTTGTGGCGGCCTCGATTGCGTTCACGATATTGATGCTCCATGACTGGAATGCGATCTTTCAGCTGCTGTCCGTGCTTCGATTGCGCGTCAAGGGACCATCCCTCGGACTTCCCTTCAGCGCTGGACGTCGTCGCCGAATCAGGTCGCGCGTCAATCCATTTCTTGTGACAGCCATTGCAATAAATGCGACGCGACCCTTTCTCCCATGCAACGATCGTGCGTCGCGAGTGATTGAACTGCTTTGAGCACTTTGCACAAGTGAAGCGAACGTCTTGAGGCCCGGAATATTCGGATTTCTTGAAGTCGATTTTCGTGCGCCCCAAGGACCGGCTGAGCACGAGGACAACTGAAACCACTATTAGTAGCGGGCCAAGCAGCCATTCAATAGGCATCTCGAATACGTCCATAATAATCGTCCCTGTCGAATGCCTAATCGACGATGGGAGTACCCGCGCGCTGGGTTGCCAACCAGCGCGTGACCTTCGCATCGAGCACATCCAGCGGCAGCGAGCCGTCTTCGAGCACGGCGCGGTGGAATTCGCGTGGATCGAAGCGGTCGCCGAGTGCCTTCATCGCGCGCTGGCGCAATTCCTGGAGCTTGAGTTCGCCGATCTTGTAGGCGAGCGCCTGGCCCGGCATGGCGATGTAGCGTTCGACTTCGATGGTCGCATTGGTTTCGCTGATGGCCGAGGTGTTGCGCATCTGCGCGATCGCCTGTTCGCGGGTCCAGCCTTTCGCGTGCAGGCCGGTATCGACGACAAGTCGGTTCGCGCGCCAGATCTCGGCGGCGAGGCGACCAAAGTATTGATACGGATCGGTGTAGACGCCGACGTCGCGGCCGAGCGATTCCGCGTACAGGCCCCAGCCTTCGGCGAAGGCGGTTTCGCCGCCGAAACGGCGGAACGCCGGCAGACCGGCGAGTTCCTGCTGCAACGCGATCTGGAAGTGATGACCCGGAATCGCCTCGTGCAGAAAGATGCTTTCGGTCTCCCAGGTGCGGCGCGAGGGCAGATTGAACGCGTTGGCATAGAACACGCCGGGACGGGTGCCGTCCTGGCTCGGCCCCTGGTACGACGCCGCCGGAGCGCTGGCGGCGCGGAAGGGCTCGACCAGCTTCACCTCGAAGCCGGCCTTTGGCAGCAACGAGAACTGCAAGGGAATGTTCGGCTCGATGCGGCCACGCAGCGCGTTGTATTGATCGAGCACATCCTGCTCGTTCTTGAACGCGAAACGCGCATCCTCGTTCATGAACTTGAAGAAGGCCTGCAAGTCGCCCGCGAAACCGACTTGTGCCCGCACCTTGTCGAACTCGGCGGTGATGCGCGCCACTTCGTTGAGTCCGATCTGGTGGATGTTCTCGGGCGTGAGGTCGGTGGTCGTGTAGCGCTTCGCCAGCTCGGCGTACCAGGCGGCGCCGTTCGGCAGCGCCGACAGACCGACCGATGTGCGCGAGGCCGGCAAATAGTCGTCGCGCAGGAAATCGCGCAGGCGCACGAAAGCCGGCAGCAACTGCGTGCCGATCAGATCGCGATAGGCGGCGGTCAGGCGCTCGCGATCCGCCGCCCCGAAGCTCTCGGGCATCTTCGCGACCACGCCCCACATCAACGTGTCTTCGGGCTTCTCCTTGATCAGCGCATCGAACTGCGGAATCGTCTTCTCGACCAGCACGCGTGGCTGCACCACGCCGGCCTGCATGCCCGCGCGCAGGTTCACGATGGTCTGATCGAAGATCGGCACGAAGGCGATGCCACGCTTCAGCCACGCCTCGTAGTCGGCCACGGTCGCGAACGGCTGGCCACGCGAACCGGCACCCAGCTGCGCGACCGTCGCGGCCGGATTGCCGAGTTGACTCAGCGCCAGCATCCAATCCGGATACTGCGCCATCGCGATCGCGCGCTCGCGCTGCGACACGAAGATGTCGCGACTGAGCTTCGCCTGTGCGTCGAGCGACGCCGCATCGACGGCTTGCACGCGCGCCAGCCATTCCCGGTCCAGGCGTTCGCTCTCGGCGCGGAATTCGGGTGTCAGGGTGTTGGTCAGTTCGCCGTGGTAGCGCGCGTCGCCGAGCGCGGTCGCACGCAACGGGTTGCGCTTGAGCTGTTCCTCCCAGTACGCGGCATACAGCGATTCAAGCTGCGCGGCCGCGGAAATCCCGGCCGAGGGAATCGCATCGGCCTGCGGTCGCGTCGCCCTGGTCGCACAGCCCGCCATGAGTGCCACCGCCACCACAATCGCCAGCATCTGCTTCATCGTTCGCACTCCGTGATTGATTCCGATGTGTATACGTTCATCGACCCGTCGCGCGCAAATCCGATCAGACGCATTCCGCAACGCTTCGCCCCATCGATCGCGGCGGAGGTCGGTGCCGACAGCGCGACCAGGGTGCCGACCCCGGACGTCGCCGCCTTGTGCACCAGCTCGTAGGAGGCTCGCGAACTGACGATGACGTAGCCGTTGCGCGCATCGATACCGGCGCGCACCAATGCGCCGACCAGTTTGTCGACAGCGTTGTGACGACCGACATCCTCGCGCATGACCCGCACCCCGACCGCGTCGCACCAGGCCGCGGCATGGGCGCCACCGGTCCTGGCATTGAGCGATTGCAGCGACGGAAACCGGCACAAGGCCTCCGCGATCGACCGTGCATCGAAGGCCGCCGGAACGACCTGCGGCAGCGGTCGCAACGCCTGCTGCAACGCTTCGCTGCCGCACAGGCCGCAGGCACTGCTGCCGAGCGTGCGGCGCGCATGTTGCGCCAAGGTATCGAAGCGGACCTGCGGGATCGCGAGTTCGAGCACGAGACCACCCTCGCGCGGCACGACCTCGATGAAGCGCAATTCGTCCGCGGTGGCGACGATGCCTTCATGCAGGGAAAACCCGAGCGCGTAGTCTTCAAGCTCGGTGGGCGTCGCCATCATCACCGCATGGCCGACCCCGTTGTAGCTGAATGCGATCGCCACCTCCTCGACGACCGCGTCCTGGTCGGCACGCACGCCGCCACCGCGCAGCCGCAGCAACGCGACGGATCGCGAACCCGGAACCGCCGTTGCGCTCATGACGAGCGCGTGCCCACGGCGCTGCGCGTCAATCGCACCGGAATCGATTTCGAGGTCGGGGTGCCGGCGCGTTCGGCGACGCTGCCAAGCGGCACCAGCGGATTCGTCTCCGGGAAATAGCTCGCGAGATTGCCGCGCGGAATATCGTATTCGACCAGAGTGAACCCGCTGACCGAACGTTCGCCATCGTGCCAGTACGAGTGCAGGTCGACGCAGTCACCGGCACTGAAACCCAGCATTGCCAGATCCTCGCGGTGGATGAACACCACGCGTCGCAGGCCGCGCACGCCGCGATAGCGATCATCGAGGCCGTAGACCGTGGTGTTGTACTGGTCATGCGAACGCACGGTCATCAGCCGGAACGGCGCCGCGGGATCCGGCGTGCCATCGCGCAGCGGCTGCGGCACCAGCAATGCGCGCCCGCTGACCGTCGGAAAGCGTCGCTCACGCGCTGGATGCGGCAGGTGGAAGCCGCCGGGATGGCGCACACGGGCATTGAAATCGTCGAAGCCGGGCACGACGCGGGCGATGCGATCGCGGATGCGGTCGTAGTGCGCGATCAGCTCGCGCCATGGCGTCTTCGATGCCGGCAGTGTCGCGCAGGCGAGCCGCGCGACGATGGCCGGTTCCGACAACAAATGCTCCGATGCCGGCGCGCGGATGCCGGCGGAGAGATGCACCATGCTCATCGAATCTTCGACCGTGACGGCCTGCCGGCCTTCGGCCTGTTCGTCGAATTCGCTGCGCCCGAGACAAGGCAGGATCAACGCCTCGCGACCGTGCACCAGATGAGACCGATTGAGCTTGGTCGAGACGTGCACCGTCAGGTCGCATCGACGCAGTGCTTCAGCCGTGCGCAGCGTATCCGGCGTGGCAGCCGCGAAGTTGCCGCCCATCGCGAAGAACACGCGCGCCTCGCCCGTCGCCATCGCATCGATCGCGGCGACGACATCGAAGCCTGGCGGTCGCGGCGGCGCGAATCCGAACTCGGCGCCGAGACGGTCCAAAAATTCCGGCGCGGGCTTCTCGTAGATGCCCATGGTGCGGTCGCCTTGCACATTCGAATGGCCACGCACCGGACACGGCCCGGCACCCGGCTTGCCGATATTCCCGCGTAGCAGCAGCAGGTTCATCAGCATCTGGATGGTCGCAACGCTACGGCGATGCTGGGTGATGCCCATGCCCCAGCAGACGATGGTCGCCGGGCTATCGATGTAGACCTGCGCAGCATCATCAATGGCCGCGCGCGACAGTCCGCTGTCGGCTTCGATGTCCGCCCAGTTCGCAGCCAGCACGGATTCGCGCAAGGCGTCAAAGCCGTCGCAGCATTGCGTGATGAAGTCGTGGTCGATGGCATCGCGTTCAAGCACGATCTTCGCGAGGCCGATGAGCAAGGCGAGATCGCCGCCGATACGCGGCTGAAAATAGCGTGATGCGATCTCGGTCTGGGTGCCGAGCAGCATGTCCGACGGCGATTGCGGATGCGCGAAGCGCTCCAGGCCGCGTTCGCGGAGCGGATTGAACACGACGATGCGGCAACCGCGCTTCGCCGCCGCGCGCAGTTCGCCGAGCATGCGCGGATGGTTGGTGCCGGGGTTCTGCCCGAACACGAAGATTGCCTCGGCCTGCTCGAAGTCCTCCAGCGTGACCGAGCCCTTGCCGCTGCCGATCTGTTCGGTCAAGGCCACCCCCGAGGCCTCGTGACAGAGGTTCGAACAGTCCGGCAGGTTGTTGGTGCCGAACTCGCGGATGAAGAGTTGGTAGAGAAACGCCGCCTCGTTCGACGTACGCCCCGAGGTGTAGAACACCGCACGATCGGGCGAATCGAGGGCGTTCAGTCGGGCAGCGACCAATGCGAAGGCCTCGTCCCAGAGGACCGGCACGTATCGATCACTTGTGGCGTCGTAGCGCATCGGCTCGGTCAGGCGGCCCTGCGCCTCCAGCCAGAAATCGTCCTGCCCCGACAGTTGCGTCACCGTGTGTTGCGCAAAGAAATCACGGGTGAGGCGCTTCGCGGTCGCCTCCGCGGCCACCGCCTTGACGCCGTTCTCGCAGAACTCGAAGGTCGAATTTGGGTTGCGATCCGGCCAGGCGCATCCCGGACAGTCGAAACCGTGATCCTGGTTGGTGCGCAGCATCGCGCGCGCACCGGCACCGACGATGCCTTCATCGCGCAGCGCCTGGTATGAACGCTTCAGCGAATCCCAGCCGCCGGCGGCCTTGTCGTAGCGTTTGATGACAGGATCGGACATGCACCGATGCTAGCGCGCAGTCCGCCTGCAACGACACGCGGCCGGACGAGCCGGCCGCGTGCGCCCCCTGTTCCCGCGTCTCCTATTCGAAGCCATCCTTCAGCAGCACGTCGCTGATGCGCACGTCGCCGTTGCCGGACCGACCATGCGGACGCCGCCATGGACCCACGCGACCGACCGGCGGCACGATGCCCGACTGCGTCACCGAGTACGGCGCATAGACCACGCGCGCACGCCAGCGCTGCAGGCTACCGAAGGCCAGGCCACCGGTTTCCGCCGCGAGGCTCGTACCCCCCGCACTGACGCCCAGATCCGTCCAGGACGGCGAGCGTGTCATCTCGCATTCCGGCGCACCGAATGCCTTGCCGGTCGGACAGGATTCGACTTCCAGCTTGCCGCGTTCGCGCGCTCGCGGACTGTGGCCCGCCATCCCGACGAGGTAGCCGTCACCGTCGCCGCTTCGGTTCCACGCGTCGATCGAACCGAACGGCAGCGGGCGGTACGTCTGCGCTGCCACCGGCCGACCGGCGCCCTGATGCGTGAAGACGAACACGCCGCCCTCGTCGCTCTGGCCGTTCGCGAAAGTGAATGCACCACCCGCAACATCGATGTCGCCGTCGCCATCGAAATCGCCGGACGCGATCGCTGCGCCCAGCCGCGAGAATCCCGCCGCCTGAGTCAAGTTGCGATCGGCGACCGTATCGAACGGACCCGCACCGCCGAGGTACAACTGGATCAAGCCCGCGGCCGAGGTGCCGCCGTTGGCCCACATCGGCGCTCCGACCCAGAGATCGGCAAAACCGTCCCCATTCACGTCGCCGGCCGCGGCAACGGCTGCCCCCAGGGTGCCCAGGCCGAAGGTGGACGTGACCCGGAGCGTTGCCGCCGGATTCGTCCCGGGATTGATTGCCCCCAGGAATACGTAGGCGGCGCCCTGGTCTTGCTGGGTGTCGTCCTCGTTGAATGCACCGGCCACGACATCGTCGAAGCCGTCGCCATTGACGTCACCGCCCCCTGCCACCGCCGAGCCCATGCGCCCGTCGGTCTGGGTGCCGATGTAGGCGCGATCCACCACCGTATCGACGGTCTGACCGCCGAACCACACATACACGGCGCCGGCATTGGCGTTCCCCGCGGCATCGAGTCCAATCGCCCCCGCAGCCATGTCGGCGTAGCCATCGCCATTGATGTCGCCGATGCCGGCCACGCTGTAGCCCAGATACGCTGAGCCCTGGTTCACGTCGAAGATCGCGTCGGCATCGCCGTTCATCGACGTGCCGCCGAGGAACAGGAACATCGCGCCTTCGTCCGTGCTGCCGTTGTCATAGAAGCGCGAACCGACCAGCAGGTCGCCCAATCCGTCCCCGTTCACGTCGCCCGCGAATGCGACGCTGTAGCCGAATTCGGCGCTGAGCTGGTTCGACTCCATGGCCACGTCAGGTGTCGTGTCGAATGCGCCGGCACCACCGAAGTAGATGTGCACCATGCCTTCGGAACCGCTGCCATTGGAGCGTCTGGGCGAGCCGACGATGACGTCCGCGACCCCGTCGCCATTGACGTCACCGGTGGCGACGCTGCCGCCGAACTGGCCATTGGCCACGCCGGTCTCGAGGTTCACGCCGGGCACGGCGCTCAAGCCGGCCGCACTGCCGAAGTGCAGACTCACGCGGCCAGCGCTGGTGGCGGTGGCGTTCCAGGTCGGCTGCCCGACCAACAGGTCGGCATAGCCGTCACCGTTCACGTCACCCGTCGCGACACTCGATCCGGCTTGCGCGTTGACCTGGTTGTACTCGATCGTCACGTCGCTGCTGGTGTCCATCAATCGACCCTCGGCGCGGTAGCCGAAGACCAGTCCGCCCGCGGCGAAGGTGCCGGTGGCACCGGGAAGTCCGGCCACGAGTTCGCTGCGCCCGTCGCCATCGTGATCGATCAATGCCAGACCCATGCCCATGCCGGCGTCGGCGCGATTGCTTTCCGGAGACGCGAACGGCATCGGCATCAAGCCCGTCGGCGATCCCAGATAGACGTAGACCCGACCTTCGCCGACCTGGCCGTTCGCGAACAGGGGCGAGGCGACGGCGACATCGCCGAACCCGTCGCCGTCGATGTCGCCGGCACCCGCAACGCGCAGCCCGAACTGGGCGCCTGCGATATCGCCCTGCACGGACAGATCGGCCACGGTGTCGAATGCGCCACTGCCACCGAAGTAGACATGGACGACGCCTTCGTCGACCTGACCATCGTCGAACAAGGGTGCCCCGACGACGATGTCGCCGTAGCCATCGCCGTTGACATCGCCGCCCGCCGCGACGGCGCTACCGAGTGCCGCATTGGCCTGGTCGTTCTGCAGATGCGCATCGGTCCCGATATCGAACGCGCCCGCACCCCCGAGGTACAGGAAGGCTGCACCTTCGTTGGTCTGACCCTGGTCGTACTCCATCGCGCCGATCACCACGTCGGCATAACCATCGCCATTCACGTCGCCGACGCCGGCCACGCTGCTGCCCATGCGTGCGCTGGCCTGCGACGAGGTCAGGTTCGCATCGGCCGTGGTGTCGAAGCTGGCGCCGCCGAAATAGATCAGCGCGACGCCGGAATTGGTCGCCCCGCCGTCGTGGCCGATGCCGCCGATCAGGATGTCGGCGTAACCGTCGCCGTTCACGTCGCCGGCGCCGGCGACGCTGCCGCCGAGATACGAGGCGTTCTGATTGGTCTGCAGGACTGCAGACGACGTGGTCGAAATCGTCGGACCACCGAAATAGAGGTAACCGAGGCCCTCGTCGGTCTGGCCGTTGTCGGCGAATTCGGCGCCGACGACGAAGTCGCCGTAACCGTCGCCATTCACGTCGCCGACACCGGCGACGGCCGAGCCGTATCGGGCGCCGGCCTGTGCCGCGGCCACTTGCCAGTCGGGCGTGGCCTCGAAGCCCTCGGCCGAACCGAAGTACAGGAAGGCCGCACCGGCGTTGACGGCGTTGAGGTCACTGCCCGGCGAACCGACCAGCAGGTCGTCGTAGCCATCGCCATTGAGGTCGCCGGCATTGGCGAGGCTGTGGCCGTACTCGGCATCGACCGTGCCGCCTTCGAAGGTGCGATCAGGCACACCGCTGCCAATGGATTTCAGGGTCGGCGCCCCGTCTTCGGCGGAGGCGATGGACGCGGCCAATGAGCCGAGGACGAGAAACAGCAAGGACGTTCGCAACATGAGGACCCCGGGGGACGGTGATGTGATCCTTTGCCGCAGGCCGAATCGGTCCGGCGCATGCGTCGGATCCGCGGCGCGTGTCGGCCGGTGCGGCAAAGGGGTCGCCAGTCTCGGCAACCGCCCGACCCGCGCGCATCCCATGGACAGGTGGGGGCGGCGACCGGCGGCGACGGTGCCCGACGGATGGCCACATCGGTTGCCCGCTCGCCGACTTCAGCCTTAGGCTCGGGCTTCCCCTGCGGTCTGCACGATGCGCCTCGTCCTCAAGCTCGGTTCATCCACGGTCACTCGCGACGGCACGCTCGATGCGCCGCGGCTGATCGATTACGCCCGCGTCATTGCCGCCCTGCGCGACGCCGGCCATTCGGTTGTACTGGTCAGTTCCGGCGCCGTCGCGGCCGGACGCGCGCTGATGCGCGCGCACACGTCCGACCCGGCGGTCATCGGCAAGCAGATGCTCGCGGCCATCGGCCAGCCGCGACTGATGGCCCTGTACGGCGAACTGTTCGGTCACTACGGCATGACCGTCGCGCAGGTGCTGCTGACGCGAGCGGACCTCGACGACCGCCGCCGCTATCTCAATGCCCGCAACACCTTCGAGGCCATGCTCGCGGCCGGCGTGCTGCCGATCGTGAACGAGAACGACACCGTGGCCACGGAAGAAATCCGCGTCGGCGACAACGATCAATTGTCGGCCCTGGTGTCGTCCCTGGTCGATGCGCGCCTGCTGGTGCTGATGACCGACCAGACCGGCCTGTTCGACGCGAACCCGCGCAGTCACCCCGAGGCGACGCTGATCGCGCGCGTCGACGAGGCCGAGATTCCGGCCGCGATCTGGGCCGCGGCGGGCAGCGGTGCCGGCGTTCTCGGCACCGGCGGCATGCAGACCAAACTCAAGGCGGCCGAGATCGCGCGTCGCAATGGTGCCGACGTGGTCATCGCCGATGGTCGACTGCCGCAGCAACTCGCGGCGATCGTGCGGGGCGATGCCATCGGCACGCGCTTCAGCGCCACGGCGCAGGCGCGCGATGCGCGTGGCCGCTACATCCTTGCGGGCCTGCGCGATGGCGTCGGCGTGCGCGTCGATGCCGGCGCGATTGATGCCTTGCGCGGCGGCCGCAGCCTGCTCGGCGTCGGCGTGTGCAGCGTCGATGGCGAATTCGACCGCGGCGATACCGTCGCCGTGCACGATCGGGAAGGCCGCGTGATCGCGCGCGGCATCGCCAATTACGGCGCCAGCGAACTGCGTCGCATCGCCGGCAAGCGCTCGTCCGATGTCGCCACCCTGCTCGGCTACGACTTCGGCCCCGAATTCATCCACCGCGACGATCTGGTGATGTGGTGACCACGACCGACCTGCACACGCTCGCGAGCGCCACGCGCGCCGCGTGGAAGACGCTGAAGCGCAGCAGTCACCCGCAGCGCAATGCCGTCCTCGCCGCCATGGCCGACACGCTGACGGCACGCAGCGCGGTGATCGCCGCGGCGAATGCCGAAGACCTGATCGCGGGCGCGAACGCCGGACTCGATGCCGCGCTGCTCGACCGCCTGCGCCTCGATGCACCGCGCATCGCCGCGCTCGCGGCCGACGTGCGCGCATTGATCGCGCTGCCCGACCCGCTCGCCATGCGTTTCGACGAACGCGTATTGTCGAACGGCCTGAAGCTGCATCGCCGGCGCGTGCCGATCGGCGTGCTCGGCGTGATCTACGAGTCGCGCCCGAACGTGACGATCGATGTCGCCGCACTCGCGATCAAAAGCGGCAATGGCGCGATCTTGCGCGGCGGCAAGGAGTCGCTGCGAACGAACCTGACGTTGATCGATGTCGTGCAGGATGCGTTGATGCAGGCCGGACTGCCGGCGAGCAGCGTCGACCTGATTCGTTCGGCCGATCGTGCGCAGGTGCTCGAACTGCTGAAGCTCGACGCGTTCGTCGACCTGATCATCCCGCGCGGCGGTGCCGCCCTGCATGCCTTCTGCCGCGAACACGCGCGCATGCCGGTGATCACCGGCGGCATCGGCATCTGCCATCTTTATATCGACGAGCACGCCGATCTCGTGCGTGTCATTCCGGTCATCCGCAACGCCAAGGTGCAGCGGCCGACCGTCTGCAACGCGCTCGACAGCGTGCTCGTACACGCGGCGGTCGCGGCGCAGGTGTTGCCGGACCTGGTGCGCACGCTGGCCGCGGATGGCGTCCAGTTCCGGGTCGATCCCGCTTCGCACACGCTGCTCGACACCGCGATCGCGGAAGCGGATGTGCGTGCGCGCATCACCGCGGCCGGTCGCGACGACTTCGACACCGAATGGCTGTCGCTGGTGCTGGGCATCCGGATCGTGGCGGACCTCGACGCGGCCATCGCCCATATCGATGCCCATTCGAGCGGACACTCGGACGGCATTCTCACGGAAGACGGCGAACGCGCCCGCGATTTTCTCGAACGGGTCGACTCTGCCGCCGTCTACTGGAACGCCAGCACTCGCTTCACCGACGGCGGCCAACTCGGCCTCGGCGCCGAAGTCGCGGTCTCGACCCAGCGCATCCACGCGCGCGGGCCGATGGGTCTGGAAGAACTCACCAGCTACAAGTGGGTGGTCGAGGGCGATTACCACGTACGGCGATAGCCGAACTCAATACGTCGCGACCGGCCCGTAGACGCCGACGTAGCCGGTCGCGCAACCGGTGGTGCAGGTCGTCGACAGCATGCGCTGGAGGATCACCCCGGTATTGGTCTTCGCGCGGAAATGGCCGACGCCGTTGGACAGGTCGCCGCCACCGGTCTGATACGGGCTGCCGTCCTGCCAGTTCCAGTCGACCGAACCGGCCGTGGATCCGGCGCCGACCATCAGCTGCGCCTTCACGTTGCTCGCGGTGTTGAACTTGCTCATCAGGTCGCAGCCGGACCAATAGGTGTAGGACGAGCAGCCGACCTGGTCATGGGCACCGGCCGCAATGGTGTAGAACGAGACGCCGGTCGCGAGCGCCGGCAGGGCGCGCAGCGAGCCCGAACCGGAGCCGGTCCATACGTTGTAGTAGCTGACCGAGTAGCCGCCCGGGTAGAAACCGAAGATGTCGCTGTTGTACCAATTCTCCGAGCCGCAGGTGGTCGCGTACGGATTCGCCGCGCCGGTGTACAGGCAGCTGTAGATGCCGCGCAGGCCGCCGGCGATGTTGACGAAGCGGCGCACCTTGCCCCACTTCGCGCCGTAGTCGAGGGCAGCCAGTGCCATCGTCGATCCGAGCGAATGCGCGACGATGTCCACCTTGGTCGCGCCGGTATGCGCCAGCACCTTGTCGATGAAGGTGTTGAGGATCGTGTACTTGCTCGGCTGGTGATAGTTGGACTGTGGCGACGAGCGTTCGCTGCTGCTCAGGTAGGTGACGCCGAACAGTTCGCAGTCCTTGTAGCCGTTGGCCCTGAACTCGTCGTAGACCGAGTTCGGCGGCGGCGTGTAACCGGCGACGGTGGCCGGCGGCATGTCCCAGCTGATGGCGTTGTCGCCATTGCCGTGCAGGAAGATCACCGGCGTCTTGGTCGCGGTGCAGGCAGTCGCGCCTCCGAAGCCGCCGTAACCGACTCCGGGACTGAATCCGCCGGCGTATTGCGTCGCGGTGCCTTGGCAAGTCCAGCCGTTGTTCGCACCACAGGTCAGGGCGGACGCACCGCCCGCCACCATCAGCGCGACCAGCGCCGCACCGGAACGCATCAAGGTATGCATCATCACCTCTCCCAAGGCGTCGCGGGCGAAGGCTTCACCGCGCGATGCAGGGATTGGATCGATGTGCGGATGCACAAGACACTGGACCTTGGTCCGGGGTCGTCGGGCCATGCCAGAATCCGGCGACCTGTTCATAGGATCGACGATGTCCACCACTCCGGTTCCGCAACTCTCGTTCCGCGCCGTCGTGCTCGCGGTGATCCTGGCCACGATCCTTGCCGCCGCGAATACCTATCTCGGCCTGTTCGCTGGCCTGACGATCGCATCCGCGATTCCGGCTGCGGTGGTGTCGATGGCGGTGCTGCGCGCCCTCGGTGGCGGCCACATCCTCGAAAACAACATCGTGCAAACCGGCGCCTCGGCGGGTTCGTCGATCGCGACCGGCGTGATCTTCACCGTGCCGGCCCTGGTCATGCTCGGCTACTGGCAGGACTTCAAGTACGGCTGGGTGCTGGCGATCGCCGGCCTCGGCGGATTGCTCGGCGTGCTGTTCTCGATCCCGCTGCGACGCTCGATGATCATCGAGCAGAACCTCGCCTTTCCCGAAGGCAAGGCCGCCGCGGAAGTACTGAAGGCCGGTGAAGGCCAGGGCGGCGTCAAGGTGCTCGCCTTCGCGGGCCTGCTCGGCGGATTCGGCAAGCTGGCCGCCGCCAGCGGGCTACGCCTGATTCCGGACACCGCCGCGATTTCGTCCTGGGTCGGCAAGGGCGTGGCCTATCTCGGCACCAATCTGTCGCCGGCCTTGCTCGGCGTCGGCTACATCGTCGGCGTGAACATCGGCATCGTCATCGCGGCCGGCGGCGTCATCGCCTGGCACGTTGCCATCCCGGCCTGGCTCGCGTTCTTCCGCGACAGCGACCCTGCGCTCGCGGCCACGGTCGCCGGGCTCGACGCGACCAGCGCCGCCTTCGCCGTGTGGTCCGCGAAGATCCGCTACCTCGGCGTCGGCGCGATGCTGATCGGCGGGCTGTGGACGATCTTCGCGTTGCGCGGCTCCCTGCTGACCGGCATCCGCAGCGGCCTGCAGGCGGCACGTGCCAGCGGCGTCGACACCCGCGCCGAAACCGAGCGCGACGTGCCGATGCGGCTGATGCTGATCGGACTGGTCCTGTTCACGCTGCCCTTGCTGGCGCTGTACCAGGCCATCGTCGGCCAGTGGAGCGTCAGCATTCCGATGACGATCATCATGATCGTCGCCGGCTTCCTGTTCGTGTCGGTGTCGGCCTACATGGCCGGCCTGGTCGGATCATCGAACAACCCGGTCTCGGGCATGACGATCTGTACCATCCTGTTCGCGGCCATCGTGCTGATGCTGATGCTCGGCCGTGATTCCGAGATCGGTCCGATCGCCGCGATCATGATCGGCGCCGTGGTCTGTTCGGCCGCCTGCATCGGCGGCGACAACCTGCAGGACCTGAAATGCGGCCAACTGGTCGGGGCCACGCCATGGAAGCAGCAGGTCATGCTCGGGATCGGCGCGATCTCGTGCGCGCTGGTCATGGCGCCGGTGCTGAACCTGCTGCAGCAGGCCTACGGCATCGGTGCCGCCGATGCCGCCCATCCGAATGCACTCGCGGCACCGCAGGCGACCCTGATCGCGTCGGTCGCGAAAGGCATCTTCGGTGGCCAGTTGCCGTGGACGATGATCGGCATCGGTGCCGCGATCGGCGCCGCCATCATCGCGCTGGACGAAGCCCTGAAGCGCAGCGGCAAGGGCTTCCGCACGCCGGTGCTGGCCTGCGCCGTCGGCATCTACCTGCCGATGGAAATGACGATGCCGATCTTTCTCGGCGGCCTGATCGCCTGGTGCGTGGAACGCCGACTCGGCGTCAAGACCGAGGCCGAGCGCGAACATGCGCACCAGCCCGGCGTGCTGTTTGCGGCCGGCCTGATCACCGGCGAGGCCTTGATGGGCATCGTCATCGCCATTCCGATCGTCGTTTCCGGCCGCGGCGACGTGCTGGCCCTGCCAGCGCAGTGGCAGTTCGGGCAGGGGCTCGGACTCGTCCTGGTCGCCGCCGTGGCTGCGTTCCTGTTCCGCGCCTCGACGCGCCCGCGCCTGAGCTGAGCGCTAACGCGGCCCGGGAAAACTCTCGACGTACTTGATGGTGAAGTCGGGAAAAGACTCGACGATCTGGATCTTGTAGTCCGGGAAGGACTCGACCATCTGCCAGCGCCCGGGCTTGTCCGGGAAGCTTTCGACGACCTGCACGTGCAGGTCGGCGAAGCTGTCGACCACCTTGACCTTGAAGTCCGGGAACGAGGTGACGAACTGGATGCGTCCGTAGATCGTCGCGACATCGGGCTTGCTGTCGGCCAATGTCACTGGGGCGATCAGCAGCAGTGCGACCCAACAGCGAAACCCGATCATCGGACGCTCCATCATGAAGTTGCGCGAGACTACTCCGCCACCACCGCGACCGGTGCGGCCTCGCCCGACAGGGTTTGCGCACGGTTCACGAGTTGCAGGAACTCGCTCTGATAGCCGAATCGGTCGTCGTTGCGCGCGCCGTTCGCGAGTCGGGCGATCTGCGCAAGATCGAACTGGCCGAGATGTTCGCCGCCTCGCAGGCGGTCCGCGAAGGCCGCCACCGCCGCCGCGAATTGCAGACGCGGGCTCGCTTCCGTCGCGATCTCGCTGCGCTTGATCGGGCGTTCGATCAGCGTGCTGGTCTCCGCATCCGGCTGCTTGAAGCGCAACTTGACGAAGGCGAGCTCGTCGCCGGAATGTTTGACCGTCGCATTCGCGCCATAACGCAGCGGATCGACCGATTCGGCGTCGCTGCCGGCCAGCACCACTTCGTAGATCGCGGTGACGTCGTGACCGGCGCCGATCTCGCCGGCATCGATCGCGTCGTTGTTGAAATCCTCGCGCGCCAGCATCCGGTTCTCGTAGCCGATCAAGCGGTATTCGCTGACCACGGCCGGATTGAATTCGATCTGGATCTTCACGTCCTTGGCGATCGTGAACAGGGTGCTGCTCATTTCCTCGACCAGCACCTTGTGGCCTTCGTTCAAGGTGTCGATGTAGGCATGGTTGCCATTGCCGATGTCGGCGAGTTGCTCGCTCAACTCGTCGTTGTAATTGCCCTGTCCGAAGCCGAGCGTGGTCAGCGAAACACCGCTGCGGCGCTGTTCGGCCACCAGGGTCTTCAAGGCTTCCATGTCGACGGTGCCGACGTTGAAATCACCGTCGGTCGCCAGGATGACGCGGTTCACGCCGCCTTCGATATACGCGCGCTTGGCCTGTTGATAGGCGAGTTCGATGCCCGCCGCACCATTGGTCGAACCGCCGGCCGAGAGACGATCGAACGCCGAAAGAATGGTCTCGTGATCGGCGCCCGAAGTCGGCGGCAGCACCAGTCCGGCCGAGCCGGCATAGACGACGATGCTGATGCGGTCCTGCGCGCGCAGCTTCGGCACCATCGCCATGAAGCTCTGCTTGAGCAGGCCGATCTTGTCCGGCGACTCCATCGAACCCGAACTGTCGATCAGGAACACGATGTTCGCGGCCGGGATCTCGGCCGCGGCGATCTCGTAGCCCTTGATCCCGACCAGCATCAGCTGGTGCTTGGGATTCCACGGTGCCGGCGCGACTTCGGTGTGCACGGCGAACGGCGTCTTGCGGTTCGTCGGAGGCGCGTAGGCATAGTCGAAATAGTTGATGAATTCCTCGGCACGCACGGCGTCGCGCGGCGGCAACTGGCCGTCATTCAACATGCGTCGCACGTTCGTGTAGCTGCCGGTGTCGACGTCGATGCTGAAGGTCGAGACCGGCTGCTCGGCGACACGCATGACCGCGTTGTCCTCGTGATCGGCATACTTCTCGGTGTTGATGTCGCCAGCTTGCGGCTGTGCGGCCGGCGCAGCGGCAATGGCGCCGCCGACCGCGGTGGCTTCATTCGTGGCCATGGTCTGTGCGGCCGGACGTGCCAACGATCTGGGCAGCTCGGCCTTCATCTCGGTCGCCGAATCCAGCAGCGGCGGCGCCGGTGGTGCGGGGGGCGGGGGCGGCATCGGCGGTGCCGGCGGCGGCTCGATCTGGGCCACATCGATCGGGTCATCCGCCGAAAGCTTGTCCTGCCTGCCTTCATCGCGCTCCGCGACGGCAGCACGATCATCCTTGCCTGCCTGAGCCTCCTGCTTTTCCTTCGATTTCTCCTGCATCGAGCAGGCGCCGATTCCGAATAACAGGCCGGCGGTGATCGCCAGCGTCAGGGACTTGCGTGCGTACATGACATCGCTCCTTGGGTTGGGTGAGGCGATGCGTGCAACGCGAGGGTGGCGGAATCGGGGTTTGCGGGATGGAAGCGCGTCAGTAGCCATCCCTGACGCGCCAGCGCTTCAGTCACCCTTTCCGGAACTGCAGCGCCCCGTTGAAATTGTCGACGACGACGTTGTCGCCGCTGACGAACTGGCCCTGCAGGATCTGCTTCGCGAGCGGGTTCTCGAGCTGGCTCTGGATCGCGCGCTTGAGCGGCCGCGCGCCGTAGACCGGATCGAAACCGGCGTTGCCGAGCAGGTCGAGGGCGCTGTCGCTGATCTCGAGCTTGATGCCGCGTTCGGCCAGGCGCTTTGCCAGATGCCCGGACTGGATGCGCGCGATGCTGCGGATGTGTTCGCGACCGAGCGGATGGAAGACCACGAGTTCGTCTAGGCGATTGATGAACTCCGGCCGGAAGTGCGACTGCACCACATCCAGCACCGCCGACTTCATGCCGGCATAGTCGTTGCGTGCCGCGAACTCCTGGATCAGCTGCGAGCCGAGATTGGAGGTCATCACGATCACGGTGTTGCGAAAATCGACGGTGCGCCCCTGGCCGTCGGTCAGGCGGCCGTCATCCAGCACTTGCAGCAGCACGTTGAAGACGTCGCCGTGCGCCTTCTCGACTTCGTCGAGCAGGATCACGCTGTAGGGCCGACGTCGCACCGCCTCGGTCAGATAGCCGCCTTCCTCGTAACCGACATAACCCGGGGGCGCACCGATCAGGCGCGAGACACTGTGTTTCTCCATGAACTCGCTCATGTCGATGCGCACCATCGCATCGGTCGAGTCGAACAGGAATTCGGCCAGCGCCTTGCACAACTCGGTCTTGCCGACGCCGGTCGGGCCGAGGAACAGGAACGACCCGTTCGGTCGATTCGGATCAGACAAGCCGGCGCGCGAGCGGCGGATCGCGTCCGCAACCGCGACCACGGCCTCGTCCTGGCCGACGACGCGTCGATGCAGCTCGGCTTCCATGCGCAACAGCTTGTCGCGTTCGCCTTCCAGCATCTTGCTGACCGGGATGCCGGTCCAGCGCGACACCACTTCGGCGATCTCATCCGCGGTCACGCGTTGCTGCAACAGCTTGAAACCCTTCTGCTCGGTCTCCTGCGCCGCAGCGAGCTGCGCTTCGAGCTGCGGCAGCTTGCCGTACTGCAGTTCGCTGACTTTTGCGAGGTCGCCGCGACGCATGGCCGCGTCCATCTCGTTGCGGGTGCGTTCGATGTCCTCTTTCAGCTTGGTGCTGCCTTGCACGGCCGCCTTCTCGGACTTCCAGATCTCTTCGAGATCGGAGAACTGGCGCTCGAGTTTCTCGATCTCGACTTCGAGATCGGCCAGGCGCTGCTTCGTTTCGGCGTCCTTCTCCTTCTTCAGCGCCTCGCGCTGGATCTTGAGCTGGATCAGCCGGCGCTCCTTGCGATCCATCTCCTCGGGTTTGGAATCGATTTCCATGCGGATGCGCGAAGCCGCCTCGTCCATCAGGTCGATGGCCTTGTCCGGCAACTGTCGATCGGCGATGTAACGATGGCTCAACGTCGCTGCAGCGATGATCGCCGGGTCGGTGATCTCGACGCCGTGGTGGACCGCGTACTTCTCCTTGAGTCCGCGCAGGATCGCGATCGTGTCCTCGACACTCGGCTCGCCCACGAAGACTTTCTGGAAGCGACGTTCGAGCGCGGCGTCCTTCTCGACGTACTTTCGGTATTCGTCCAGCGTGGTCGCGCCAATGCAATGCAGCTCGCCGCGGGCCAGCGCCGGCTTGAGCATGTTGCCGGCGTCCATCGACCCTTCGGCCTTGCCGGCGCCGACCATGGTGTG
Organism: Lysobacterales bacterium; assembly: GCA_016721845.1. Classification (NCBI taxonomy): domain Bacteria; kingdom Pseudomonadati; phylum Pseudomonadota; class Gammaproteobacteria; order Lysobacterales; species Lysobacterales bacterium. The sequence continues at coordinate 1,977,806 of JADKHK010000013.1, forward strand.
CAGTTCGTCGATGAAGAGAATCACGCCGCCTTCCTGCTTGGCGAGATCGTTCAGCACCGCCTTCAGGCGCTCCTCGAACTCGCCGCGGAACTTGGCACCAGCAATCAGCGCGCCCATGTCGAGACTGAGCAGGCGCTTGCCTTTCAACCCTTCCGGCACTTCGCCATGGATGATGCGCTGGGCGAGGCCTTCGACGATCGCGGTCTTGCCGACGCCGGGCTCGCCGATCAGCACCGGATTGTTCTTGGTGCGACGCTGCAGCACCTGGATGACGCGACGGATTTCCTCGTCACGGCCGATGACCGGATCGAGCTTCGCGTCTTCGGCTCGCTGGGTGAAGTCGATCGTGTATTTGTCGAGCGCCTGGCGATGTTCCTCGGCATTCGCATCTTGCACGGCTTCGCCGCCGCGCAACTGGTCGATGGCGGTGGCGAGCACCGCCTTGGTTGCGCCGTGATTGCGCAGCAGCTGACCGAGCTCGCCCTTGTCATCGGCAGCGGCGAGCACGAACAATTCGCTGGCGATGAACTGGTCGCCGCGTTCCTGAGCGAGCTTGTCAGTGAGATTGAGCAGGCGTGTCAGGTCGTTGCCGACGTTGATGTGGCCCTCCTGCCCTTTCACTTTCGGAAGCGCATCGAGCATCGCCGCAAGGCGCTGCCGGATCACTGGCACGTTCGCACCGGCCTTGGTCAGCAGCGGCCGCACCGATCCGCCCTGCTGTTCCATCAGCGCGGTCAGCACGTGCACCGGCTCGACCATGTTGTGATCGCGGCCGACGGCCAGCGATTGCGCTTCCTGCAAGGCCTGCTGGAAACGCGAAGTGAGTTTGTCCATCCGCATGGGAGTCCCCGAAGTCTGTGGCGGCGTGGCCGCGAGCTGTTCGGGAATTGCGGGCAGGGCGACGCGATTCAAGCGCCGGCGATCGGAGAAGCGTCTCGGCACGATGCGCGGCGGCGTAGTCCGCGCATCGTGCCGGGCGGGTCCTGCATCAGCGGTCGAGGTCGTAGCTGAGGCTGAGCCAGTAGCTGCGCGCCGGCAGGCGGTAGTACTGGGCGTCGCCGAGTTCGCTCTCCGAGGCAGGATCGCGGCGATCGGTCAGGTTGCTGCCATCGACGCGCAAGGTCCACGCCTTCGCACGCCAGCCGAGACCGGCATCGACCGTCGCATAGCCGGCGGCCGGCGCGGTGTTGCGCTTGTTCAGGTAGCGATCGCCGACATAGTTCGAACTGATGAAGGCGAACGGGCCGGCGGCCGGCTGCCAGATCAGGCCGAGACCGGCGAGATGGTCCGGCGACAGTTCCTGCTGGTTCCCGCGCAACTGGCGCGGCGTGTCGCCGAACAGGCGCACGTAGTCGCCGAACTGCGAGTGATGGTAGGCCCAGCTGGCCAGGACCTGGACATCGTCGCCGATTCGGTAGCGCGCTTCGCCCTCGAGACCGCGGAACATCAGGTTGCCGGCATTGGTCAGGCCCGGCCGACCGTCGACGGTCTGCGGCACGACGAGGTTCGCGAAGTCCATGTAGAACCCGGCGACCTCCCAGCTCAAGCGGCCTTCGAGGTTCACGCCGCGCAGTCCGACTTCACCGCTCGTGGCTTCTTCTGCTTCCAAAATGTCGGTCTCGGCTTCCGGTCCGAAGTCGACCACGGCCGGCTTGAAGCTGTCGCGATAGTTCGCGTAGGCGGTCAGGTAGTCGGCCTGGTCGGGATCGGTCCACAAGCGGTACGAGGCCCCCAGCGCACCGGTCAGGCGGGTATCCCGGCGTTCGTCGCGGCCAAGCTCGACGCCGGCCACGCCGGTCTCGATCAGGGCGGTGTCGCGGTCTTCCCGGGTGTGATTCAGGCGCAGGCCGGCATCGAGATGCAGGCGCTCGCTCACGTCGTGCTGCAGGTCGGCATAGGCGCCGAGGAAGTCGCGGCGGTCGTCGGTGCCCGTGACCTCGTCGATCGGGCGCGTGCCGGCGCGCGGCGGGTCGCGTCCGTCGAGTGCGACGCTGTATTCGAAGTTGCGGCTTTCCTGATCGCCATTGCCGTGCAGCCAATCAGCGCCCCAGACCACGGCGGTCGCGTCGCCGATCTTCGAAACCACATGGGTATCGGCATACAAATCGGTACTGCCCCGGGTCTGTTCGTAGCCATCGGCATTGATTGCCGGCGCAGCGCTGAACCCCTCGCGCAGGAAACCGCGGATCAGCTCGCCGTCGGTGCGCGCCAGTGCGATGCGCGTCTGCCACGGACCCAGGGTCGTGTCGCGCTCGTAGCGGGTCGACACCTGCAGGCGGTTTTCATCGAGGTGCGCCCCGCCCGGATTGTGGTTCGCATCGAGCGGCGTGCGCGGCGTCAGTCCGGCGCCCTCGCGCATGTGCGGGCTGTTCGGGTCCTGGCGCAGCAGGCTCAGGTCGACATCCAGGCCGAAACGGCCGGTCTCTGCCTCGATGTCGGCACGATAGAGCAGATGACTACGGTCGTAACCGGCACGATCGGCGGCCAGTTCCTGATGCTCGGCATTCACGACCAGCGAATCCTTCCAGGCACCCCGGCTCGACAAGGGAGCCGCGAATTCGGCGCGCAGACTGCCGCGCGATCCGTAACTGAATCCGACCCGCGACGGGCCTTCGCCAGCGGCGTAATGGATCACGTGGATGACGCCGACGAAAGCGGTGGCGCCGTAGCTCACCGGCGCCGCGCCCTTCATCACCTCGATGCGTTCGACATTCGTCAGGTCGAGACTCGCCAGCGCGGGGACGAAGGCACCGCCGGCCGGGACGCCGTCCACCAGCAGCAGGAAAGCATCGAACTCGCGCAGACCCCACAACGCCGGCACCGACGAGGCCGGGCCGCCATCACCCCCCGGTGACGCTTCGACGCCCGCGACCAGGGCCAGCGCAGTGCGCAGGTCAGTGGCTCCGCGGGCACGCAGTTCTTCGCCGCCGATCACGGTCACCGTGGCCGAGGATTTGTCGAGCGCGGTGTCGATCTTGCTGCTGGTCACTTCCACCGCGCCGAGCGTGCTCGGTTCGGCCGCGCGGACAGATGCAGCCGCAAAGGCGGCGGTGATGGACAGCACGAGCATGGAACGACGAAGCAGCATGAAACCCCCTGCAAGAATGGACGCGCAGCCTAGGCGGATGCCGCCGCGGTGGCCTCCGTCCCGGGACCGAGCCGCGATGCACTATCGTCGGCACCCCGAACCGAACACCGCCGATGCCGACTCTGCTGCGCCCCTCCGGACTGCTGCTCAAGCTCGCCGCGTTCTTCCTGCTCTGCGGCGTGCCCGCCTTGCTGGCGATGGACGCCGCGCGCACCGTGCTCGAGTTCCGGCAGATCGTGCGGGTGCTGGATTCGGCACGGATCGGCGACGAGATCAGGCGCGAGGCGCAGGCGATTGGCCGGCACCGGCGCGAACGCGGATTGAACGGCATCGGCCTCACCCGTGATCTGGAGCGCTGGCTGCTCACGCTGACCCAGCCGAGCCGCTCTCCGTTCGGAGAAACCGCATTCTCGTTGCTCGAATACGGGCCGCAGCCCTTTGTCGCGATGCTGGTGGACGCCAACGAGCGTCCGCTCGCCACCACACGTGCCGATTTCGTGCCACCGTTGCCGCTCGGTCCGGCCGATGGCGACGGCCTGCGTTCGGCGGCCACGAATTCGCCGCACCTGCAGCGCCTGTATCACGCGCCGCTGCAGGGACCGAATGGTGCAGCGGAGGCGCTGGTGCTGTGGGTGGATTTGCCGCGCCCCAGCGAGCGGATCTGGCGCAGCCTCAGTTTCGAGTGGCCGATCGTCCTGGTCGGTGCCCTGGTATTTGCGACCGTGGCGGCCGTGTTCCTGAGCGCCTGGGTGACGCGTCGACTGCGCCGCATCGCAGCCACCGCGGATGCGTGGCGTCACGGCCGCTTCGACTTGCGCATCGATGATCGAGCGCGCGACGAAATCGGCGAACTCGCGCAGCAACTCGACACCATGCCGAGCGCGCTGGCCGAACTGGTCGAACACCGCAGCGAGCGCGCCGGACGACACGAGCGCGAGCGCATTGCCCGCGACCTGCATGACACCATCAAGCAACAGGCGTTTGCGCTGTCGATGCAGTTGGGCGCACTGCGCGCCGCGTTGCCGGAAGCCCAGCGCGATCTGTCAGCACTGGGCGAGGCGCGTGCGCTCGCCGAACAGATTCAGCGCGAACTGGCCGAACTGCTCGGCGAATTGCGTCCGCTGCGTCAGGCCGAGTGGCAGGCGCATCTGGTCGCGCGCGTCGAGGACTGGTCGCGACGCAGCGGTATCCCCGCGCACATCGAACTGGACGCGACCGAACTGATCGCCGCCAGCCGGCATGACGTGCTGATGCGCGTGATCGACGAAGCGCTCGCCAACATCGCGCGCCACAGCGGCGCCGACCGCGCGCTCGTACGCCTGTCGCACGAGGCGCGGCGATTCTCGCTGTGCGTGCAGGACAACGGTCGTGGCGGCATCGTCGAAGGCAGTGGTCGCGGCTTGCAGCATCTGCGTGAGCGCGCCGCCGCCCTGCCCGAAGGTTGCTTCGACTGGTACAGCGACCCGCAGGGCGGCAGCCGTATCGAATTGCATTGGACCGAGACCGTGACATGAGCGACGAACGCATCCGCATCGCAATGGCCGACGACCACCCCGTGGTGCGCCGGGGCTTGCGCGCCTTCCTCGAATCGCAGCCGGAATTCGAGGTCGTGATCGAGGCCGGCGATGGCCCCGCGCTGGTCGACGCATTGCCGGGCACCGACATCGACGTGATCCTGCTTGACTTGCTGATGCCGGGCGGCGGCGCAGCGCTGATCGCACGCCTGGGAGAGGTCGCGGCCGATGCACGCGTGCTGGTGCTCACCTCCAGCGAAGACCCGCGACTGCTGCACGAGGTGCTGCAGGCCGGCGCGATCTCGGCCCTGCTCAAGGACAGCTCACCGGAGCAGTTGCGCGACGCGATCCTCGCCACGCATCGTGGGGAACGGGTGCTGCATCCGCGCATCGCCAGCCTGGTCGCCGGACAACGTGCACAGACCCCGCTGCGCACCGCCTTGAGCGCACGCGAACACGATGTGCTGCGCCTGATCGCGCAGGGCCTCGGCAACGCCGACATCGCCGCGCGTCTCGGCATCGGGATCAAGACGGTGAAGACCCACGTCAGCCACCTGCTGCTCAAACTCGACGTCAATGACCGCACCCAGGCCGCGGTGCGTGCGCTCAAGGAAGGACTGGTCTGAATCCTGTTCGGATGACAGCACGCGCGAAAACACTGCGCGGCAACGCACAGTTCGATGCATCCGAATGCAAACAGATGTCTCAAACAAGCGTTTGACGCACTGCAGCGTGCGAAAAACGAGAACTAGTGCACACTTCACATCGCGCCACACTTGAGCTCAGGGGCTCAGGCAGCGGGGGACTCGATCCGGCGCACACCTATCCACGCATCGAACGCGCGTTCCCGCATGCGCGCACACCAAATCTGGGAGGGTTTCGTGATCAAGCGTCGTACCGGTTTCCTGTTGTCTCTCGCTGCTGCGGCAGTCCCGTTCGCGTCGGTTTCGGCCGCTCAACTGGCGGCCAAGCAACTCGCCGGTCCGCCGTCCGAATTCGCCGACATGGCTGCGGTCGAACCTGCCCGCACCGCCGTGCATTCGAAGTCGGCCCTGTTGCCGGTGCAGCTGGAGAAGCTGGCGAATGGCCGTTACGGCTGGCAATCGACGCTGCCCGTGGAGGGCGAAGACCTGCGCCTGCTCAGTTTCTCGGGTGCGAAGTCGCAGTGGGATCTCGGCCTGCGTGACCCGATGGGCACGCGTGCGAAATCGGTGCGCGACATGGCCCAGGAACTCGATCGCACCAATTTCACGCTGGAAGGCCAGAGTTTCCCCGCGGTGCGCTACGGCTTCAAGGCGATGATGCCGGGTGACTGGACCTTGTCGGTGGAGTCCGATTCGGCTGCCGCCGGTTTCGTGCTCGTCGAAGGCGCCGGCAAGACGCGCCTGATGGCGCACCAGACCAGTTTCAATCAGCAGGTCGGCAAGCGCCTCGGCTTTGTCGCCTCGGTGTACGACGAAGAAGGTGGCGATAGCGTGCCGCAGATCGCCGGCGCCAAGCTGCGCGTCACCGGCCCGGACGGCATCGCCGAGTACCCGATGTTCGACGATGGTCTGCATGGCGATGCCAAGGCGATGGACGGCTTGTTCGGCGCCGACTTCTCGCCGCGCGCTTCCGGTGATTTCACCGCGCAGGTGATCGCGACCGGTCGCACCGGCGACGGCAAGGGCTTCGTGCGCAGTGCCGAGTTCGCGTTGCCGGTGATCGCCGACCAACTGAGCGTGCGCAACAGCGTCGTGTTCGCGAAGACGGTCTCGGATCGTCGCATCGCGCTCGACCTCGATGTCTCGATCGCCAAGGCGAGCAGCGATCACTACCGCGTGATCGGCGAAGTCTGGGGCAAGCGCAATGGCCGCGATGTCGCCATTGCCTGGATCGGCGGCATGAGCGAACTCGATGGCGGCCGACTGCCGCTGTCGCTGGACGCCCGCTGGATCGCCAGGGCGAAAGCGGTCGGCCCGTTCACGCTGCGCAACCTGCGCATCGAAGACCCCAACCACTTCGTGCCGCTGGCCAAGATCGCGGAACTGCCGATCGACATCGGCGTGCTGCCGAAGGCCGCGTTCTCGCGCGGCGCGGCCATCGACGACGAGATGCGCCAAGGCGCACGCCCGACCAATCTGGTCCAGGGCAAGGGCGTCGGCACCAAATTGCTGCTTGTGCACGGCTATTGCTCGGGCGACGCCTGGGGTCCGGTGGCCGGCCAGTTCGCGAACTCGGCCGTGTTCAAGGACTTCAACCAGAACCGTTCGCATGACCAGTTCGCCAACCTGATCAAGAACTTCGGTGCGACCTGGAATTCCTATGGGATCGTTGCGCACAGCCAGGGTGGTGCGGCGGCACTGCACCTCTACACCTACTACTGGTCGGGACTCGACTACGCCACCGGTGCACGCCTGATCCAGTCGGTCGGCACGCCCTATCAAGGCACAGCGCTGGCCGGCAATGCCGCGGTGCTGGGCTCGGTGTTCGGCGTCGGTTGCGGCACCAATGCCAACCTGACCTACAGCGGTGCATCCAGCTGGCTCGCCGGCATCCCGAGCAGCAGCCGCGCCAAGGTCAATTACTACACGACCTCGTTCAAGCTCACCAACTGGTACACGAACGATTACTGCAACATGGCCACCGACCTGTTGCTCAATGACCCCGAAGATGGCACCACCGAACAGACCAAGGGCCAGTTGAGCGGTGCCTACAATCAGGGACACAAGACCGGCTGGTGCCACACCAGCGGCATGCGTGACCCGGCCCAGGTCACCGACAGCAGCCGCAACAGCACGATGAACGCGAACGCGGCGCGCTGATCCAGCCATCGCTTCGAAGCCAAAACCGCGGTCCGTAGGGGCCGCGGTTTTTTTGTCGCCGGGTGATGCGCGCGACCGGACGCCACGGGTGTGCCGAATGATTCCCGACCGATGCCTCCTGCGCAGACTCGGTCGTGGCGGCACAGCCACCTCAGGCAACCGCCGGATTTGCAGCACGACGATGCGAGCCCGCCTTGATGGTGCAGTCGCGACCCGCTCGCCAATCGCGGCTTTCAGGTTCGATCAGCACCATCGCCGACCGACTCGGGGAAGCGACTTCAGCGCGTGACGGGAATTCTGCGATGCAAGGGACCATCGCCCCGGTCGATCCAGGCCCGGAATCCAATCGACGCCAACCGCGGCAACGACACGAAAGAAGAGACCCCGCCGCAGCGGGGTCCCTTCGACCTGAGCTCAGTCAGCCGCACGCGGCGGCGGCGGTGTTTCAAAGCCGTCGGCGAACAAGCCCACCGGCAGCACCGTGACCGTGAATGACTGATTGGCCGACAAGGGCTCGGCATCGCTCGCCGTGACCGTAATCGGATACGTGCCCGGGACTGACGCACCGATCGGCGGCGTGCCCGAAATCACGCCGGTACCGGGGTTGATTGTCAGCCATGCCGGCAGACCGGACGCGCTGTAAGTCAGGCTGGCGCTGTCGACGTCGTTGAATGCCGATGCAGTCGTGATTGACAGTAGCAACGTCTCCGGACCCGACACGTTCGCAACGCTGCCAACTGCAGTCGGCGCATCATTCACGCAGGTCACCGTCACGCTCACCGTTGCACTGCTGCCACCGGTGATCGTGTAGGTGAACGAATCGGGGCCGCAGTAGTTCGCGTTCGGCGTGTAGGTCGCGTTCGCGCCGGCGGGACCGACGGCGGTGGTGCCGTTGGTCGCTGCACCCACGGCGGTCACGAGCTTGGTGCCGCCGTCGACATCGGTGTCATTGGTCAACACCGTGATCGACTTGGCGCCGCTGTCTTCATTCACCGTTGCGCTATCGGCCACGGCCGCTGGCGCGTCGTCGACGCAAGTGACAGTCACGGTCACGGTCGCCGTTGATCCACCAGTGATCGTGTACGTGAACGAATCCGGGCCGCAGTAGTTCGCGTTCGGCGTGTAGGTCGCGTTTGCGCCGGCGGGGCCGACGGCGGTGGTGCCGTTCGTCGCTGCACCCACGGCAGTGACCAGCTTGGTGCCGCCGTCGATATCGGTGTCGTTGGTCAGCACGGCAATCGTGTTGGCGCCGCTGTCTTCGTTCACCGTTCCGCTGTCGGCCACAGCGACCGGGGCGTCGTCGACGCAAGTGACAGTCACGGTCACGGTCGCCGTTGATCCACCAGTGATCGTGTACGTGAACGAGTCCGGGCCGCAGTAGTTCGCGTTCGGCGTGTAGGTCGCGTTCGCGCCGGCGGGTCCGACGGCGGTGGTGCCGTTCGCCGCTGCACCCACGGCGGTGACGAGCTTGGTGCCGCCGTCGATATCGGTGTCATTCGCCAACACCGTGATCGTGTTGGCGCCACTGTCTTCATTCACGGTCGAACTGTCGGCCACCGCCACTGGATTGTCGTCGACGCAGGTCACGGTGACGCTGACGGTCGCACTGCTGCCACCGGTGATCGTGTACGTGAACGAATCCGGGCCGCAGTAGTTCGCGTTCGGGGTGTAGGTCGCGTTCGCGCCGGCCGGACCGACGGCGGTGGTGCCGTTCGCCGCTGCACCCACGGCGGTGACAAGCTTGGTACCACCGTCGATGTCGGTGTCATTCGCCAACACCGTGATCGTGTTGGCGCCACTGTCTTCATTCACGGTCGAACTGTCGGCCACAGCGACCGGGGCGTCGTCGACGCAGGTCACGGTGACGGTCACCGTCGCACTGCTGCCACCGGTGATCGTGTAAGTGAACGAATCCGGGCCGCAGTAGTTCGCGTTCGGGGCGTAGGTCGCGTTCGCGCCAGCGGGTCCGACGGCCGTCGTGCCGTTTGTCGCTGCACCCACGGCGGTGACGAGCTTGGTGCCGCCGTCGATATCGGTGTCGTTGGTCAGCACGGCAATCGTGTTGGCGCCGCTGTCTTCGTTCACCGTTGCGCTGTCGGCCACAGCGACCGGGGCGTCGTCGACGCAGGTCACGGTGACGGTCACCGTCGCACTGCTGCCACCGGTGATCGTGTAAGTGAACGAATCCGGGCCGCAGTAGTTCGCGTTCGGGGCGTAGGTCGCGTTCGCGCCAGCGGGTCCGACGGCCGTCGTGCCATTGGTGGCCGTGCCGACGGAGGTGACGAGTTTGGTGCCGCCGTCGACATCGGTGTCGTTGGTCAGCACGGCAATCGTGTTGGCGCCGCTGTCTTCGTTCACCGTTGCGCTGTCGGCCACGGCCATTGGCGCGTCATCGACGCAGGTCACGGTGACGGTCACCGTCGCACTGCTGCCACCGGTGATCGTGTAGGTGAACGAGTCCGGACCGCAGTAGTTCGCGCTCGGTGTGTAGGTCGCGTTCGCGCCAGCCGGCCCGACGGCCGTCGTGCCATTCGTCGCTGCACCCACGGCGGTGACGAGCTTGGTGCCGCCGTCGATATCGGTGTCGTTGGTCAACACCGTGATCGAATTGGCGCCGCTGTCTTCGTTCACCGTTGCGCTGTCGGCCACGGCCACTGGCGCGTCGTCGACGCAGGTCACGGTGACGGTCACCGTCGCGCTGCTGCCACCGGTGATCGTGTAAGTGAAGCTGTCCGGGCCGCAGTAGTTCGCGTTCGGGGTGTAGGTCGCGTTCGCGCCGCCAGGACCGACCGCCGTGGAGCCATTGGTTGCCAAACCCACGGCGGTCACGACAAACGCGGTCCCGTCCGGGTCCGGCGTATCGTTGCTCAACACCGAGACTGCGTTGGCGCCGCTATCTTCGTTCACGGTCGGGCTGTCGTTGACAGCGGTTGCCGGTCCGTCGTCGACGCAAGTCACGGTGACACTGACCGTGGCCGAAGATCCACCAGTGATCGTGTACGTGAACGAGTCCGGGCCGCAGTAGTTCGCGTTCGGGGTGTAGGTCGCGTTCGCGCCGGCCGGACCGACAGCGGTGGTGCCGTTCGTCGCTGCACCCACGGCGGTGACGAGCTTGGTGCCGCCGTCGATATCGGTGTCGTTGGTCAACACCGTGATCGAATTGGCGCCGCTGTCTTCATTCACCGTTGCGCTGTCGGCCACGGCCACTGGCGCGTCGTCGACGCAGGTCACGGTGACGGTCACCGTCGCACTGCTGCCACCGGTGATCGTGTACGTGAACGAATCGGGGCCGCAGTAGTTCGCGTTCGGTGTATAGGTCGCGTTCGCGCCGGCCGGACCGACGGCGGTGGTGCCGTTCGTCGCTGCACCGACGGCGGTGACGAGCTTGGTACCACCGTCGATGTCGGTGTCATTCGCCAACACCGTGATCGTGTTGGCGCCACTGTCTTCATTCACGGTCGAACTGTCGGCCACGGCCACTGGCGCGTCGTCGACGCAGGTCACGGTGACGGTCACCGTCGCATTGCTGCCACCGGTGATCGTGTAAGTGAAGCTGTCCGGGCCGCAGTAGTTCGCGTTCGGCGTGTAGGTCGCGTTCGCGCCGGCCGGACCGACCGCCGTCGCGCCATTGCTGGCCGTGCCGACGGCCGTGACCAGCTTGGTGCCGCCATCGACATCGGTATCGTTGGTCAGCACGGCAATCGTGTTGGCGCCGCTGTCTTCGTTCACCGTCGCACTGTCGTTCACTGCAACCGGCGGATCATCGACCGCTGCCACGGTCACCGTGAAGCTCGTCTCGGTGAATAGACCGCCGCCATCAGTCACACGCAACGTGATGGTCGTCACGCCACTTTGATTGGCGGCAGGTGTGATCGTCACGGTACGGTTCGCACCACTGCCGCCGAAGCTGATGTTCGCCACGTTGTTGGGGACCAGCGTCGTATTGCTCGATGTTCCGGAGAGACTCAAACTCGCCACGGCGGTTTCTGCGTCACCGACGGTGACCGCGAGTGCGCCGGTATTGGCATCCTCGTTGATGTTCTGGTTCGACGGTCCGGTGATGGTCGGCGCCGTGTTCGGCGTGCTCGTCAGCGTCGTCGCAAACACACCACGCCCATGCGTGAACGCATAGAGTTTCCAATTGCTGGCATCGACCTGATGCAGATCGAGATGCTCGGTGAACACGTTGGCGAAACCGGTATTCTCGCGGGCCCAATTGGCGCCACCGTCCAGGGTCACGAAGACACCGAGGTCGGTTCCCACCCAGAGCGTGCTGGCGGAACGCGGATCGACGAGCACCGAATGGGCCGGGATGTCCGGCAAGGCATTGACGCCGACGCCATCGATGGCCGACCAGGTCGCGCCGCCGTCGGTGGTCTTCCAGACGTGCGAGCCGGTGAAAGTGGCATAGGTCGCGTAAGCGATCAGCGAATTGGCCGGATCGAACGCGAACGACGATACATACCCCGTTCGCGGCTGCACACCCGACCACACCGTCGTGCCGACGGTGGTGGTGGCTGAACTGCTGCGATAGATGAAGCCGCAATCGGTGCCCGACAATGCACGATCGGAATTTCCTGGCGCAATGGCATGCGCCGAGAAGATCTGCCCGGCACAGGCGGCATTCACCGACGCACTCGCGGCGGTCCAGGAGTCGCCACTGTTGGCGGTGCGCCACAGCCGCTGGCCGCCAGTCCACAGACGCGTGGCCGTATTCGGGTCCATCACGAAGGGATTGATGAACTGGAAACTGTCGGTAATGCCGGTGATCTTGTTCGCCCAGGTCGCACCGCCATCATCCGATCGCTGGATGCTGATGTCGTAGTTCTCGGCAAACAACTGGTTGGTGTTCGACGGATTGACGGCCACGTAGCCGCCATCGCCACCGAGGATTTCGGTCCAGCCGTTCAAGCCGGCAGCGTCGGTGCCGCGATTGGTGCCATTGTCCTGGGTGCCGCCGAAGTAGGTCGTGCCATTCGGATAAATGTCACCGTGATAGAACTGGGTAATGCCGAGGCTCAGATTCTGGTTGTTCCAGGTCGCCGAGCGCAGGTCGCCGTAGACGCTGGGATTGAATGCCGTCTTTGACTGCGCGCGCACCGCGGTGTGCGCGTCCGAGGCCTGCTGGATTCCACCGTCATTGCCGATGAAGAAGCGCGTCTCGGTGGTGCCGTTGTAGCCGGGATGGAATATGTATTTGTGATGGTCGGCGTGGGCGTAGTACTGCTCGTCCGCCACGGGATCCAGCCACCAATACGACAAGCCGCCCCAGGTCGCACCGCCATCGTCCGAGCGGAACAAGTCGATACCGCCGGCGAAGATCTGGTCGCGATTGGTTGGATGAACCGCCAGCGTATTGTCATACCAGCCCTGTCCGTAGATCGAACCATTGATGGCCGACACCGGATTGGAAAAGATCAGGTTGCCCCACTGGTAACCAGGTGGGTTGAAATTGGCCGAGAAGTCGTTGGTGAAGCGCGTAGTCCAGGTCGCGCCGCCATCGATCGAGCGGAACACCTTGTAGACGCCATCTTCGAAACTGCCGCAAGCCACCGCACCCGACGAACTGCAGGCGAACACGGCATACGCATAAGTGTTGTCGGATGGCGCATAGGACACCGAGGCCCGCGCTTGACCCGCAGCAGCCGCGATCACCGCCGCGAATGTGCCGCCACCGCGCGCATTGGTATTGCGGTACAGGGCCGACGTGGGCTTCGCGAACGACGCCGAGTAGAAACTGCCACAGGCAGCCAGCACGGTATCGGCCGGCCCGGAACCCGGTCGCGCAGAGAGATCGAAACAGCCGCCCACATGCCCTTGGGTCTCGGTAAATGCCGTCCAGCTGGTGCCGGAATCGGTCGACACGAACACGCCGATCCGCGTCGCGGCATACAGCGTGTTGGCGTCGTTCGGGCTCTGGATCAGATCGTTGACGCGCTGGAAGTTCGTCACGTTGGTCGACGCCAACTGGTTCCACGTTGCGCCACCGTCTGTGGACAAAAAGATGCCGGCGCCGCGCTGGGCATCGACGTTGAACATGCCTTCACCGGTACCGGCCCAGATGCGATTCCCGTTGGTTCGATCGACGACGATCTGGGAGACCGCGAGATTCGCCATCAGGTCGCCGATCGGCGCCCAGGAATTGCCGCCATCGGTGGACTTGAAGACACCGCCCGCCACGCCGCCGACGTACATCGTGTTCGGCGTCACCGGGTCGAACGCGATCGCACGGGTACGTCCGCCGATATTGCCCGGTCCCTTTTCTGTCCACGTCACTGCCGTCGGTGCACGGCCGGCCGGAAAGATTTCACGCGCAGCACCATCAGCGACCGGCATTCGATTGGCGTGGCTGCGCGCATCGACGTAGCGCTGGTAAGGCAAGCTGCGCTCGCCTTGAGGCAAGCGCTTCTTCAGCGCGAATTCTTCGGCCAAGTCGGGCTGGTCGTAGCGCTTGTGCTCCTCGCCTTCCTCCCGCAGCTTCTCGTCCACTGCTGCACGGGAGATTCGGGTTTCCGGCGTCACGCTTCGGACTGACCGGACCGCTCCCTCGGTGGAGTCGGACCAAGCCGGAGAACCGACGACACACATCAGAGCAGCAAGCACAAGGCGCTTCATATCAATCCCCCGTCACGATGGTCGGGATGCTAGCTCGTCGAGTTTCCGGGCATCGGCCAGATCGGTCGGAAATTGGTCAACAATCTTGCAGCATCAAGGCGTCTGCACCTGCCACACCAGCGTCGCCATTCGACCCGTGCGCTGGTCGCGGCGATGCGAATAAAACTGCTGCGGCGCAACATGCGTGCACAGAGCGCAATCGGCGATGCGAACGAGACCCAGTTTCATCAAACGCAGGCGCGCGAGCATCGCGAGATCGCACAGAAAGTGGCCGGGGCGTGCACTCGGCTTGAAGGCTGCGAAGGCGAGCCTGTCCGCGACCACGAACCGCTCCCGGACTTCCGGACCGACCTCGAACGCCGCTTGGCGAATGCCGGGGCCGATCCACGCGTGAATGCGCGACGGGTCGTGCCGCATCGCGGCAACAGTCGCTTCCAGCACCCCGTCCGCAAGCCCGCGCCAGCCGGCGTGCGCAGCGCCGATCGACGACGCATCGTCGGCCGCGAACACGACTGGCAGGCAATCCGCAGTGAGAATCGCCAGGACCCGTCCGGGCTCGCGCGTGACCGCGGCGTCGGCTTCAGGAACCTCGCCAGGCGCGACGACGTCAGCGTCTGCGACCTGTGTGCCATGCACTTGACGCAACCACAATGGCTCGGCGGGCAACGCGAACGTCTGCCACAATGCGGCGCGGTTCGCGACGACCGCCGCCGGATCGTCACCGACGTGATCGCCGAGATTGAACACATCGAACGGCGGCTGCGACTCACCCGGCCCTCGGCGCGTCGTCGTGAACGCCTGCACGCGCGCAGGGGCCTGCCAATGCGCGCGAATGACGGTGTCGATCACGCCGATTCAGGCGGCGAAGCGCGACGCAGGAACGCGATCAGTTCTTCCATGTCCTCCGGCATCACGGCGCTGAACGCGACCGGCTTCTTCGTGCGCGGATGCTCGAATGCGAGTTCGGCCGCATGCAGGGCCTGACGCTTGAAATTTCGCATGCACTCGACCAGCGCCGGCGGCGCCGCCTTGGGCAGCTTGAGGCCAGGGCCGTACAACGGATCACCGACGATGCCATGGCGAATGTGGTTCAAGTGCACGCGGATCTGGTGGGTGCGCCCGGTTTCGAGCTGGCAGCTGAGCAAGGTATGGGCGCGAAAGCGTTCAAGCACGCGGTAATGCGTGATCGCATCGCGGCCACCTTCGACGACCGCCATGCGGATGCGGTCGCGCGGATCACGGTCGATCGGCGCGTCGATCCGGCCTCCGGCAATCAAGGTGCCATTGACCAGGGCGACATAGCGCCGATTGACCTCGCGCTCGGACAGCTGCGCGACCAGGGCGGCGTGTGCCTCCATCGTCTTCGCCACGACCATCGCACCGGACGTGTCCTTGTCGAGGCGGTGCACGATTCCCGCTCGCGGCAAGTCGCGCAGGTTGAGGTCATGATGCAACAGCGCATTGACCAGCGTGCCGCGCGCATTGCCGGCGCCCGGATGCACGACCAGGCCCGGCGGCTTGTTGAGGACGAGGACATCGCGGTCCTCGAACAGGATGTCGAGCTCGATCGCTTCGGGTTCGTCGCTGATCTGGATGTCACGCTCGGCGTTCACGACTACGGCATCGCCGGCGTGCACGCTGTCCTTGGGTCGCACCGCGGCACCATTGAGTGTCGCGCGGCCGTCCTTGATCCAGCCGGACAGGCGCGAACGCGAAAACTGCGGCAGGGACTCGGCCAAGGCCTGGTCGAAGCGTTTTCCGGCCTGTTCCGGGCCGATGCGGAAGTCAAAGCGCTCGGTGGCAGGCGCGTCGATCTCGGTGTCGATCATGTCGTTCATGTGGTTTCCGGGCGCGGGGGCGACTGAACCCCGCGCGAATCGTGATGGGTGGCCCGATCCCGGCACGCGGCGGGGATGGGCTATGATGCGCGTCTCATTCTAGGACGGTTTTGTCCCCGTGCGCCTACAGATCCCTGTCCGACTGCTGTTCATCGCCCTGATCCCCCTGATCGCTGCCTGCAGCGGTCGCGTCCGCATCGAAGCCGCGGAAACGCTGCCGGTCGATGCCATGTACACCGAAGCCAAGACTGCGCTGGACGAAGGCGAAATCAAGCGCGCCGTGAAGTTCTACGAGCGTCTGGTCGCCCGTTTTCCTTACGGCCGCTATCACGAACAAGCCCAGATCGAACTGGCCTATGCCCTGTATCGCGACAGCAAGCCGGATGAAGCCCTGTCTGCGATCAACCGCTTCATCAAGATCTACCCGACACATCCGCGCATCGACTACGCCTACTACTTGCGCGGGCTGGTGAACTTCAACCGCCGGGTCGGCCTGCTTGAAAAGTACTTCTCGGACGACATCACCCGTCGCGACCTGCAGTACGTGCGCCAGAGCTTCCAGGATTTCGGCGAACTGGTGAACAAGTATCCGGACAGCAGCTATGCACCGGACGCACGCCAACGCATGGTCTACCTGCGCAATGGCCTGGCCAACGCGGAACTGATGGTCGCGAGTTACTACTTCCGCCGTGGCGCTTATGTCGCCGCCGCCGGCCGGGCCAAGTTCCTGCTCGAGACCTATCAGGAATCGCCGTCGACCGGCGATGCGCTCGCGATCATGGCCGAAAGCTATCGTCGCATCGGTCGCACCCAGCTCGGTGACGAGACCGAACAGGTGCTCAAGCTGAACTACCCGGAGCACCCGTATCTGGCGGGCAACTGGCCGGCCAAGCGCAGCAAGTGGAAGCAGCTGAACCCGTTCAGTGGCTGATCAACGCCAGCCGGACGTGATCGGATAACGCCGGTCGCGTCCGAAGGCCCGCTGGGTGATGCGCGGGCCCGGCGCCGACTGGCGGCGCTTGTATTCGTTGCGCAACACCATGCGCACGACCCGTTCGACGATCGCGGCATCGAAGCCTTCGGCGATGATTTCGGCGCGCGAGCGGTCCTGTTCGATATAGCGCTTCAGGATCTCGTCGAGCAACTCGTACGGCGGCAGTGAATCCTGATCCTTCTGGTTGTCGCGCAATTCGGCCGACGGCGGACGCGTGATCACGACCTCGGGAATCGCCGGCGCAATCGCGTTGCGATGGCGGCACAGGTCCCAGACTTCGGTCTTGTAGACGTCCTTGAGTGGCGCATAACCGCCGCACATGTCGCCGTACAGCGTTGCGTAGCCACAGGCCATCTCGCTCTTGTTGCCGGTGCTCAAGACCATCGCGCCGAACTTGTTCGACAACGCCATCAGGATCATGCCGCGGATGCGCGCCTGCAGGTTCTCCTCGGTCACGTCCGCTGCGCGCCCGGCAAACAGCGGCTGCAAGGTGCCGACCATCGCGTTGAAGGCGTCCTCGATCGGTGCGACGTGATAGTTCACGCCGAGCAGCTTCGCTTGCGCGGCCGCTTCGTCGAGTGACAGCTGCGAGGTATAGCGCGTCGGCATCATCACCGCGGTGACTTGCTCGGGGCCCAGCGCATCGACCGCCAATGCCAAGGTCAGTGCCGAATCGACGCCACCCGACAAGCCGAGCAATACGCCGGGAAAGCGGTTCTTGCGCACGTAATCGCGCGTGCCGCGCACCAGCGCGTTGTAGACGCGCGCGTCGTCGCTGGTCTCGCAGGCCGGCCAGTTCACCGGCACAAACCGGCGCGCCTCGATGTCGTAATCGAGCGGGAGAAGATGATCCTCGAACGCCGGCGCCGGTGCCGACATCTGGCCATCGCGATCGACCACGAAGGCGCCGCCATCGAACACCAGATCGTCCTGACCTGCCACCAGGTTCACATAGGCGATCGGCACGTCGTGTTCGCGTGCGCGCCAGCTCACCACGGTGTGGCGATCGATACGATTGCGCGGATTGAACGGCGAAGCATTGATCACGATGAACGCGTCAGCGCCGGCCTGCAGCGCACGTTGCGCCGGTTGCGGGTCCCAGATGTCTTCGCAGATCAGCGGCGCGAAACGCACGCCGTCGAGCTCGACGGTCGCGGCCTGATCACCCGCCGCGAAGTAGCGCTTCTCGTCGAACACGGTGTAGTTCGGCAGCGCCTGCTTGCGATAGCGGACCAGCACGTCGCCGTCGCGGATCCAGCTGAGCGCGTTGTAGCGGCGGTCACCTTCCTGTACCGGATGGCCGACGATCAGGTCGATGCCGCGCACGCGTTCGGCGATCTTTGCGAGGTACTCGTCGCAGGTCCTGATGAAGCTCGGACGCAGGATCAGGTCTTCGGCGAGGTAGCCGGACAACGTCAGCTCGGGAAAAACGATCAGGCGTGCACCGAGGGCGTCGCGCGCTTGCTCGGCGAGCGCGACGATGCGGTCCGCATTCTCGGAAATGGCCGCGACCGGAAAATCGAATTGCGCGAGCGCGATGCGGATCGTGGCCATGGGATCAATGAATATGCAATGTAGGAGCGAGCCCCGGCTCGCGACAGTAGCCTGCGTCGCGAGCCGGGGCTCGCTCCTACAACGGCATTATTTCCGGGCCTTCAGCGCCGCCTCGATGGCGCGACCGAGGTCTGCCGGCGACTTCACCGTAGTCACGCCCGCCTTCTCCAATGCCGCGAACTTGGCCGCCGCCGTGCCCTTGCCGCCGGAAATGATCGCGCCGGCGTGGCCCATGCGCTTGCCCGCAGGTGCGGACGCCCCGGCGATGAACGCGACGACGGGTTTGCGCACGTATTCCTCGATGAACTCGGCCGCTTCTTCCTCGGCCGAACCGCCGATTTCACCGACCATGATGATGCCTTCGGTCTGCGGATCGTCCTGGAACATGCTCAGGCAGTCGATGAAATTGAGGCCGTTGATCGGATCACCGCCGATGCCGATGCAGGTGCTCTGGCCGAGGCCGGCATTGGTGGTCTGAAACACCGCTTCATAGGTCAGCGTGCCCGAACGCGAGACGATGCCGATCTTGCCAGGCTTGTGGATGTGGCCCGGCATGATGCCGATCTTGCACTCGCCCGGCGTGATGATGCCGGGACAGTTCGGCCCGATCAGAACGGTGTCCGGATAGTGCGCGAGTGCATTCTTGACCCGCAGCATGTCGAGCACCGGAATACCTTCGGTGATCGCGACGATGACGCGAATACCGGCATCGGCGGCTTCGAGGATGGCGTCGGCCGCGAACGGCGGCGGCACGAAGATCATCGACGCATCGGCGCCGGTGTCATCGACCGCTTCGGCGACGGTGTCGAACACCGGCAGGCCGACATGCTGCGAACCGCCCTTGCCCGGCGTGACGCCACCAACCAGCCGGGTGCCGTAATCCAGTGCCTGTTCCGAATGGAAGGTGCCCTGGCTGCCCGTGAAGCCCTGGCAAATGACCTTGGTGTCCTTGTTGACGAGTACGCTCATGGTCGCTGCTCCTTAAGCCTTGACTGCCGCGACCGCTTTCTGCGCCGCATCGTTGAGATCCGTCGCCGGAATGATCTTGAAGGCGGAGCCGGCCAGCAGTTCGCGGCCCTTCTCGACATTGGTGCCTTCGAGGCGCACGACCACCGGGATGGTCACGCCGACCTCCTTGACTGCGGCGATGATGCCTTCGGCAATCATGTCGCAGCGGACGATGCCACCGAAGATGTTGACGAGGATCGCCTTGACCTTGTCGGAACTCAGGATCAGCTTGAACGCTTCGGTCACGCGTTCCTTGGTCGCGCCGCCGCCGACGTCGAGGAAGTTCGCCGGCTCACCGCCCGCGAGCTTGATCACGTCCATCGTCGCCATCGCCAGGCCGGCACCGTTGACCATGCAGCCGATGTTGCCGTCCATCTGCACGTAATTCAGGTGATGATTCACTGCTTCCGCTTCGGCCGGGTCTTCCTGGTGGATGTCGCGCATCGCCGCCAGCTTGGGATGGCGGAACTCGGCGTTGTCGTCCGAATTCAGCTTGCCGTCCAGCGCCATCAGGTCGCCCGAGGCGACGATCGCCAGGGGATTCAGTTCGATCAGGGCCATGTCCTTTTCCATGAACAGCTTGTAGACGCCGGTCATGATCTTGGTGAGTTGGCCGACCTGCTTCATGCTCAGGCCCATCGCGAAGCCGACCTTGCGGCACTGGTAGGGCTGCAGGCCCTGCACGTAGTCGACGATGACCGTATGGATCGCTTCCGGATTGTCCTTCGCGACCTGTTCAATATCGACACCACCCGAGGCCGAGACGATGAAGGATACGGCCTTGGTCGCGCGGTCGACGAGGCAACTCAGGTACAACTCCTGGTCGATGTCGTTGGCTTCCGAGATCAGCACGGTGTCGACCGGCAGCCCACGGCCCGCAGACTGATAGGTGACCATCTTGCTGCCGAGCATCTTGCCGGCGGCTTCCTTGACGCCATCGATGTCACGGACCAGCTTCACGCCGCCGGCCTTGCCGCGGCCACCGGCATGGATCTGCGCCTTCACCACCCACTGCTCGCCACCAATGGCACGCGCCGCTTCCGCGGCCTGGTCGATCGTCGTGGCAATACGTCCGGCGGGAACCGGGATGGCGTAATCGGCGAACAAAGCTTTCGCTTGGTACTCGTGGAAGTTCATGAGTCACCTGATGGGAGGGAACGATGAGCCGGTCCGCAGCAAGGCAAACCGGAAAATGGGCGCGTATTGTGCCAAACCCGGCCGGCAAACGCGAAAGGTGACTAGGCGACGGCGGCGAGCATCGAGATCAACGAAGGTCAGCAATCACGCGAACCGCGAAGTCCTTGGCAAACTCAGCAGACTGCCCGGAGCGGATCAGGCCATCTTGCAACCGTTTCGAGAGTCGAGCCTTCTGGAAGAAGTTCAGCTTCTCTTGACGACCGAAATCGACGGCACGGCGGTGCAGCGCGGTCAGTCCCATTTCGAGTCGATCCTTGTGCTTTGCAGCCTTCTTTGGCTTGCTGCCTTTCGGTTCCGGCCCCGAGATCATGGGCGACACATCCCGCAGCAAAACGACTACAAACTGATCCACGAAGTCAACGGAAAACCAACGTCCAAGCATCACCCTACTTCCGATCTACCGGCATTGCGGCAAGTTGTGCGATCGTAGTCCCACTAAGATGGAATTGTCGCGCTCAGACAGCAATCGATCGTCAACCTAGTGGCAATCAGCAACCGGAATAGAGTCGATGGGCTTCTTGAAACGCATCTTGAGTACCTTCCGTTCAACTCCGAGCTCGTTTCCCACCAATCAGCGCTCAGTAGCGGCGCTGCAGCTGATTGACGAGGGGCAAGTTGAGGAAAAGGCAGGGCGACTCGACGAAGCGGCGCGTTGTTACAGGGAGGCAATTGCAAAAGATCCGGGTTTGGCCAAGGCGTACATGAATCTCGGAAATGTTCATCGTGCGCGATCCAACCACGAGAGCGCACTCTTGCTCTATGCGAAAGCGGTCGACCTTGACCCAAAATCAGCAGACGCGCACTACAACCTCGGCAACGCCCATTGGGACTTGCGCCAGAACGAACAGGCGGTATCCGCGTATCGAATGGCAACGACCATCTCTGCTGATCATGTTGCAGCATGGATCAGTTTGGGTCATGCGCTTGCTTCTGTCGGGCTGCATACCGAAGCTGTTGAGGCCGGTCGGAACGCAGTCGCAGCAGCTCCAAATAATGCCGAGGCACACTTCGTGCTAAGCCTGGGCCTGAAGAACTCGGGACAACTGGACGAATATCTTAATGAAATTCGTCAAACCATTGCGATACAACCAGATCATTTTCCAGCAATCTCAGACCTCGCGACCTTCCAGACAGATGCCCTTGACCTCGAAGGCGCGCAAGCAACCTACAGAAGCGCGCTTCGCACAACGCCACACGAGTGTCATCTTCAAGCGTCGCTGATATTCCTCATGAGTCATGATCCCTCGATCGGTCCAGATCAATTGTTCAACGCTCATCTTGAATTTGGCTCAATTGCTGAGCGCCACGCGTCTGGCCGAAAAAAGACGCACAATAACTCCCGTGATCCCAACCGACCGCTCCGCGTAGGATTCGTCTCAGCCGACCTGCGCAACCACGCGGTGTCACATTTCGTCGAACCGCTATTCCGATGTTTGTCAGCCAATCGAACATTTCTTATGTTCGCGTATCACAATCACTATCTTGAGGACGAAACCAGCAAATCGATGAAGGAGTACTTTTACGCATGGCGATCGATTTCTCAATTATCGGATGACCAAGCTGCGGACCTAATCATGGGCGACGAGATCGACATCTTGATCGACCTGTCCGGGCACACCTACAGGAACCGGCTTGAACTATTTGCTCTTAGGGCTGCGCCGATCCAAGCGAGTTGGATTGGCTATCCAGGAACCACCGGCCTTAAGTCAATGGATTACTACTTCGCCGACAAGTACTTCCTGCCCGAGGATCCATTCAGCAAATATTTCGTAGAGAAGTTCATTTACCTGCCAACAACTGCTCCTTACCTTCCATATCCAAATGCTCCTGAAATCTCGCCTCTTCCTGCGCTCAGTTCTGGCTCGGTCACATTTGCAAGTATGAATAGACACCCGAAGATCAACCGGCGCGTAGTCTCGCTTTGGGCACGGCTACTACACAAGGTTCCGAATTCGCGCATTATAATTGGGGCAATGAACGAGCAGAAACAAGCCGACAAGCTTGCTAAATGGCTAATAGAAGAAGGCATCCGGTCGGACCAATTCTCATTCAAGTTCCGAATCGATCCATTCAACTACTTGCTGTTGCATCGAGAGTTTGACATGTGTGTGGACACGTTCCCCTACGCTGGAGGAACCACGATACGTCACGCTTTGTGGATGGGCGTGCCGACCCTGACGATCGCCGGGACGACACCCGCAAGTCGCCAAGGATCCTCGATTCTGGAGGCCGCCGGCCTTGGCGGTTTCGTAGCGAGGTCCGACGACGAATTCGTCGCAATTGGTTCGAACTGGGCAAGTCGCCTAGAAGAACTCGCTCAGATCCGTAGTTCGCTACGTCATCGACTCGAAGCATCGCCACTGCGAAAACCGGAACTGATCGCGCAGGCGTTCGAGCAGGCGACGCGCATCATGTGGCAGCGATGGTGTCGGCGCGACAACGTTGAGAACATCGATATCACCCAACCTACACAATGCCCGAATCAGCCATGAGCCTCCTGCAGCGAATCACCGAAGCTCTTCGACTCAAGCCGCGAGCAAGCGCCAACGACCCTCAGTCAGTTGCGGCACTCGATCTGATCGAGAAAGGGCAAGCGGCCGAAAAGTCCGGGAGCTTTGACAAGGCGCGCGACATATATGTGCGAGCAGTCGAACTCGCGCCAAGACTTGCGAAAGCGCACATGAACTTGGGTAACGCATACGTTGCTCTCTTCGATATTGAACGGGCGATGGAGTGTTACCGCACTGCCGTCGCGCTGGAGCCTAAATCCGCTCCCGCTCACTACAATCTTGGAAATGGCTACTGGTACAAGAACGAGTTTGAGCCGGCCCTGCACTCTTACCTGGCTGCGACTGATTTGGATCGAAGTTTCGTGATGCCTTGGGTTGCTATCGCAAATATGTGCGCCAACGTCGGTCGTACTGAGGAAGCGATTGATGCATGTCGGCACGCTATCGCCATTGACGAAAATCACGCTGAGGCATATTTCGTTCTAGCCTTGATTTATAAATCGCTGGATAACGTGGAAGATGAAAAACTCAACCTGAAGCGAACCTTGGAACTAGATCCAAGTCATTTTTCAGCACATCTATGTCTTGCCATCAATGCAGATGAAGCTCTTGATTTTGAGGAAGGCATCCGAATCGGCGAGATTCTTTCCGAGAAATTTCCTTCATCTGTTATCGCCCAGACGCAATACGTTCATCGACTGAGCTGGAGCCCCGCAACCGGAGCAGCAGAACTATTTCGTCGCCTTCGAATAGCAGGCGGACGTATCGAGAAGGCCGAGGTGGAGCGAAGAATTGCGCATGCTCCAAGCGGCGATGCGACGAAGGTATTGCGCATTGGATTTGTTTCAGCAGATTTTTTTGGCCATGCTGTATATTATTTTATCGAGCCAATATTAGAAAAACTTTCTGAGCACAAAAGTATTATTTTATTTGGATACTACAACAATACCATTATATCGCCGGAGACTGATCGAATCCGCGGACATTTTCACTACTGGAGAGATGTCAAACTATTGCCGGACGACGTGTTCGCCAATGGAATTTTGGCGGACAAGATTGATATCTTGATCGATCTCTCAGGATTTACTGATGGGAATAGATTGAGCATTTTCGCTAGAAAGTTGGCGCCGGTCCAGGCAAGCTGGATTGGATATCCAGGGACGACCGGGATGAACGCAATGGATTACTATATTGCCGACCCCCGCTTCCTGCCGAGAAAGGACTTCGCCGATCAATTCGTCGAAAAACTGGTATACCTGCCCTCCACCGCCCCATATCGGCCGATCGCTACGGCCCCAGCAATAAATCGCCTTCCAGCATTGGATTCATCTAGGTTTACATTCGGAAGCTTCAACCGCGCAAACAAGATTCATTTTCGAGTTGTTGCGCTATGGGCGCGCGTCCTGCATGCGGTTCCAGGTGCCAGAAGGATTTTGGCAGCGATGTCAAATCAAGGCCAGATTGACACTCTGAAGCGCTGGTTCTCAGATGAGCGCATTGATGACAGCAGGCTGGTTTTCGAACGACGCAGCTCGATCGATTCATATCTACGACGACATCACGAAGTCGACCTCTGTCTTGATACTTTTCCTTACAGTGGCGGAACGACAATCCGACATGCAATTTGGATGGGCGTACCGACCGTCACAATGGCTGGCTCGACCCCAGCAAGTCGACAAGCGTCATCCATCATGGAACTCATGGACCTTGGTGGATTTGTTGCATCGTCGGAAGAAGAATTCGTTGCAGTTGCGAAAAGCTGGGCATGCCGCCTTGATGAACTTGCAGGTATCCGTGCTGACATGCGTGATCGATTTTCCGGGTCTCCACTCGGAAAGCCGGAACTTGTTGCGTCGACTTTCGTCAAAGCGACACGCATCATGTGGCAACGGTGGTGCGCCGGTGAGCCGCCAGAATTCATCGATGTCTCAGAACCGGACGAGTGACGCCAGAAGTTGGGCGTCGCTGCTCGGAATCATCGTTTCCTAACCGCCGGCACACCTGCCATCAGCGCATCCGGTTCGACGGACTTCGTCACGCAAGCACCAGCTGCAATGACCGCACCATCGCCAATCACAATTGGCGCCTTCGCGCTGCCATTGATGATATTTGCACCAGTACCAATGAATACATCGCGGCCAATCTGGACATGACCTGACACATGCACACCAGGCGACAGCGTGGAAAAATCGCCGATACAGACGTCGTGACTGATTGTGCAGCCGACGTTGACATGAACGTGTTCGCCAATCACGACGTTTGTGGTGAGGATGCTACCCGCGCAGATCACGCTGCCGGCGGCAATCTCCACGAAGCGCGATACTTCTGCACGAGGGTGCACGAGAATTGTCGGCAAAAGGCCGGCCTGCAAGCACCCAAGTGATGCCCTCCGCCTAAGCGCACTATCGCCGACTGCCACAACAAATCGTTCGCTTTCTGTGGCGTCGACGCAGCTAAGCAAGCGCACACTTCGACCATTTACGGCTGGGCAAAGGTAAACTGGATTGTCGACGAGAAACTCGACTTCGACTGCCTCACCCCAACATTGTTCGACAAGCCAGGCAATTTCGCGCCCATGTCCACCCGCACCAAACACGAACAGGTGCTTGAAGCTTGGCTGCAGGGCGCAATATGGATTGCCAGCCATGGTCGCTTTCAATGAACGTGACGAATAACGTTTGCAATCATTTCCGGCGCAGCATCGGAAATGGCGGTACCCGTCGGCAAGACAATCACACGCTCCGCCACCTCGCTTGTATGCGGAAGCAATACGCCTGCATTCGGGAACAGCTCTCGATAGGGCTTCATTCCATGACATCCAGGCCAAAAATACTTGCGCGCCAGAATATTTTCCGCGTGCAATGCAGCCAGGATGGCGTCGCGTCGCCGCGCACCACCCTCAGTCAGCTCTAACACGACATACTGAAAATTGTTCCGCTGGCTCAACTCGTACTCGAGCAGTCGCAACCCATCGATCCCGTTCAGCGCAACACAGTATGCCTCGTGATTTCGACGGTTGGCATCGACTACGGTATCGATGTAATCAAGATTTGTGAGACCCATCGCCGCACATACTTCGACCATCTTGCCATTAGTGCCCGGATGGATGACGTTGTCGAACCCCGCGAATCCGAAATTCCGCATCAGGCGCAGTGTTTCCGCAAGGTCATCTTCATTGGTGACGACCGCGCCGCCCTCCAGCGTATTGAAGAACTTTGTCGCGTGGAAACTGAGCACTTCCGCTCGCCCGAAATTGCCAATCATTCGCCCGCCATGTGAACAACCGAATGCGTGTGCCGCGTCGAACATCAATTGCAGACCGTGCTCATCCGCGATGGTCTGCAGGGCCTCAACAGGAGCTGGCCGCCCCCATAGATGCACACCGATGATCCCGGTGGTTCGCGAAGTAATCATCCTACGGACGGCCGAGGGATCCAAGTTATGCGTCGCCGGATCGATGTCGGCGAATACGGGTGTAATGCCCTGCCAGTGCAAAGCGTGCGCGGTTGCGACGAACGTATACGAGGGAATGATCACTTCACCCGTCATACCCAGCGCGCGAATGGCGATTTCCAGCGCAATGGTGCCGTTGCACATGGCAATGCAGTGCTTTGCGCCCAAGTAGTCCGCGACTCGCTTTTCAAATTCCTGAACCAACGGGCCATTGTTGCTGAGCCAGCGACGATCGAACATCTCTGCGGCGAGACGCAGAAAGTGTTCACGATTTCCAATATTGGGTCGGCCCACATGAAGCGGCTCCGCAAACATCGGAACGGCGCCGTTAATCGCGAGATCGGCAGCCGAGTTCACGGCCTTCTGGGGTGCAGGGTGCATGTTGAAATACCGGCATCGTGTATGCAAGTAGGTTAGCGGGTGTCAATCGACTTGTGCTAATAACTCGAGAAGCCCAAGAGCACGCCGCCTTGTTCGACCGCACTCTTTCCCGTTATAGCGACCGCAGTCTGGTGCAGCGAGAGACCTATTTCTTCTCGCTGTATCGGATCCTCCAGGCCAACCTGCTGGCTGGGTTGCTGTTCACGCCATTCGGCAGCCGATTGGTCTTGGTCAACGAGCCGCAATTCGCGCGTGCGGTCTCAATTGGATACTTGTTGGCGGCAATCGTGCTCCTTTACTGGGGCAGCATCAGCGACCACACGCGGCGCATGCCGGTCTACATCGGCATTGCGGTCGACATTCTCGCAACACTTCTGACGTTGTATGCGACGTCGAATCTCGATGCCGGCATCGCGACCCTGATCCTGATCAATATTGCCAGCGCCGCGACCCTGGTGCCCTATCGCTCGGCCTTTGCGTTCGCCCTGATCGCGGGTATCGGCGGATTTGTCGAACGGATGCTGAGTGTGTTCTCCACGGGAGAAAGCGAGCGCAGCATCGGTGAAGTGCTGCTGTTCGGCCTCGCGTATGTCGCGGCCGCCGGCCTGAGTCAGTTGTTGCGTACCGAAGTCACGCAACGCCAGAAGTTGATGGATCGGCAGGAGTCCGACCTCGCAAGCTTGTCGCAATTGAATGAACTGATCATCCGGCGCATGCGTTCCGGCGTGATCGTGGTCGATGACCGGAACCAGATCCAGCGCATCAACGAATCCGCCTGGCACCTGCTTGGCCAGCCCTCGCCGACGCGCAAGGATCTCAACGGGATCAACCCGACCCTTTCGATGCGCGTGAACGAATGGCGTGCGGGTCATGCCGCAAATCTTCAGCCGCTGTGCCTGGCCGAAGGTCAGCCGGAAGTGATTCCGCGCTTCGTCGCGGTGCCGCAGTCGGATGCCCACCTGTGCATCGCGTTCCTCGAAGACACATCGCTGATGACGCGCCAAGCGGAGCAACTGACCTTGAGCTCGCTCGGACGACTCTCGGCCAGCATCGCCCATGAAGTGCGCAATCCACTGGCGGCGATTTCCCACGCATCGCAGTTGCTGGCGGAGTCCGAGGAGTTTCCAGCCTCCGACCGGCGGCTGCTGGAGATCATCCGTGGCCAGTGCCTGCGCATGAATGCGATCGTCGAGAACATTCTGCAGTTGTCGAGACGCCAGCACTCGAAGCAGGAACTGGTGATGTTGCCGCGCTGGGCCGAGGCCTTCGTCGATGAATTCCGCACGGTACAGCCGCTGGGGCAGGACGAACTCAAGCTGACAATACAGGCGACCGGGGTCTCGGTGATGTTCGATCCCGACCAGTTGCAGCAGGTCGCGTGGAATCTCGTCAAGAACGCGTTGCGCTACGGACGCATGCCGAACGAACCGGCACGTGTCGCCGTGGTCGTGCGCCGCCTGCCTGATACCCAGCAGACGGTGCTCGAGGTGACCGACCGCGGCCCGGGCATTCCGGCCAAGCAGGTCGCGCACATCTTCGAGCCATTCTTTACCACCAGCGAAATGGGCACCGGTCTCGGTCTCTACATCGCCCGCCAGTTATGCGAGACCAATCAGGCCACACTGGATTACTATTCGCTGGCCGGTGGCGGCAGTTGTTTTCGTATCAGCTTTCACGGCCAACCTGGCGCCGCCATCGCCTGACCGACATGGAATGACGCCACGATGAGTCGACAGACCGCCCTCGTCATCGACGACGAACCGGACATTCGCGAACTGCTGGTCATGACGCTCACACGCATGGGCCTTGCAGTGGATACGGCCGCGACCCAGGCGGAAGCGTTGTCACGGCTCGGCGAGCACGAATACGACCTCTGCTTCACCGATATGCGCCTGCCCGACGGCAACGGCCAGGAGATCGTCGCGCACGTCGCCAAGCACCGACCGCAGACACCCATCGCGATGATCACCGCCTTCGGCAATGTCGATGCGGCCGTCAACGCGCTCAAGGCTGGGGCCTTCGATTTCGTCTCCAAACCGGTCGACCTCGCGGTCCTGCGCCGACTCGTGCAGACCGCGCTCAAGTTGGGCGAGGAGCGTAAGGCCGAGACCCAGGGCTCGAACGACAAACTGATCGGCCAATCCGCCGTGATGCAATCGGTTCGGGCGACCATCGCCAAAGTCGCGCGCAGCCAGGCGCCGGTCTACATCCGCGGTGAATCGGGCACCGGCAAGGAACTGGTCGCGCGCATGATCCACGATCTCGGCCCGCGCGCGGCCGGTCCCTTCGTGCCAGTGAACTGCGGCGCCATTCCTTCCGAACTGATGGAATCCGAGTTCTTCGGCCACAAGAAAGGCAGTTTCACCGGTGCCGGCGCCGACAAGGAAGGCCTGTTCCAAGCCGCGGCGGGCGGCACCCTGTTCCTCGACGAAGTCGCCGACCTGCCCATGCACATGCAGGTCAAGCTGCTGCGCGTGATCCAGGAAAAAGCGCTGCGCGCAGTCGGCTCGACCGCCGAAATCCCGATTGACGTGCGTGTGCTCAGCGCCACCCATCGCGATTTGTCCAAACTGGTCGAACAAGGGCAGTTCCGGCAGGACCTGTTCTATCGGATCAACGTGATCGAGGTGAAAGTGCCGCCGCTGCGCGAGCGCATTGAAGACATCCCGATGCTGGCCGAACGCTATCTCGACCGAATTGCGCCGGAATGGGGCATCGAGCGCCCGCAACTCACGGACGCCGCGCTCAAGGCACTCTCGGTCTACGGTTTTCCCGGCAACGTGCGTGAACTCGAGAACATCCTCGAACGCGCGGTCGCCATGTGCGACAACGGTCGCATCGAAGTCGACGACTTGCGCCTGCCGGAATCCAGCGTCGGCGAGCCCGCGTCCGCGTTGAAAACGGGTTCGGCGACCTCAACTGGCGCGAATGCGACGGACGCAGGTGGCAGCGCCAACCTGATTGACTACATCGACAATCTCGAACGCGACGCCATCGTCAAGGCGCTGGAGGAATGTCGTTACAACAAGACCAAGGCCGCAGGGAAGCTGGGCATCACCTTCCGGGCCTTGAGGTACAAACTGAAGAAGTTGGGGGTTGAATGATGCGAATTCGCGATTTGAACCGTTGGCAGGCATTCGCCGGACACCTGAGTTTCAGCTTGTTGCTGGGAATGGTTGTGTTCGCGTTGTTCCGTTTCCTCTGGTACCCCGGCGCGCTGTTTACTCTGGCCGGCGCCGGCAAACTGATGCTGCTGGTGGTCGGAATCGATGTCATTCTGGGTCTATTGTTGACCTTGATCGTCTTCAACCCCGGAAAGAAGTCCTTGATTTGGGATCTAGCGGTCATTCTGGTGGTGCAGGTATCCGCGCTCGGATACGGCGTATGGGTGATGGCACAATCGCGGCCGGTGTTCCTGGTTGGCGCTACCGACCGGTTTGAACTAGTTACGGCCAATCAGATTCGCGCAGAAGATCTGGCGTCAGCATCCAAGCCCGAATGGCAACGGTTGTCATGGGCCGGACCGGTAGTCGTTGGAGCACGTCCACCTTCGGATCCGGATGAACGGATGAGCATGGTCTTGGGCGCCATGGAAGGCGGACCCGACTTGACCCAGCTACCTAGGTATTATGTGCCGTTGCCTGAGGTCATGGAGAAGTTGTTGAAGGAATCGAAGCCTCTGGCGCATTTCGAGTCGATCGCGCCGCGTGAAGTCGCAGATCTGCGCGCATGGCTGCAAAAGCGCAACTTTGACGAGTCGAACGTGGCTATTTTGCCGCTCAAGGCACGAAAGGGGATGGGCGCGCTGATGATTGACCGCCCATCTGCAACACCGTTGCGAACCGCCACGTTTGACGGTTACGGCAAGGTATCCAAGGACGCCGTAGAGTCGAAACAGACCGGTGCGGACGGAGAATCGCCAACGCTGTCACATTCCGGCCGGGAGGGGTTGCCCATTGGCACAGCCTATGCTTCCATCCCATGGCACGCTTGCCGTGCTGGCCCGAGGGCCAGGGATCAAGGCCAACTGCCAGTCCCGCGAGCGTGAAAGTTGTTAGCTAACCAACTGAATAGGGGTTCCCCATGAAGAAGACTCAACAAGGCTTTACTCTCATCGAGCTGATGATCGTTGTCGCCATCATCGGCATTCTGGCCGCAATTGCGCTCCCGGCTTATCAGGACTACACGATTCGCTCGCGCGTCTCGGAAATTATCTTGGCAGCCAGCTCGACTCGCACCTGCGTTACTGAAGCGTCGCAGTTGGCAGGGCAAGCAACCGGCGGTACCTGCTCTGCTCCTGCGGTTGTGGGCAAGATCTCCGCAGCCACTTTGGCGCCTGCGACGGGTGTCGTCTCAATCTCCTGCGCTGCCGATGCAGTGACCTCGTGCGGCGCTGCCGTGACGGTCACGCTGACCCCGACCTGGGCCACGAGCACTGTGACGTGGGCCTGCACGGGAGCCCCGGCTCGCTACGTGCCGCAGTCCTGCGGCTGATCTTCGGATCAATTTCAACGCCTTCACAAGCGTTGTCGGAAAAGCCCCGCTTTGGCGGGGCTTTTTTTTGGATGAAGTTCAAGAACTTTGGCACAGTAAGTGCTTGAAGCACCAATGTGCCTCACCCGATAGGTTGCGGCCACGATATGCATCGCCCAACCACATAAATTTGACGGGCACCAACGATTGGACCCGACTGCTGCTGAGGTCTCCGATGAATCATGCCGAACGCGGGTTTACTTTGATTGAACTAATGATCGTCGTTGCCATTATCGGAATCTTGGCCGCGATTGCCTTGCCTGCCTATCAGGACTATACGATCCGATCGCGTGTAACCGAGATCATCATCGCTGCGGCCGGTGCAAGAACCTGTGTCACTGAAATTTCTCAAATGTCGAATGCTGCAGTGGGCGGCACGTGCCAAGCACCAGACGTAGAGGGCAAGGTGTCAGCCTCGTCAATTGACTCAGCCAACGGTGAAATCACGGTTTCGTGCTCGGCAGATGCGACTACCTCCTGCGGTGCAGATGTGACCATCACTTTGGCGCCGACGTATGCATTAGGGTCGGTGACCTGGGCTTGCTCGGGGACCCCGGCTCGTTACGTGCCCCAGTCCTGCGGATAATCGTTTGACTACCCGTCTATTCTTTGCACGTTGGCCGGCGAATTTGGAAGCATTGTAAATATCTTATTCTTCGCTGATTCTTTGATAGCCCAATGGATCGTGGCGTGCTTATATTTTGGTCGCGTATTTGCTTTTCTAATTGGGCGACAGGCATCCCAAGTGAACAGCCAACTCCGCGAATGTGAAGTTGCTAGAAGTCCAACTGAATAGGGGTTCCCCATGAAGAAGACTCAACAAGGCTTTACTCTCATCGAGCTGATGATTGTCGTCGCCATCATCGGCATTCTCGCCGCGATCGCGCTGCCGGCCTATCAGGACTACACCATTCGTTCCCGTGTGTCGGAAATTATCCTGGCAGCCAGCTCGACTCGCACCTGTGTCACCGAAGCGTCGCAGCTTGCAGGTTCCGCAACTGGCGGCACCTGCTCTGCTCCGGCAGTCGTCGGCAAGATCTCGGCAGCCACTTTGGATGCAGCGACGGGTGAAGTCACGATTTCTTGTGCTGCCGATGCAGTGACCTCGTGCGGTGCCGCCGTTTCAGTGACGCTGACGCCGACCTGGGCTACGAGCACCGTAACTTGGGCCTGCACGGGAGCCCCGGCCCGCTATGTACCTCAGTCCTGCGGCTGATCGTTGAAGAGACACTCTCGACAATCACGTTGATCAAAACGCCCCTCGCGTGAGGGGCGTTTTAGTTCTGGGCAGCTTTAGCCTTCTGGAATGATGAACCCGGCCTGGTACAGCATGTTCAGGATTTGGATGAACGGCTGCTCCGGCACATCGAATTCCTCGATCCAGTCCGATACCTTGAATTCGGCGGCGACGCCGCGGCCAAGATTGCGCAACATTTGCGTTACCCATTGGTGCGACTCCGGGACATTGATTGCTGCGACGGTAGCTCCAGCACCAAGGAGAACAACTCGTTGGACACCGCCTTCTTCCGGCGCGAACAGAATCTCGGCCTCGGCCGGCAGGCGAAGACGGTCATCGCGACGCCAAGCGTGGCTGGCAAGTACAGGCTCGGCTGAATACAACTGGCGCACGTCGTCCCAGAGCAGGTCGCCGAGTTCGGTCAATTGACTGGTACGACCTCGCACAGCACTGAAGTTCTCGTCGAAATCGATCTGGCATTGGCGCACGAAGATGACCACGGCGATGCACTCGAGCAGCCTCCAGCTGTCATCATAGAACGACCCGCTACGCGCCACCGTGCGGCGTAGCTGGGAGATGAGCGCATTCGCGTCGAATGGACCGTCATCGATGTCGAGGTACTTCTCGATGAATGGCTCCGCGACCCGCCGCAACATCTCGTACACGACGATTTGTATCGAGCGTTGATCGTCGGTGCTGACAAATGGAACCTTGGGATGGTTCCGGTCGTACGTGGGCAATCGACGCGAGAGCGCATCCCTCACAATTGACTTGTTCCAGAACAATTCCGGATGCAACGACGCCGGAACGGACGCCAGCAACTCAACGAGATGGTGATCGAGGAACGGAACCCGGGCCTCCAAGCTCTGCGCCATGCTGGTGCGATCCTCGTGCCACAAGTTGTAGCACTGCAGCTGGTGGATCTGCAGTTGCATGAACTGGTGATAGGGATCGGTACTGGAATTCGACGTACTCCGCGCCAGTGCGCTGAATCGGTCCGGCATGCCCGCTGCGACGGCAGCAAAACGTCTCAAACCAGAGCGCACTTCTTCGTCCAAGTATTGAGCCCAATTCGCGCTGGGGCGATCGATTCGATGCGAATACCCCCCCGCAAACTCGTCCGCACCTTGTCCAAGCAGAACGACCTTGAGCTGCGGATGCTCTCGTCGCGCAAAGCGATGGAGCTCCTCCTTGAGTATCCACTCTGGGTTGAAACGCGGCGAATCCATCGTCGCGACCGATTGTTCCAGACGCGCCAAATCGAACTGAATGTCATCAAGAAGAGTTCGGAAATCGAACATGACCGGATGCCAAGGCAAACCCAGCGTTTCCGTCAGGCGTCGTGCAGAGTCCACGTCACCGGCACGGAATGATGTTCGCTCAACGACGGTGAAACAAGCGAGATCGGCCTTATGTCTTGCAGCAACTGCGGCGATCAGCGAAGAATCGGTGCCACCGCTTAGATGCAACCCGACGGGCACGTCGGAGAGCAGATGCGAGACGATCGCCTTTTCGACACGATCGTCATAAGCCTCACGATAAGCGCGAGCCTCATTGCCAAACGGAGTACTCGCGACATGATCATCGATTCGCCAATATGCGTCACTGCGTAACCCATTGGCGTCAAATCTCAGATAGTGTCCTCCGGGGAGATGCTCGACATCTCGGACATATGTCGGGACCGGCGTCCGCATGAGAAACGTTGGTTGCTCCAGCGACTTCCAGTCAATTTCGCGCGGGCACTGGGGATGCACCATGAGTGCCTTCAATTCGGAGCCGAACAGCACTCCGTCGGGCAACTTTGCGACATATAGCGGCTTGATGCCCATTCGATCGCGCGCGAGCAGCAGTTGGCGTGCCTCGCGGTCCCAGATCATCAGTGCAAACATGCCGTCGAGCATCGTGAGTGCGGAAATACCGTCGCGCTCGTAGAGATGCATCGGTACTTCGGAGTCCGAATGGGTCGCAAACGCATGACTTGCGTCAAAGCTTCTGCGAAGCTCTTGATGATTGTAGATCTCGCCGTTGACGACAGTCAGCAGATTGCCGCGCGCGTTTTGGATGGGCTGCTGCCCCCCGGCCAGGTCGATGATTGAGAGCCGACGAAATACCAGTGAGAGCGTGCCATCGTCGTAGAACTGCTCATCATTCGGTCCTCGGTGCGCGATTGCCTTGCTCATGCGAGTGAGGATCGCCGAACGGATATTCTGATCTAGGCGAGATTGCCCAAAGGCCACAAATCCGGCGAATCCACACATCAAATTCTCCTAAAAGAGGGCATCGCCGCGCTTCACCTGCACCCAAAGCCAAGTCTCAACTACGAATCGAGCCAGAGACATAGCCCAACATTCGGAAGTATTGGATGAACGCGCTATCCTGTTTGCGGTAAAGTCTAGCCGGTTCCCCTAAGGACTCGATCAATGGCGACCCCCAGCTCCAATTCGCTCGCAGGCATGCCCGGCATTGCCCGACGATTGGCTGCCGAGGGTGTGGTACCAGAGGAAGCGGCGCGCAAGGCCGTCGAAGAATCCTCAAAGCAAAAGATCCCGCTGGTCAGCTATTTCGTCCAGAACGGCATTGCCCCGGCCGCGGCAGTGGCGAATGCAGCATCAATCGAGTTCGGAATTCCGCTGATCGATGTTCGTGCGGTCGATCCACGAGTGATGCCGATCAAACTCGTTGAGGAGAAGCTGATCCAGACGCACAAGGCGCTGCCGCTGTGGAAACGTGGCAATCGCCTGTTCGTCGGTATCTCGGACCCGACCAATTTGCGCGCACTGGACGACATCAAGTTCGCTGCGAACATGCCGGTCGAGCCGATCCTCGTGCCTCTCGACACCCTGGAGCGCATGATTGACACCGCACTGGCCGGCGCCGACCAGTTGAACGCCGGTGGCGACGATGACGACGAAGGATTGACCGATCTCGAATCCGAGAGCGGGGATCTCGATGACGATGGGGGCAGCGGTTCCGGTGTCGACGCCGGTGGCGACGACACGCCGGTCGTGCGCTTCGTCAATAAGGTGCTGCTGGATGCCCTGAAACGCGGCGCGTCGGACATTCACTTTGAACCTTTCGAAACCGCCGTGCGCGTGCGCCTGCGCATTGACGGCATGCTGCGCGCAGTTGCAAATGCTCCGGTCAAGCTGTCGCCACGCATTTCGGCGCGCCTCAAGGTCATGTCCGGCCTCGATATCGCCGAACGGCGAGTACCTCAGGACGGTCGCATCAAGCTCAACATCTCGAAGACGAAGTCGATCGACTTCCGCGTCTCGACCTGTCCAACCCTCTTCGGCGAAAAGGTCGTGTTGCGCGTGCTTGATGCCTCCGCAGCCAAGCTCGGTATCGAGAAGCTCGGCTACGAGGAAGAGCAGCGCAAGCTGTTCCTCGACGCGATCCAGAAGCCTTACGGCATGGTGCTCGTGACGGGACCCACCGGTTCCGGCAAGACGGTGTCGCTGTACACCGGCCTGAACATTCTGAACACCGAGGCCGTGAACATTTCGACGGCCGAGGATCCAGTCGAAATCCGAGTGTTTGGAATCAATCAGGTGCAGCAGAACGCCAAGAAGGGTATGACCTTCGCGGCGGCGCTTCGCTCCTTCCTTCGCCAAGACCCCGACATCATCATGGTCGGTGAGATCCGCGACCTTGAGACCGCCGAGATCGCGATCAAGGCCGCACAGACGGGCCACTTTGTGCTCTCGACCCTGCATACCAACGATGCGCCGCAAACCATTGCGCGCCTGATGAACATGGGCATCGCGCCCTACAACATCACGTCGGCGGTGACCCTGATCACGGCGCAGCGGCTCGCACGCCGACTGCACGACTGCAAGCGCCCGCTCAAGATTCCGAAGGAAGCGTTGCTCGCAGAAGGGTTCAAGCCGGAAGACATCGACACCATGACGATCTACGAGGCCGTCGGCTGCTCCGGCTGCAACGACGGCTACAAGGGACGCGTCGGCATCTATCAGGTGATGCCCATGACCGAAGAGATCCAGAGCATTATCCTTTCCGGCGGCAACGCCAACCAGATTGCCGAAGTCTCCCTTCGCATCGGCGTCAACGATCTGCGACAGTCGGCACTGAAAAAATGCAAGGACGGTTTTACAAGCCTCGCCGAGATCAACCGCGTGACCAAGGATTAAGCCATGGCAACTGCGACTGCACCCAAGACCGCAACGCGAAAAGTGCATACCCCCGTGCAGCGCGGCGAGACCATGCCGATCTTCAAATGGGAGGGTACCGACAAGCGCGGAAAGAAGATGCACGGAGAGGTTCGCGCCAAGAACGCGAATCTGGCCAAGGCCGACTTGCGCAAGCAAGGCATCAATCCCAGCAAGGTTGCCGAGCGCAAGGCCGGCATGTTCGCCAAGAGGGGCAAGATCACTGCCCAGGACATCGCGACCTTCAGTCGCCAGATTGCAACGATGATGTCGTCGGGTGTACCCATGGTGCAGGCCTTTGACCTCATTGCTTCGGGCACCAAGAACGCGGCTTTGGCCGACATGCTGAACGACATCAAGTCAAACATTGAGGGCGGCTCGAGCCTGCACGAGGCGATCGGGCGGCACCCTTACTACTTCGACGAGTTGTATCGAAATTTGGTAAAGGCCGGCGAGTCGGCGGGCGTGCTCGACACCGTGCTCGATACCGTCGCCAGCTATAAGGAAAATATTGAAGCCCTGAAAGGCAAGATCAAGAAGGCGCTGTTCTACCCTGCAGCAGTGATCGCGGTCGCGATCATCGTCAGCGCGATCCTGCTGATCTTCGTTGTGCCCCAGTTCAAGTCAGTGTTCGCGAGCTTTGGTGCGGATTTGCCGGCGTTCACATTGATGGTCCTACATCTCTCCGAGTTCGTGGTCGGCTACTGGTGGGCCATTCTGGCGATCGGATTTGGCCTAAGTTACGCCTCCGTGCAACTCTACAAGCGCTCGGATTCGTTCCAGCACACGATGGCGCGATTGATGCTGAAGCTGCCGGTCATCGGTGGCATCCTGCATGCATCAGCCGTGGCGCGTTTTTCTCGCACGCTAGCGCTGACGTTCAAGTCCGGTGTGCCGCTGGTCGAAGCACTGGAAACCGTCGCCGGCGCAACCGGCAACATCATCTATTCGCAAGCTGTGCTTAAAATGAAGGAAGATGTCGCGGTCGGCTATTCGCTGGCGATCGCGATGCGGCAGGTAAACCTGTTTCCGACCATGGTCGAACAGATGACCTCGATCGGCGAAGAAGCGGGTGCCTTGGACACGATGTTGTTCAAGGTCGCGGAGTTCTACGAGCGCGAGGTCAACAATGCTGTCGATACACTGACCAGTCTGCTTGAGCCTTTCATCATCGTCATCATCGGCGGCATGGTCGGCAGCTTGGTCATTGCCATGTACCTACCGATCTTCAAGCTCGGCGCAGTGGTTTGATTCGACATGCTGGAGTTTGGGTGGCTGTTTGAGAACACGGCGGTCCTCGTGACCGCCGTGTTCGTTCTGGGCCTGTTGATCGGCAGTTTCCTCAATGTCGTGATCCTGCGTACGCCGCCGCGGCTTGAGTTTGCGTGGAAGCGCGAGGCACGCGAAATTCTGGAGTTGCCGGAGTCCGACGAGGCACAGCCGCCAGGTCTGGTCGCCGATCGCTCGCGCTGTCCGAAGTGCGGACACCAGCTGTCCTGGTACGAGAACATTCCGGTGTTCAGCTATCTGGTGCTGCGCGGGCGCTGTCGGTCGTGCAAGTCGCCCATTTCGATCCAGTACCTGTTGGTGGAACTGCTGACCGGCGCGGCGTCGGCTGCCGTCATTGCGCATTTCGGACCCGGCTGGGAAGGCGGCATTGCCTTGCTGCTGACCTGGATCCTGGTCGCCGCCTCGGGTATCGACTTCCGGACCACGCTGCTCCCCGATCAGTTCACCTTGCCGGCCCTCTGGCTGGGTCTTCTGGCAGCGGCAACGGCGTCGCTGTACGTGTCACCGGTGCAGGCGATCTGGGGCGCGGCCTTGGGTTACTTGAGCCTGTGGAGCGTGTACTGGCTGTTCAAGCTGGTCACCGGCAAGGAGGGCATGGGCTTCGGCGATTTCAAGCTGTTGGCCGCGCTCGGTGCCTTTGTCGGCCCGCAGGGCCTGATCCCGATCGTGCTGATGTCATCGCTGGTCGGCGCGGTGATCGGCACCGCCATCCTGATCGCGAAGGGACGCGACCGCCAGACGCCAATTCCGTTCGGTCCGTTTCTGGC
Organism: Lysobacterales bacterium; assembly: GCA_016721845.1. Taxonomy (NCBI): domain Bacteria; kingdom Pseudomonadati; phylum Pseudomonadota; class Gammaproteobacteria; order Lysobacterales; species Lysobacterales bacterium. The sequence continues at coordinate 2,016,758 of JADKHK010000013.1, forward strand.
GATCGCCGGCTGGCTGCAGTTCCTTTACGGCGACTGGATCATCGCGACTTACAAGCACGCGATGGGCTTCTACTGAACCATGGCAGCGTATGCGATCGCACTGTCGGGCGGCATTGCCTCCGGGAAGACGGCGGTCACCGAACGCTTGCAAGAGCTCGGCGCGCAGATTCTCGACGCCGACCAGATCAGTCGCGAGGTCGTCGCACCCGGCACATCGGGCCTGAAGGAAATCACGACGCGTTTTGGACCCTCGGTCCTGCTTGCTGACGGCTCACTGGATCGTCGCGCCATGCGCGAACACATCTTCGCGAGTGCCGACGAACGCCGAGCGCTGGAAGCGATCGTGCATCCGCGCGTGCGCGAAGCGCTGAAGCGCGGCGCATCCGACCGCAACGGCATCGTCGTCCTGGCCATTCCATTGCTGGTCGAGAGCGGGCACTACGACTGGGTCGATCGCACCGTGATGGTTGATGCCCGCACGGCGACCCAGCAGGCAAGACTGATGCAGCGCGACAAAGTCGATGCCGCGCTCGCGCTGAACATGATTGCTGCGCAGGCGCCGCGTTCGCGCCGACTGGCCATCGCCGACGAAGTGCTTGCGAACGATGGCACGCTCGCGGAATTGCAGTCGAGGGTTGATGCCGCGTGGGTCGACTGGCAGGCCGCACTCACCAGAAAGCACTGATACCGGCCACACCCAGGGCACCCTGCGCACGCGCGTCGTCCAGATCGCGAGGCGCGACGCCTCCCAGTGCATAGGCCGGCAAGTCGCTGTCATCGTGCAATGCGCGAAATCCATGCCATCCGATCGGATGATCGTGGGCATGTGACACCGTAGCGCGGATCGGCGAGATCACCACGAAATCTGCGCCGATGGCCGCTGCTTGCAGCAGTTCGCGTCGACTGTGCGTCGATGCGGCGACCAGGAATCCTTCGGGGCGCGCACAGGGTCGAGACAGCGCCATCAGCCGCGCAGTGTTCAGATGCACGCCGTCGGCGCCGAGTTCGACCGCCAGATCGGGCGTCGCGTTGAGCAACAAACGGGCACCGCATGATCGCGTCAGCCTGCGCAGTTCGATCGCGACGTCTCGGTACATCGGGGCAGCCAGCGACGGCGCGCGCCATTGCAGCAGGCGGATACCGCGACGCAATCCGGCCTCGATCCGGTCCAGGTAATCGGCAGCGAGATCGGCACCGGGATCCGGCGTGATCGCGTAGGTCGTCGGCCAACCCGCGGCGCGACAGATCGGTTCGTCGGCCTCGCACAGGGACAAGGACAACGCATCGCGGGGAAACCGCCAGCGCAATGCGCTGTGCTCGTGTGCAACCGGTTCGCCTCGCCAACTGGACACGCGCCAGGCTTCAAGCACGAGCGCGCCAACCGGACGCGACCGACGGACGCACATGAAGCGCGCCGCAGCTGCGACATCGATCCCAAGCTCTTCTCGCAGCTCGCGGCGTACGGCTTCGAAGCCGGATTCACCCGATTCGATCTTGCCGCCCGGAAATTCCCAAAGACCAGCGTCCGTCTTGCCCTGCGGACGCTGCGCAAGCAGGACTCGGCCCGAAACATCCTCGAGTACGGCGGCGACGACACGCATGGCGTGATCGCCGCCGTCAGGCGTTCAGGCCAGCTGGCCGTGGCACTGCTTGAATTTCTTGCCGGAACCGCAGGGGCAAGGGTCATTGCGCCCGACCTTGGGCAGATTCGCCGCACCCGCCGCCATTGCCTGCGCCTGCTCGGCCTCTTCGTCGACGCCATAGTTTCCGGTGTCGGGATGCTGGAAGGCCATGCCTTGCTGCTGCTGACGCGCCTGCGCCTGTTGCTGCTGCTCCATGCGGGCGACTTCGTCTTCGCTCTGCACACGCACGCGCGCGAGGATCGTCACCGTCTCCTGCTTCACGCGATCGAGCATCTGCGTGAACAGTTCGAAGGCTTCGCGCTTGTATTCCTGCTTCGGCTGCTTCTGCGCATAGCCGCGCAAGTGAATGCCCTGACGGAGGTAATCCATGTTCGCGAGATGGTCGCGCCACTGCGTATCGAGCACGCGCAGCAGGAAGTGCTTCTCGACCGCGCGCATGAACTCGCTGCCCATGGTCGCTTCCTTCTCGCGGAAGTAGCGATCGACGTCCTCCTGGACTTTTTCGACCAGCGTCGATTCTTCCAGGTCTTCGTGCGCATCGAGATGACGCTTCACGTCGATCTGGATGCCGAGATCGGTCGTCAGCGCGTGCTCGAGTCCGGCGATATCCCACTGGTCGGCAATGCTGTTCACCGGCACGAAGCGGCGCGCGAGGCCCTCGACCACGTCGACACGCAGACTGTCGACCGTATCCTTGATGTCGTTCGGTTCCAGCAATTCGTTGCGTTGCGCGTAGATCACCTTGCGCTGGTCGTTGGCGACGTCGTCGTATTCGAGCAGGTTCTTGCGCACGTCGAAGTTGTGCGCCTCGACCTTGCGCTGCGCCTTCTCGATCTGGCGCGAGACCATGCGGTCCTCCAGCGCGTCGTCGTCCTTCATGCCGAAGATCTGCATCCACTTCGTCACCCAGTCGGGGGCGAAGATGCGCATCAGGTTGTCCTGCAGCGACAGGAAGAAGCGGCTCGAACCGGCATCGCCCTGACGACCGGAACGGCCACGCAGCTGATTGTCGATGCGGCGCGACTCGTGACGCTCACTGCCGATGATGTGCAAGCCGCCGGCGGCGAGCACTTCATCATGGCGCTTCTGCCATTCGGACTTGATCCGGGCACGATCGGCGTCGCTGGCGTCGGCCGGCAGCAGGGCCAGTTCGGCATCGAGATTGCCGCCCAGCACGATGTCGGTGCCGCGACCCGCCATGTTGGTCGCGATCGTCACCGCACCGGGACGTCCCGCCTGGGCGACGATATGCGCTTCGCGCTCGTGCTGCTTCGCGTTCAGCACCTGATGCGGGATACGCAGCGCTTCAAGGCGTTCGCCGAGCATCTCCGAGACTTCGATCGACGTCGTGCCGACCAGCACCGGTTGCTTGCGCGCATGGCAGACCTTGATGTCCTCGATGATCGCGGTCCACTTGGCGTCGGTCTTCAGGAACACCAAGTCCGGATGGTCCTTGCGGACCATCGGTCGATGCGTCGGGATCACCGCCACTTCAAGTCCGTAGATCTGCTGGAACTCGTAGGCTTCGGTGTCGGCCGTGCCGGTCATCCCGGCCAGCTTCTTGTACAGGCGGAAGTAGTTCTGGAATGTGATCGAGGCCAGCGTATGGTTCTCGCGCTGGATCGGCACGCCTTCCTTGGCCTCGACGGCCTGATGCAGGCCATCGGACCAGCGGCGGCCGGAGAGCGTACGACCGGTGAATTCGTCGACGATGATCACTTCGCCGTCGCGGACGATGTAGTCGACATCGCGCTGATAGAGGTTGTGCGCGCGCAAAGCGGCATTGAGGTGATGCACGACCATGATGTTGTGCGCGTCGTACAGACTGTCTTCCGCGCCGATAATGCCGGCCGCACGCATCAGCGCCTCGGAATGCTCCATGCCGGCTTCCGACAGGTGCACCTGCTTCTGCTTCTCGTCGACGAAGAAATCGCCCTCGCCTTCCTCGGTTTTCTGGCGGGTGAGTTGCGGCACGACCGCGTTCACTCGCAGATAAAGCTGCGGCGACTCGTCCGCCGGACCCGAAATGATCAGCGGCGTGCGCGCCTCGTCGATCAGGATGGAGTCGACTTCGTCGACGATCGCGAAGAACTGTCCACGCTGGTGGCGATCGTCTGCAGACAGCGCCATGTTGTCGCGCAGGTAGTCGAAACCGTATTCGTTGTTGGTGCCGTAGGTGATGTCCGCGGCGTAGGCGGCGCGCTTGTCCGCGTGGTCCATGCCCGGATAGACAACGCCCACCGACAACCCCAGCCAGTTGTAGACGCGGCCCATCCAGGCGGCGTCGCGTTTGGCCAGGTAATCGTTGACGGTGACGACATGCACACCCTTGCCGGCCAACGCATTCAGGTACACCGGCAGGGTGCCGACCAGGGTCTTGCCCTCGCCGGTGCGCATCTCCGCGATCTTGCCCTGGTGCAGGACCATGCCGCCGATCAGCTGGACGTCGTAGTGACGCATGCCGAGCACGCGCAGGCTCGCTTCGCGCATGACCGCGAAGGCTTCCGGAAGCAGCGCGTCCAGCGTCTCGCCTTTCTCGATTCGAAGCTTGAACTCGGCGGTCTTGGCCTGGAGTTCGGCATCGGAGAGTTGTTGCATCTTGGGCTCAAGCGCGTTGATCTGCTGCTTGGTCTTCTCGTAGCCCTTGAGCAGGCGTTCATTGCGACTGCCGAACAGGCGGGTCAGGATCTGATTGAGCATGGTCTCGACGCGTAAGGTATGGAATCCGGAAACGAAAAGGCCGCCCGGGCAGGCGGCCCCACGAAAGCTTCACGTTTGGGGTCGGTCGCGGCGATTACAAGCGCGCTCAGCCCGGCTGGCGCACGAATTCGTTCGGATTGATGACACGACCGTCGCGCCAGACTTCAAAGTGTACATGCGTTCCGGTCGATCGACCGGTCGAACCCACCTTGCCGATCACGTCGCCGTCACGGACCGGATCGCCGACCGCCACGAGGTTCTTCGAGTTGTGACCGTAACGGGTGACGTAGCCGTTGCCGTGGTCGATCTCAATCGTGTTGCCGTAGCCCGGTTTCACCCCGGAGAACGAGACCACGCCAGAGCCAACGGCCAGGATTTCGGTACCGTAGTCACCGTCGAAGTCGATGCCGGGATGGAAATCCGGTGCACCGGTCAGGGGATCGGAACGATAGCCGTAGCGCGATGAAATGTAGCCCGAGCGAACGGGGGTGCCCGAAGGCATCAGGCTGGCATCCAGCTGGCGACCGGCCAGCAGCTCTTCAAGCACGCTGAGCTGCCGCGACTGCGACGCCATCTGCCGCTCCAGCCGACCGATCTCGGTCGAGATCTGGGCAGGCGCCGAAGTGATCATGAGGCCGGCATGTTCCGGGCCGCCGAGATCGGGTTCGGAACCGAAATTGAACTCGCCGTCTTCGAGATTGCCGAGCTTCGCCAAGCGACCACCGAGTGCATTCAGGCGCGTGGTTTCGGCCTGGATGCGGCCAAGGCGCAGGGCCAACGCGTTCATGTCACGGGAAACGACACCGTTCAAACGCTCCACTTCGCCTTGTTGCTGAACCAGTTCGGTGCGCGCGCCGCTCAACTGGTCGCGCAGATGGCGCGGCCCGATGAACGCAGCGCCAAACCATGCCCCCAGCGCAAACAGACCGAACACGACGACACCGGCGGCGATGCCTGCTGCAGCGCGCACGCGCTTGTCCGACAGACTGAAGACGCGGGTACCGGCATCGGGTTTTGCGACAATGATGATGTTCATTCGTTTAACCTGTCGGTATGGCCATGCCCACGGATACGAGCCGCAAGTCCCTCTCCCATGTCGTTGACGCATCGCGTCAGGCACGGTCGCCTTCGTTGCACTCGCTGATCGAACGCGCCGCACTCTTGCAGCTGCTCGACTCCCGGTTGCGTCGCCAGCTTTCCGAACCCTGGGCGACATGGTTTTGTGTCGCCAACGTGCGTTCGGATGCACTGGTGCTGGTCACCGGCCAGCCTGCAGTGGCAGCCAGACTGCGAACCGAGCAATCGCGATTGCTCGCGCTTGCCGCCGCATTCTGGCCAGAACCACTGACCAAGCTGGTGGTGAAAACGGCGCCGGAGTTCTCCGTTCCATCGGAGACACCCGCGAAACCGCTTTCCCCGGCCGCCGCCAAGCACCTCAGTGCCGCGGCAGCCGCGACAACCGATCCCGAACTGCGGGAACTGCTGTCGCGTCTGGCATCCCTTGCCGAATGATGATTCCTGCGCCGATCTTCCGGCGTGCCGCACAAGGCGGCATTGATTCAAGTCTCGAATTCGAAATCAGATCGCCTGCGCCGGATGGGCGTAGGAAATCGGGGCGTCCGCCGAATCGGTGAACGTGATTTCTTCCCAGGCCTTGCTGTCCGCCACCAGCGTGCGCAGCAGCAGGTTGTTCAATTGGTGACCGGATTTGTAGCCGTAGAAGGCACCGATCAAGCTGTGCCCGAGCAGATACAGATCACCGATCGCGTCGAGGATCTTGTGCTTCACGAACTCGTCCTCGTAACGCAGGCCGTCCTCGTTCAGTACACGGTAATCGTCCAGCACCACGGCGTTGTCCATGCTGCCGCCGAGCACGAGGTTGCGCTCGCGCAGCATCTCGATGTCGCGCATGAAACCGAAGGTGCGGGCGCGGCTGACTTCCTTCACGAACGACGTGGTCGAGAAGTCGATCTCGGCCGAGGACGTCTTGCGGGTGAAGATCGGGTGGTCGAAGTCGATCGTGAAGCCAACCTTGAAGCCATCGAAAGGATCGAACCTGGCCCACTTGTCGCCGTCGCGCACGGTGACGGACTTCTTGATCCGGATGAAGCGCTTGGCGACGTTCTGCTCTTCGATGCCTGCGGATTGCAGCAGGAATACGAAGGGACCGGCGCTGCCATCCATGATCGGCACTTCGGAAGCACTCACATCGACGTAGGCATTGTCGATGCCGAGGCCGGCCATCGCCGACAGCAAATGCTCGACCGTCGAGATGCGCACCCCATCCTTGAGCAGGGTCGTCGACATCGCCGTTGCACCGACGTTTTCCGCACAGGCCTTGATCTCGACCGGTTCGGCGAGATCGACGCGGCGAAACACGATACCGGCATCAGGCGCCGCCGGACGCAGGGTCAGATAGACCTTTTGTCCGGTATGGATACCGACGCCGGTCGCGCGGATGACGTTCTTGAGGGTGCGTTGCTTGATCATGCGAAAGAAAGCCTCGTCCGAGGGACGACATATTTCGGCAACCTTAGCATGACGATTTCGGCCCTTGGAACCGGGCCGCCAGCGAAAAGACACGAGTTTGTTGTGTTTTTACAACAATCGTCCGCCGCGGACGGGAGTCTGAGCCCCGGGCTGCGGCGACAGCCCGGGGCGGAGGCAGGTTTCCCGTTGCGGCGGACGCGCCGCCGTCGCGGGATCAGTCGGCCTGGCGACGCAGGAAGGCCGGGATGTCGAGGTAGTCGTCCACGGGTGCACGGGCAGGTTCGCTGCCGGCCACGGCCGCGGTCGCCACTGCAGCAGCCGCAGAGGCGCGCCCGCCCATGCCCGCCACCATGCGCGCCGGCTGCGGATAGTCGGACTCGACCGGGCGCTGGCGTCCGACCAGGGACACGCGAGGCTGGGTCACGACCGGAGCGACCGGCGCCGTCATGCGTGCCGGCTGCACGCGGTTCAGGCCGGTGGCGACCACGGTCACGCGGATCTCGTCGCGCATTTCCGGATCGAGCACAGTGCCCATGACCACGGTCGCGTCCTCGGCCGCGAACTCGGAGATCGTGCGACCGATCTCGTCGAACTCGTGCATGGTCAGGTCCATGCCGGCGGTGACATTGACCAGGATGCCGCAGGCGCCGGACAGATTGATGTCCTCCAGCAACTTGTTGTTGACCGCGAACTCGGCTGCCGCCGTGGCGCGATCGTCGCCGCGGGCCACGCCGGTGCCCATCATCGCCATGCCCATCTCGGACATCACCGTGCGCACGTCGGCGAAGTCGACGTTGATCAGGCCCGGACGGGTGATCAGGTCGGCGATGCCCTGCACCGCGCCGAGCAGCACGTCGTTGGCCGACTTGAACGCGCTCAGCAACGAAGTCTCGCGACCCAGCACCGAGAGCAGCTTTTCGTTCGGAATGGTGATCAGCGAATCGACGTACTGGGACAGGGCGTCGATGCCGGCCAGTGCGATCTGCTGACGCTTGCGGCCTTCGAACGGGAAGGGCTTGGTCACGACCGCGACGGTCAGGATGCCCATCTCCTTCGCCAATTGTGCGACCACGGGCGCCGCACCGGTGCCGGTGCCGCCACCCATGCCGCAAGTGATGAAGACCATGTCGGCGCCGGTCAGGATCTCGCGCATGCGTTCGCGATCTTCCATGGCGGCCTGCTTGCCGACTTCCGGATTCGCACCTGCGCCGAGCCCCTTGGTGACGTTGCCGCCGAGCTGGATCGTGGTCTTGGCCGGACAATTGCGGAGCGCTTGCGCGTCGGTGTTGGCGCAGATGAATTCCACGCCCTCGACGCCGGCATTGACCATGTGCGCAACGGCGTTTCCGCCGCCGCCGCCCACCCCGATGACCTTGATGACCGCGTTTGGTGCTGGTGTTTCGACGAATTCAAACATTTCCCTACCTCCAGTGCTGCTTCTCTAGTTGTGACCGGATCGCCGTCCGGCTCCGTTTCCGCTGTTCGCGGAATCCCTGCACCGCCGCGTCGCGCGCGCCGGTGTCGTATCTCAAAATTCGCCCGTCACCCATTTGCGCAAGCGTCCCCAGAGCGAGCCCACAGCTTCACCCGCGGGATTCGAATGGGTGCGCAGCGACGGGTGCTTGCTGCCCGCGAGCAGCAGGCCGACGCCAGTGGCATGCACCGGGTTGTTGATCACGTCGCCGAGGCCGGTGACGTACTGCGGCACGCCGATGCGCACCGGCATGTGGAACAGCTCCTCGGCCAGTTCAACGATGCCTTCCATCTTTGAGCCGCCGCCGGTCAGGACGATGCCGGCCGCAACCAGCTCTTCGAGGCCGGAGCGGCGCAGTTCCGCCTGCACCATCTCGAAGATCTCCTCGTAGCGCTTCTGCACGACATCGGCGAGCAGCTGGCGCTGCAGTCGGCGCGGGGCGCGGTCGCCGACCATCGCGACTTCGATGGTCTCTTCGGGCCGCGCCAGCTGGGCCAGCGCACACGCATACTTGACCTTGATCTCTTCGGCGAATGGCGTCGGCGTGCGGAACGCGAAGGCGATGTCATTCGTCACCTGGTCGCCGGCGATGCCGAGCGACGCGGTGTGGCGCATCGCACCCTGCGTGTACACCGCGATATCCGTGGTGCCGGCGCCGATGTCGACCAGGCAGACACCGAGATCGCGTTCATCCTGGGTCAGGACCGACTGCGCCGACGCGAGCTGCGACGGAATCAGGTCATCGACCTTCAAGCCCGCCCGCGACACGCACTTGGCGATGTTCTGGGACGCCGACTGCGCGCCGGTGATCACGTGCACGCGGGCTTCGAGGCGCACGCCGATCATGCCGACCGGATGCCGGATGCCTTCCTGCTCGTCGAGCACATATTCCTGCGCCTGCACGTGCAGGATGCGCTGGTCGGCGGGAATCGCGACCGCGCGCGCGGCATCGAGTACGCGTTCGACGTCGTCGTCCATCACTTCCTGGTTGCGGATCGCGACCACGCCCTGCGAGTTGAGCGAACGAATGTGGCTGCCGGCGATCGATGCGAACACCGAGCGGATTTCACAGCCGGCCATCAGCTCGGCCTCCTCGATCGCGCGCTGTATCGCCTGAACGGTCGACTCGATATCGACGACGACGCCGCGCTTCAGGCCTTTGGACGCAGCCGTGCCGATGCCGATGACTTCGACACCTTCGCCCGGTGCGTACTCGCCGACGATCGCCGAGACTTTGGCGGTGCCGATATCGAGGCCGACGAGCAGCGCCTTGTCAGACTTGCGGTTCATGCAGGCTCCTCGATTCGGTTTCCGGCGTGGCGGGTGCGGTGGATGCAGGTGCAGTTTCGACCGCGCGCCAGACCACGGCGAAGCCGTTCGCGAAGCGCAAATCGGCGCGCGCGATACGGCTGTGTTCGGCGGCTGGAAGGCGGCGCATCGCCAGAATGAAGCGTTCGAGGCGGGCGTCGGTCTGTTCGCGACCGAGCACGAACTCGGCGCCATCGGCCGCCAGGACCATCCACGCACCACGCTGATTCATGCGCGTCGCACGGATCTCGATGCCGATGTCGGCCAGACGTTCGCGCGCGTGTCGATGCTGTGCCCAGACCTCGGCCGCGCGCGCATCGGGACCATCGAGGTGCGGCAGGTCTGGCGACACCCGGGCGAGCTCGGCCGCGAACACGTCGCCACGCTGGCTGAGCAGGCGATCGTCGCCCCAAAAGGCGATCGGGACACGTTCCTCGACGCGCACGTCGATGCGATCCGGCCAGTGCTTGCGCACCTCCGCACTCTCGACCCAGGGCAGGGCCTCGACCGCCGTCTTGACCGCATCGAGCTCGACCGCGAAGAAGCCGGCACGCACCTGCGGCGCCACGACTGCACGCACGCTGGCCTCGTCGACCTGTACAAAACGTCCCTGCACGACCAGGCGCCGGATCGGCCAGCGCTCGTCGGCCAACCAGCCATTCAGCGCCGCGATGATCGGCGTCGCGACCAGCGCGAGCGCGATCATCCAGGCAGCGATGCGGGCGAGGCGTGGATTCACGCGCGGCCCTCCGCGAACGACGATTCGAGAATGCGCCAGCACAGCGTCGGGTAGTCGATGCCGACCTGCGCTGCGGCCTTCGGCACCAGCGAACGCTCGGTCATGCCCGGCGCGGTATTCACTTCGAGCAGGAACAGGCGACCATCGCGGTCACGCATGAAATCGATGCGTCCCCAACCCGAGCAACCGATCGCGTCGAAGGCGATCAACGCGAGGCGCTGCATCTCCGCTTCCGACTCGCCCTCGGCGCCAGGACAAATGTATTGCGTGTCGCCGGTGACGTATTTCGCGGCGTAGTCATAGAAGCCCTTGGCCGGAACGATGCGAATCGACGGCAACACCTGACGATCGAGAATCGACACCGTGAACTCGTCGCCTTCGATGAACTGCTCGATCAGTAGATCGCCATCGTGCTGGCGCGCCGACTCGATTCCGGCTTCGAGCTCCGCCAGCGAGAATGCACGCGCGATACCGACGGTCGAACCTTCGTGCGAGGGCTTGACGATCAGCGGCAGACCCAGTTCGTCGACGATGGCCGGCGCCGAGCGCGGGTGCAGCGCATCGATGACCGCGTACTTCGCGGTCGGCAAGCCCAATGTCTGCCACACCTGCTTGGTGCGGATCTTGTCCATGCCGAGCGCGGACCCGAGCACGCCGGACCCGGTGTAAGGCACGCCCAATGCTTCGAGCGCGCCCTGCAACACACCATCTTCGCCGCCGCGACCATGCAGGATGTTGAACACGCGCGCGAAATGGCCTGCACGCAGCGCGTCCAGCAAGGCCGGAATACCGTCCACCGGATGAGCATCGATGCCCCTCGAACGCAGCGCATTCAATACGCCGCTGCCGGAACGCAACGAGACCTCGCGCTCGGCGGAGTTCCCGCCCATCACCACAGCCACACGTCCGAATGCGCGGGGGTCGCCGATCTTCATGCCTTGCCTTCCTTCAGATGTCCACGGGTGCCGACTTCCTGTGCGACCACGCCGATGTCCCCGGCGCCCGCCATCAGCACGAAATCGCGATCCCGCAGCAGCGGCGCGAGTGCGCCTGGCAGTTCGCGCGCGTTCTTCACCAGCACTGGGTCGATGCGGCCACGGGCGCGCACGGCGCGCGCCAGCGCCTTGCCGTCGGCACCAGCGATCGGCGCTTCTCCGGCCGGATAGACCTCGGTCAACACCAGTACGTCGACAGTCGACAGCACTTCAGCAAACTCGTCGAGCAGGTCGCGCGTGCGCGTGTAGCGATGCGGCTGGAAGGCCATGACCAGGCGACGATCCGGCCAACCGCCGCGCGCAGCCTCGATGATCGCGGCGAGTTCACGCGGATGGTGGCCGTAGTCGTCGACGACCAAGGCCTTGCCGTCCGCGATGTCGAGTTCGCCATGCAGATGGAATCGCCGACCAACGCCGCGGAAACGGGCGAGTGCGCGCACGATCGCGTCGTCGTCGACGCCGAGTTCCCAGCCGATCGCTGCCGCTGCGAGTGCGTTCAACACGTTATGGCGCCCTGACAACGCCAGCTCGACCGCCACCGGCGCGGCGCGCTCGGGCAGCCACAGGTCGAATCGCATGCGGCCCGATCCGGCGCGGATGTTGGTCGCGCGGACATCGGCCTCCGGGTGTTCGCCATAGGTCATCACGTTGCGCGGCGTCTCGGCCGCGAGGGCCGCGACTTCCGGATCGTCCAGGCACAACACCGCGAGGCCGTAGAACGGCAGACGATGCAGGAAATCCGCAAACGCCTTCTTCACCCGATTGAAATCGCCGCCATAGTTTTCGAGGTGGTCGGCATCGATGTTGGTAATGACGGCGAGCATCGGGCTCAGCAACAGGAACGAGCCATCGGACTCATCCGCTTCGGCCACCAGATATTTGCCGCTGCCGAGGCGCGCATTGGTGCCGGCGGAATTGAGCATGCCGCCGATCACGAACGTCGGGTCGAGCCCGCCTTCGGCGAGCACGCTCGCGAGCAGGCTGGTGGTCGTGGTCTTGCCGTGCGTGCCGGCGACAGCGATGCCTTGCCGGAAGCGCATCAGCTCGCCGAGCATTTCCGCACGCGGCACCACCGGAATGCGGCGCGCCTTCGCGGCCAGCAGTTCCGGGTTGTCGGGCTTGATCGCACCCGAAACGACCATCGCATCGGCATCGCCGAGATGTTCAGTGGCATGACCGCGCTCGACGCGAATGCCCATCGCTGCGAGACGGCGCGTCGTCGCGTTGTCGCCGAGATCGGAACCGCTGACTTCGAAGCCGAGGTTGTGCAGCACTTCGGCGATGCCGCACATGCCGGTGCCGCCGATGCCGACGAAGTGCACGCGCCGATACACCTGCATCAGGTCCGGACGCGTGCCGATGCGACGCAGGGTCATGGCGACACCTCCAGGCAATGTTGCGCAACGACGCGATCGGCATCGGGCTTGGCGAGCGAGCGCGCGGCTTCGGCCATCGCCAGACGCCGCGCAGCGTCCTGCGCGAGCGCGCGGATGCGGGTCGCAAGATCGGTCGTATCGAGTTGCGTTTCGGGAATGCACTGCGCTGCACCGGCCTCGACCAGCACGCGCGCATTCGCGGTCTGGTGATCGTCGACCGCATGCGGGAACGGCACCAGGATCGATCCGACGCCAGCCGCACAGAGTTCGGCCAGCGTCAGCGCACCGGCACGCGCGATCACCAGGTCGGCCTCGCCGTACGCGGCAGCCATGTCATCGATGAACGGTTCGACCCGCGCATCGACCTGCGCCTCGGCGTACGCCGCACGCGCGTCGTCGAGCATGCGCGCGCCGCACTGATGGCGCAGCGTCAAGCCGAGATCGCGCAACTGCGAAAACGCCTGAGGCAGCACACGATTCAAGGCACGCGCACCTTGAGAACCGCCCAGCACCAGCACGCGCAATCCGACTCGACCCGCGAAGCGCGCGTGCGGCGGTGGCAGCGCCGAGATCTCGGCACGTACCGGATTGCCGACCCAGATGCCATTCGGCAACGCATTCGCGAAGCCGCACAGCACGCGCCTTGCGAGCTTGGCCAGCACCTTGTTGGTCAAGCCCGGCAGACGATTCTGTTCGTGCACCAGCAGCGGTCGGCGTGTCAGCCACGCCGCCAGCCCACCCGGACCCGCCGCAAAGCCGCCGAAACTGATGACTGCGCGCGGCTGGTGGCGACGCAGCACGCCGATGGCGTCGATCACCGCACGCGCCAGCCGCCATGGTGCCGCGACCAGCGCCAGCGCGCCCTTGCCGCGCAGCGCGCTGATGCGCAATGTGTCGAGCGTAATCCCGGCCTTGGGTACAAGCTGGTTTTCAAGTCCATGCGCCGAACCCAGCCAGACCACCGGCACCGACTGCGCTTGCAGCGCACGCGCGACGGCGAGCCCCGGGAAGATATGTCCGCCGGTTCCTCCGGCCATGACCAGCACGGGGCGCTCAGCGGTCATCGCGCACCCCCGGATCCGGCGTGACGGCGCTGACTGCATCGTGACGCGTCAACTCGTAGCTGATGCGCAGCGCGACACCAATGGCAGCGCAAGTCATCAGCAAGCTTGATCCGCCCGAAGAGATCAGCGGCAGGGTCAAGCCCTTCGTCGGCAACAAGCCGAGGTTCACGCCAATCGATACCGTCGCCTGTACCGACAGCCACACCGCGATGCCGTAGGCCACATACGCGGCGAAGCCGAGCCCGCGTTCCTCGGCGCGGCGGCCGAGCACGAACAGGCGCCCGCACAACAAGGCGAACAAGCCGACCACGAGGCACACGCCGAACAGGCCGAGTTCCTCGGCGATGACCGCGAGGATGAAGTCGGTATGCGCCTCCGGGAGATAGAACAGCTTCTGGATCGAACCACCGAGGCCGACGCCAAACCATTCGCCGCGACCGATCGCGATCAGCGCCTGGGTCAACTGGAAGCCGTCGTTGAACGGATCCTTCCATGGATCCAGAAACGAGGTGAGGCGCTTCACGCGATAGGACTCGCTGAGCGCGGCCCAGGCCATCACCGGCATGGTCGCGGCGGCAAGGCCGAACAGGTCGCGCGCGCGCGCGCCGCCGAGCCAGATCATGCCGAGCACGATCGCGAGAATCAGCGAGGCCGAACCGAAGTCCGGCTGCTTCAGCAGCAGCAGCACCACTGCGCCGGCCACCAGCAGCGGCTTCATCGTGCCCTTGAAGGCGTGCTGCACTTCGCCGCGGAAGCGCACCAGGTAACTTGCCAGCCAGATGATCACGAACAACTTCACGGCCTCTACCGCCTGGAAGTTCGAGATGCCGAGGCGCAACCAGCGCTTGGCACCGTTCACGCGCACGCCAACGCCGGGCAGGAATACGGCGACCAGCAACAGCAATGCGAGCAGCAGGAACAGGCGCGCATGCCGCTCCATCCACGCGAGCGGCAGCAACGCGAAGCCGATGCCGAGCACGGCACCCATCGCGAGAAAGATCAGGTGCTTGATCAGATAGTGGTAGGGCGAACCGCCTTCGCTCTCGGCGATCGCGATCGAACTCGACGCGACCATGACCACGCCGAACAGCGCCAGCGCCAAGGCCGCGGCGAAGAGCCAGCGGTCGTATCGACCCGGGATCTCGTCGCGGCGCAGGGCCTGCAGGGGCGTGGTGAGGAAGCTCATGCTCAGCGCACCTTCAAGGTCGCGAGACCGAGCAGCACCAGCACGACCGAAATGATCCAGAAGCGCACGATCACGCGCGGCTCGGGCCAGCCCTTGAGCTCGAAGTGGTGATGGATCGGCGCCATCCGGAACACGCGCTTTCCGGTGAGCTTGAACGAGGCGACCTGGATCATCACCGACAGGGTCTCGATCACGAAGATGCCGCCCATCAGCACGAGCACCAGTTCCTGTCGGGTGATGATGGCAACCGCACCGAGCGCCGCGCCGACCGACAGCGCACCGACATCACCCATGAAGACCTGGGCCGGATAGGTGTTGAACCACAGGAAGCCGAGCCCGGCGCCGCCGAGCGCGGCGCAGAAGATCGCGATCTCGCCGGCACCCGGAATCGACGGGATGCCGAGGTAGGTCGCGAACACGCTGTGACCGGCGACGTAGGCGAACACGCCGAGACCCGCCGAGACGAGCACCGTCGGCATGATCGCCAGACCATCCAGGCCGTCGGTCAGGTTCACCGCGTTCGAGAAGCCGACGATCCAGAAATAGGCGACGACGACGAAGCCGATGCCCATCGGCCAAGCGAAGCTCTTGAGTATCGGCAGGTACAGCGTGGTCGCGGCCGGCACATCGGCGCTCCAGTAAAGCCACAGTGCAGCGACCAGCCCGAAGATCGATTGCAGGGCGTACTTGTATCGTGCGATCAAGCCGCGGCTGTCTTTCAGAACCAGCTTCTTGTAGTCGTCGATGAAGCCGATCAGGCCGAAGCTCAACAGGACGAACAGCAGGATCCAGATGTAGCGATTGCGCAGGTCGGCCCACAGCAGCGTGGCCGCCGCGACGGCGAACAGGATCAGGGTACCGCCCATCGTCGGCGTGCCGGCCTTCGAGAAATGCGACTGCGGACCGTCGTTGCGGATGGTCTGACCGACCTTGTACGCGGCCAGCTTGCGGATCATCGGCGGACCGATCAGCAGCGACACGACCAGGGCCGTGATCGCGGCGAGGATGGCGCGCAAGGTGAGGTAGCCGAACAGATTGAAGCCGCTGATATAGGGCTTCAGCAACTGGAACAACTCAAGCAGCATGGCTGCCTCCCGTGTCGTTGCCGGAGGGCGTGCCGTTCGCGAGCATGGCGTTCGCCACGCGATCCATCGCCGACGAGCGCGAACCCTTGATCAAGAGCGTCACACCTGCACCCAGCTCGGCGCGCAAGGCGTCGATCAGGTGCTGCTGGCTGTCGAAATGACGCGCGGCCGCGCCGAAACCCGCACAGGCGTCGCGGGACAGCTCGCCCACGGCGTACAGCCGTTCGATGCCGCGCTCGCGCGCATACGCGCCGATGCCGTGATGCAGCGTGGGGCCTTCAGACCCGAGTTCCTTCATGTCACCGACGACGAGCCAGCGCGGCGACGGCTGCAGTTGCAGGGTATCGATGGCGGCGCGCATCGACGCCGGATTGGCGTTGTAGCTGTCGTCGATCAAGGTGGCGCCCATCACGAGCGGCTTGCGCACGAGGCGCCCGCTGACCGCGTGCGCGGTTTCGAGTCCGAGCCGGACCTGATCCAGCGTTGCCCCGGCGGCCAGCGCCAGCGCAGTCGCGGCCAGCGCATTCAGCGCATTGTGCCGACCCGTCAAGGACAGCGTGAGCGAGATGCTGCCGGCCCGGGTGTCGATGACCAGACGTTGCGAGGCCGTGTCGCTGGCCAGGATCTGGCCGCGCACATCGGCCGCACGATCCAGCGCGAAGGTGACGATGGCACGCTTGCCTGCCAGTCCACGGAAATAGCTCGCGAAGTCGTCGTCGGCATTGATCACGGCGATGCCGTCGGAAGGCAGCCCGGCATAGACCGCGCCCTTGGTCTCGGCGACGCCGCGCGTGCTGCCCAGGCGCTCGAGATGCGCCGCGCCGACGTTGTTCACGATGCCGATCTGCGGTGCGGCGATTCCCATGAGATAGGCGATGTCGCCCGGCTTGCCCGCACCCATCTCGCAGACAGCGAAATCGGCATCGGTGGCGAGTGCGCACAGGGACAGCGGCAGACCGATCTCGTTGTTCAGGTTGCCGGGATTGACGTGGCAACGACCGGCACGCGCCAGGATCGAATGGGTCAGCGTCTTCAGGGTGGTCTTGCCATTCGAGCCGGTGATGGCGATCACCGTCGCGCGACACCGGGCGCGCCAGACACGCGCGATCGCGGCCAGCGCCTGCTCGACGTTCGCGACCACGAGTTGCGGCAGGGCGGCATCAATCACGCGCTCGACGACGGCCGCGGCGGCACCCCGCGCCGCGACCTCGGCAACGAAGTCATGGCCATCGACGCGTTCGCCGCGCAATGCGATGAAGAGCTGGCCAGACTCGAGCTTGCGCGAATCGGCGACGACGCCCGCGAACACGCGATCGCCACCGTGCAGGCGGGCGCCGATCAGGGACGCGAGTTCGGCGAGCGACATCCGGATCATGCAGCCTCCTTCAGCAGCGCGGCGGCAATCTGGAAGTCGTCGAACGGACGCTTGACGCCATCGACCTCCTGGTAGGGCTCGTGACCCTTGCCGGCAATCAGCACGACATCGTTGGCGGCCGCCATGCCGATCGCGCGGGCGATCGCGCGGGCGCGGTCGCGTTCGACCTGCACGGCGTCGGGCCGCGCAAGTCCGGCGCGAATGTCGGCGATGATCAGGTCGCCATTCTCGCCACGCGGATTGTCATCGGTGATGATCACGACATCGGCTTTCCGTTCGGCCATTGCGGCCATCTGCGGACGCTTGCCGGCATCGCGCTCGCCGCCGCAGCCGAACACCACGATCAAGCGCGCTGCAGCATGGTCGCGCAAGGTCGACAAGGCCTTGTCGAGTGCGTCAGGCGTGTGCGCGTAGTCGATGATGACCAGCGGCTGCTGGCCGTCGCCGCCCAATCGGCTCATGCGGCCTGGCACCGGATCAAGCGCAGCCAATGCTGCGGCGATGCGTGCGCCCTGCCAACCGCGGGCGTGCAGCACGCCCGCCACGCCGAGCAGGTTCGAGACATTGAAGCGACCGATCAGGCGCGTCGATACGGCATGCCGCTCGGCTTCGATCCAGAGCGTGAAGCACAGACCGGCAGCATCGGTCTGCACGTCGCTGGCATGGATCTCGACATCCTGGCGCTGCACGCCCGTGCGAATCAGGCGAATGCCGCTCCGCAGCCGATCCGCCAGTCGTGAACCGAATTCATCATCGACATTGATCACCGCCGTGCGCAGCGACGGCCGAGCGAACAGCTGCGCCTTGGTCGCGCCATAGGCCTCCATGCTGCCGTGAAAATCGAGATGATCGCGGCTCAGGTTGGTGAAGACCGCGATTTCGAAATCGAGCGCATCCACACGCCCTTGCGCCAGCGCGTGCGAGGTGACTTCCATGGCGATGCTGGCCGCGCCCTGCGCGCGCATGCGCGCGATCGCGCGATGCACGGCGATCACGTCCGGCGTGGTGCGCTCGCCGGCTTCAAGTTGACCGACCAGGCCGATGCCGAGCGTGCCGATGCTGCCGCTGCGCTCGCCGGCGTCGGTCAAGGCCTGCGCGATCATCTGCACGCTGGAGGTCTTGCCATTGGTGCCAGTCACGCCGATCAGGCGCACGCTTTCGCTGGCGCGGCCGTAGAAACGGTGTGCGATGTTGCCGAGGCGGCCGCGCAGGTCATCGATCACGACGACCGGCACATCGAGCTGCGCGATGTCCGGTAGCGGCGCTTCGGCCAGCACGATGGCGGCGCCGCGCGCAACGGCTTCGGCCGCGAACTCGATGCCATGGCGCTGCGTGCCACGCAACGCGACGAAAGCCGCGCCCGACACGATCGATTTCGAGTCCAGCGAGAGTTCGGCGATGTCGCGATCCAGCCGCGCGTCGATCGCGATCACGCCGCGCAACAGGTCGGCGAGGCGCATGCTCATGGCATCACCCCTTCGGCGAACTGCGCGGGCGTCGGTACGTCGCCGGCCAGCAGCTGCGGCTGCAGATTGTCCGGCGGCACGTTCAGCAGTCGCATCGCATCGTCCATCACCGCACCGAATACCGGTGCCGCGACGAGACCGCCGTAGTAAGCACCGCCGCGCGGATCATTCACCACCACGACCGCCGCGAGGCGAGGCTGCGAGACCGGCACCACACCCGCGAACACACTGACGTAGCGACCTTCATAGCCTCCGGCGACCGCGCGGCGCGCGGTACCGGTCTTGCCGGCGACGCGGTAGTTCGGCACCGCCGCTTTCGTGCCGCTGCCACCCGGGCCGGTCACGGTTTCGAGCATCAGTAGCACGTCATGGGCGATGCCGGGGTCGAGCAGGCTGCGCGCGTCGGCATGGACGGCTTCGTGGACGAAACGCGGCGGACGCAGGCGGCCACCGTCGGCGAGCGCGGCATAAGCCTGCGCCAGCTGCAGGGCATTCACCGAGAGGCCGTAGCCGTAACTCAGTGTCGCCTTCTCGACCTGACCCCAGCCATTCGGCTCGGGCAGCACGCCGGGGGCTTCGCCGGGGAAGCCGCTGCCGGTCAGTTCGCCAAAGCCGAAGCGGTGATACATGTCGTACAGATGCGCGTTGTCGAGTTCGAGCGCGATCTTGGTCGCAGCGACATTGCTCGACTTGGTCAGCAGGCGCGTCAGGTCGCACAGCCCGTAGTTGTGGACGTCGCGCACGATGTGGTTGCGCACCAGCAACGTGCCGGGATTGGTATCGATCACCGTGTCCTTGGTGAACTTGCCGCTTTCGAGACCGGCCGACACGGTCAGCGCCTTGATCACCGAGCCCGGCTCGAACAGGTCGGTGACCGCGCGATTGCGACGTGCGGCGATGTCGCCATTGCTGCGCGCATTCGGATTGAACGACGGGTAATTCACCATCGCCAGAACGTCGCCGCTCGGGATGTCGAGGATCACCATCGAGCCACTCGACGCCGAGTGCTCGAACATCGCTGCCTTCAGTTCGCGATAGGCGAGGTACTGGATGCGCCGATCGAGCGTCAGTGTCAGCGTGTGGCCGGGCTCGGCGGCACGCACTTCCTCGACGTTTTCGACGATCTCGCCGCGACGGTTCTTGATCACGCGCTTCACGCCGGGCGTACCGACGAGCTGGGCGTTGTAGGTCAGCTCCAGACCCTCCTGGCCAGCGTCGTCGATATCGGTGACGCCGAGCACGTGGGCGAACACTTCTCCGCCCGGATAGAAGCGGCGGTATTCGCGCTGGCCATGCACGCCCGGGATCTTCAGTGCCAGCACGCGCTCGGCCTGGTCCGGCGGCAGGTGCCGCGCCAGATACATGAACTCGCGCGAACGACGTTCGTGGATGCGCGCACCGAGCACATTGGCGTCGAGCTGCATCGCCTGCGCCAGTTGTGCCACGCGGGGCGGACTCTCGAGCAGGGTCTCCGGATGCAGCCACAGCGAAACCATCGGTGTCGAGATCGCCAACGGCTCGCCATTGCGGTCGGTGATGGTCCCGCGCGACGCCGGCACTTCGATGTCGCGCAGGAAGCGGGCATCGCCCTGGTCCTGGTAGAACTCGCGCTTCATCACCTGCATCTGGAACGCACGCGCGACCAGTGTGAACGCACACAGCGCCAGCGCGACCAGCACGACCGTCAGGCGCAGGCGCGGCATCACGGTGGCGGGGCGGACGTTACGCATGCATGCCTTCCGACGCGCGAATCGCGGACAACAGAAAGCGCGCGCGTCCCGTTTCCCGGTACGCACGACGATCCGCGCCCATCGCGAACGACGGACCACGGCGGCACACCGGCAGTTGACGGCCCTGCCGGGTGTTGGCGTGAGTCTTCTTCCCCCTCACAGCCACAGCTTCCTCAGTTTCTGATCACCACGGTTTCCGCAGGTCCTGGAAACACCATGCCCAGTTGCCCGCGGGCGATCTGCTCGAGTCGATTTGTGTCGGTCCAGGTCGCCTGCTCGAGCTGCAGTCGCCCAAACTCCGTATTCAATTCGTCGCGTTCGTTCTCGAGTTTCGACAACTCGATGAACGCGTGCCGGGCTTGTTGCCTGGCACTGACGACGCTGATGCCGCTGGCCACACAGGCAACCAGCAACATCGCCATCACCGCAGCACGGTCGCTCATCGCACCCGCTCCGCGGTCCGCAACACCGCGCTGCGAGCGCGCGGATTGACGGACAACTCCGCATCACCGGCGGTCACGGATTTCCCGATCACGCGGAAACGCAGCACGGCTTCCGGTGCGGGCGGCAAGCCGCGTCGCACCGGTACTTTTTCGGCATCGCCACGCATGAATCGCTTGACGATGCGGTCTTCGAGCGAATGGAAGCTGATCACCGCCAGCCGTCCACCTGCCTTCAATCGCGAAGCCGCGCCGTCGAGGCCGGCTTCGATGTCCTGCAGTTCGCGATTGACCGCGATGCGCAGCGCCTGGAATGTGCGCGTCGCCGGATGTTTCGCCATCCAGCCGCCACCGCCGAGCGCCTTCGCCACCACCGCAGCCAATTGCGCGGTCCGCGTGATCGGCTCGACCTGGCGTGCCGCCACGATGCACTTGGCGATGCGCCGGCTCTGCTTCTCCTCGCCCAACGTGAACAGCACATCGGCAATCTCGCGCTCGCTGGCCCTGCCGATCCACTCGGCCGCGCTCTCGCCCCGGGTGGGGTCCATGCGCATGTCGAGCGGCCCGTCATTCTGGAAACTGAATCCGCGCTCGGGCTGGTCGATTTGTGGCGAAGAAACGCCCAGATCGAGCAACACGCCGTCGAGTCCAGCCGCAGTCGCGTCCCAATCGGCCAGCGTCGCGAAACTGTCGTGTCGATACGCGACACGCGGATCACGCGCAGCCCATTCGGCCGCGACCCGGATCGCTTCCGGGTCCTTGTCCATCACCAGCAGGCGACCGGCCGGTCCGAGCCGCGCGAGGATCTCGCCCGCATGCCCGCCGCGCCCGAAGGTGCCGTCGAGGTAAACCCCGTCCGGCCGGACCGCGAGCGCTGCGAGCGTCTCGTCCCGCAACACCGGTACGTGCACGCCCATCTGCCCTTCCTTCCGTCCGACGTCGCGTTTGATCGCGCCGCCGTTCACAAACTCAGCTTCGACATCTCGGGCGTGACCGCGCTCTCGCCGATCGTCATCGCGATCTGGCGCTGATGCGCTTCTTCCGCCCACAACTCGAATTTCGATCCCATCCCGAGCAGCACGGCGTTCTTGCCGAGACCGGTCGCGCCGCGCTGGCTCGCCGGCACCAGCACACGACCATTGGCGTCGACATCGACATGCATCGCCGCACCGACCAGCTTCAATTGAAGATTGCGATGGGCGGCCACGGTGCGGCTGAGGCTGTTCACTTCGTCGCGGACCTTTTCCCAGTCGCGCACCGGCAACAACCACAGGCAGCCCTGCTCGAACGGGTTGTAGGTGAAGACCAGGCGATTCCCGCACTGCGACGCAATCAGCTCGCGATGGGCCGTCGGAATGGACATCCGGCCCTTGTCGTCGATCGTGATGGCAGTCTCGCCCTGGAACATATCGGCCCACTAAAACCCACGGAATTCCCGTTTTTCTCACGGGAACCCACCTTAGACCCGTGAGAAGAGGGCGTCAAGAACTGTGGCAGGGAATTTTTGCGGCCAAAAAAAGAAGGAGCGGCTGAAGGCCGCTCCTTTGGGATGAAGTGCGAAGCCGGCCGATAAGCCGGGTCCTGTCGTGGACCGTCATTCCTCTGGGCAACGTGTCACCACGTACCTCAAGCGATCTACCCGGGAACACGACGGGCCGCCGTATCGTTCCCCTATTTGATCTTGCTGCGGATGGGGTTTGCCATGCCACGCGGCGTTGACCCCGCGCGCGGTGCGCTCTTACCGCACCGTTTCACCCTTGCCACGCGCGCCTCGCGGCGCCGTTCGGCGGTCTGTTCTCTGTGGCACTTTCCGTCGGCTCTCGCCGCCCAGACGTTATCTGGCACCCTGCCCTGTGCAGCCCGGACTTTCCTCGATGCTTGCGCACCGCGACGGTCTGGCCGACTTCGCCCGCGCAGTGTAGCGATGTCGTGGCCCGGTTTCCCCCGCGGCTTCGTGTGCGCAGTCAACGGAGGTTGGCGATGGCATCAGGATCGACGTGCATTTGATGATCGGTGACGCAGGCCGGCATTCGCCTTCGGCGGACCCATGGCAACATCGGCCCGGTCCGGGAGCGCATGCATGGGTGAAATCACAGAGTGGCTGGGGCAGGCGTTTGCCGGCGATCGCGTCGCCGCCGATCGCGTCTTCAAGCGCATCTACACCGATCTGCACGACATCGCCGCGCGCCAGTCCAGGCAAGGATCCGCAGCGCGCAACCTCGCTGGTGCATGAGGCGTGGATGCGTCTCGCCGCCGCGGAGCATGTCGAGATGAATTCGCGCGCGCACTTCTTCGCGATCGCGGCACGTGCGATGCGCCAGATCACGATCGATCGCATGCGCCGGGAGCACGCCGAGAAGCGCGGCGGCGGCCTCGACATCACCGCGCTCGACACCTTGCTTCACGATGCCGCCGACCTGTCCGACGATGGCCAGCTGTTCGAGCTCGACCGCGCCCTGGCGGCACTCGAAGCGATCGATCCGGAGGCGGTGCAACTGGTCGAACTGCGCTATTTCGCCGGCTTGCCGCTGGATCAGATCGCGCCGCTGCTGGGCACCTCGGAGCGGACCCTGAAACGTCGCTGGCGCACGGCGCGCGCATTCCTGCATCGACAACTGGCGGGCGGCGCCGATGCCAGCGCCTGAATCCGGCGTCGACGCACGCCGCGCATTGCAGGAATTCGAGCGGTTGTCGGAACTCTCGACCGAGGCCTGCGCAGAGGCACTGCAGGCGTTGGCCGAGACGTCCCCGGCGCTGGCGGCCGAAGTGCGCGCCCTGCTTGCGGCCGATGCCGCGCAGGGCTTGCTCGATCGCGCCGCGCCGCTGACCGCGGTGGTCGAACACGAGTCGGAACATGCGCGGCTCGACCGCAGCAACGAACGCATCGGCTCCTATCGGCTGGTTGAACGCATCGGTCGCGGCGGCATGGGCGATGTCTATCGTGCCGTTCGCGATGCCGACGGCTTCAATCAGATCGTCGCGCTGAAGCTGCTGCGCCGCGGTCTCGACTCCGAGGACATCGTGCGCCGGTTCGTGCAGGAGCGGCGCATTCTGGCGCGCCTCGAACATCCGGGCATCGCGCGCATGATCGATGGCGGTCTCAGTGGCGACGGGCTGCCCTGGTTCGCGATGGAGCTGGTCGACGGCATTCCGATCACCGAGTTCGCGCGCGGCCGCTCGCTCGGGCTCCGCTCGCGCATCGAACTGCTGCTCGCCGTCTGCGATGCGGTGGACTATGCGCATCGGCGCCTGATCGTGCATCGCGACCTGAAGCCGTCGAACGTGCTGGTCACCATGGACGGCGCCCCGCGCCTGCTCGACTTCGGCATCGCCAAGCTGCTCGATCAGGACGAGACCAGCGCGCTCACTGGCACCGGCGTGCGACTGCTGTCGCCGGCTTACGCGACTCCCGAACAGCTGGCCGGCGAGCCGGTCGGCATCACCACCGATGTGTATGCGCTCGGATTGATGCTCTACGAGCTACTCACCGACACCCTGCCGCAAGCACGGCGTGACGGCACCCTCGCGACTTTGCATCAGGCAGTGCAGGTCTCGCCGGTGGCACCGAGCGCCTCCGGAACACAGGGGCAGACCAGCATTCGCCTGCGCGCGCTGGCCGGCGACCTCGACACGATCACGCTCAAGGCGCTCGCGCTGGAGCCCGACCGTCGCTATGCCTCGGCGGCCGCGTTGGCGGACGATCTGCGCCGATACCTCGATGGCCATCCGATCGCCGCCCGACCGGATACCTTGAGCTATCGCGTCGGCAAGTTCGTGCGGCGTCATCGTGGCGGGGTGGCTGCGGCACTGGTGAGTGTGATGGCGCTGGTCAGCGGCCTCGGCTTCGCGCTCTGGCAAGCCGACCTCGCCCGTGCGCAGGCGCATCGCGCCGATGCCGAGGCACAACGCGCCGAAGCACATCTGCTGCGTGCGACGGAACTCGGTGCGCGGACGAAGCGCGTCAAGGAGTTCCTGATGTCGGTCTTCCAGCAGGAGGATCCGCTGCGCCGTGACGAACGCGGTGCCTTGACGATGACCGAAGCCTTCGAGGATGCACTGAAGCGCATCGACACCGAACTGGTCGACGACCCCAGCCTGCGCGTCGACCTGCTCGATGACTTCGGCGAGATCCTCGCCAACCAGGGCCGGTTCGACGAGGCCGAAACGCTGTTCAAGCGTGCGCTCGCGCTCGCGGAGAAGACCCACGGGCCTGACCATCCCGCGGTCGCCGAGTCGCTGTTGAACCTCTCGGTGGTGGCACATTTCCGCGGTCGCGACGACGGCAGCAAGCAGCGGCTTCAGCGCGCCATCGGCATTCTCGAACAGAGCGCCGAGACCGACCCGGAAGCGCTCGCCAACGCCCTGAGTTCGATGGCGGCCGTCCAGCGCGGCGAAGGCGACCTCGTGACCGCCACGGCGAACACGCGGCGTGCCGCCGACCTGCTGTCCAAGCATCGCAGTGGCAGCACCGTGCATCTGGCAGCGCTGTACAACCTGTCGATCCTGCTGATCGACCAGGAACAATATGACGAGGCCGAGCCGCTGATCCGCGAGGTCGTTGCGCTCACCGAGGCCAATCAGGGCAAGAATGCGGCGCCGCTGGCGATGCTGTTGTCCAGCCTTGAACAGGTGCTCGCGCACCGTGGCGCGTTCGACGAAGAGTTCGCCGTCGGCGCGCGGCGGCTCGAGATCGCGCGCAAGAATCTTCCCGCAGATCATCCCTGGCTGGCCGGCGCCCTGGCCAGCCATGGCTGGCAGTACGTGCAGAAAGGCGACTGGCCGCAGGGCGAGCAGATGCTGACGGATGCGATCGCGATGCTCCGTCGCAATGGCGACACCGACACCAGTCTCCTCGGTGCCCTTCGCCAACTCGGCGAAAGTCAACGACGTCGCGGCGAAGTCGGCTTGGCGTTCGCGACATTCGAGGAAGCCTATGCCCAATGTCGCGAAACCGGTGCGACCAACAACCTGATGTGCGCGACCATCCGCGCCAATCGCGCAGGCGCCGACGCCCTGCGCGGCAATGGCGCAGCTGCTCTGGCCGAAGCCGACCTCGCGCTCGCCGAGCTGCGCGAACGATTCCCCAATTCCCATGACGAACAGGCGCAGGCCCTGGAATCCCGTGCGGCGGCCTTGTTCGCGTTGTCTCGCCACGACGACGCCGTAACGGCACAGCGAGAAGCCGTCGCGCTGTTTCAGCAGATCTACGGTGGCGCCACGCGCCCGGCCGCCCAGGCCAGCCTTGACCGTTACCTCGCGGCTGCAGCGGCTGCAAATTGAAGGAAGCCCTGTCGGCCGGCATGCAAGGCGCCCGTTCAGGCGGCCGAAAGGACAACTCAAGTCATTGATTCGAGAATATTTTTTTCTGCCCGATGAGTGGCACGCGATGTGTTGCATCGTGTTCGCGACCTTCATCGGAGGCAACGACCATGAACCGTCCACTGCAGTCCTTGATCTTGGCCCTGCTCGCGTCCGCAGGAACGATCTCGGCATCGGCGACCGCACTGTTCACGATCAACGCGGAAGCGGCGAAATCCTCGCTCACGCAAGAGCGTGCGTGGGTCGTCACCGTCGATCCCGGGCTCGATCTCGCCGCTGCCCACACACTGACCTTGAACCTGCCCGGCCACGCACCGATCCAGGCCGACCGGCTCGACCAGCAAGTGCACGACGGCGGCTTGACCTGGCATGGCCGCGCCGGCGGCAAGCCGGTGACCTTGACGACGCAGGGTGGCCGACTGCACGGCGACTTCCACGTCGGACTTGACCACTACGTCCTGTCGTCGGAACGCGGTCGGACCGTGCTGTCGCTGAGCAGCCGCTTCGACACGCACCGCGATGTCGAGACCCCCGCACCGCGCATCCAGACCCATTCGCCGACGCAACCGGCGCCACCGAAATCGCTGAGCCAGGCGATCGACATCCGCATCCTCGTGGCTTACACGGGTGCAGTGGCGACCGCATCGGGCAGCACCTCCGACCTGGCCTCGGCGGCGCAATTCATGGTCGGACAATTGAACACCATCTACGCGAGCAGCGTGGCGTCCGACATCCAGTTCACGCTGGCCGGCCTGCATTACGTCGGCTACGACGACGGCATCGACAGCGCCGTCCTGCTCCAGCAATTCGCCAATGACGCCAGCGTTGCCCAGGCGCGCGATGCGGCCGGCGCCGACATCGTGGTTCTGCTGGTGGAACACAGCGACTTCAGCGGCCGTGCCTACATGCCGAATACCGTCAGCGTCGACAATGCGCCCTTCGCGTTCGCGCTGGTCACGCGCAGCTACGGTCTGAACTACTACACGTTTGCGCACGAAGTCGGTCACGTGATGGGTCTCGACCATGGCGGCAGCGGCCCGAGTGGCGGCGCCTATGCCTGGGCTCAGGGCCATATCGGATATGTCGACAGCGCCGCGGGCTATCCCGAGGGATTCGTGACCGTGATGGCCAACATCGGGCTGTGCGGCGGCACCCCGCCCTGCCATCAAGTGCCGTACTTCTCGAATCCGGAATTGACCGATCCCGAACCACCGGTGCGCGGTCGCGCGCTCGGCGTCAGCAATGTCGCCGACAGCGCCAGGGTCCTGCGCGATGTCGCCAGCACCGTGGAGATGTATCGCGGCGCATGGACCGACGATGAGCTGTTGTACGCAAACTTCGAGGAGTCCGATCCGACGCATTGACGCCGGATCGGGACGCCGGGCGGCGGTCTCTGCCGCGCCCGGCGCGACGTCGTCAGACGCGGAAGAAGCGCAGCAGCCCGAGCAGCACCGCACGCACCTGCGCGGGCGCCGTGGCGGCATCGAGGGTCTGTCCGTTGACGACCAGCTGGCCCGACAGGTCCGGGCCTTCCTCGGCATTCTTCACGATCTTCAGATCGACGAAGCTGATCGTGACCTGCTGCGAATTGCCGTTGCCGTTGTTGCCGCCGGCATTTCCGGACAGGGTGATCGCGCCATCGTAGGTCACGGTCACCAATTCTCCGTCGCGCACCACTTCGCGCGAGACGGTGCCATCGACGAAGCGGGTCTCGGCGCGCGGATGGAAGTTGGTGAAGCGGGCTTCCGCGACGCGGCTGCCGCTGTCTTCGCCGAGCGCACCCGCCGACTGGATGATGGCGCGGCCATTGAAGTCATCGCTGATCGTGGTCGTGCGCTCGAACGTCAGCGCGCTGGCCGTCAGGGACGCGGCGGCCAGCGCCAACGCCAACAAGGTCTTATTGAACATGATCGTTTCTCCGATTGTGGGATGACGAAGCGACCTTGGCCTTCGGTCGGCTTCGAACACCCACAACGCGGACGATCCGGATCGGTTGACGAGCGCCTACCCGTTCACGGTGTTCGCTTGCGCACCGCCTCGTAATAGGTGCCACCCAACGGGCGCGGGACGTAGCGGCCGTGGCCGCGTTGGGCGCGGAGGTCGCCGTGGATCCAGGCGAGGTGGCCGCGGGTGAAGGTGTGCGTGGCGATGCCCTGGACGGTACGGCCTTCGAAGATGTTGTAGTCGACGTTCTGGTGGTGGGTCTTCGCC
Organism: Lysobacterales bacterium; assembly: GCA_016721845.1. Lineage (NCBI taxonomy): Bacteria > Pseudomonadati > Pseudomonadota > Gammaproteobacteria > Lysobacterales > Lysobacterales bacterium. The sequence continues at coordinate 2,045,359 of JADKHK010000013.1, forward strand.
GAGATCGTGCGCGAGCCGTTCGGGTCCCAGACCACCAGGTCGGCATCGGCGCCGATGCGCAGCGAGCCCTTCTTCGGGTACAGGTTGAAGATCTGTGCCGCGTTCGTACTGGTCACCTTGACGAATTCGTTCGGGGTCAACTTGCCGCTGTTCACGCCGTAATGCCAGAGCACCGACATGCGGTCCTCGATGCCGCCGCAGCCATTCGGAATCTTGGTGAAGTCGTCCTTGCCCGCTGCTTTTTGCGGCGCGCAGAAGCAGCAATGGTCGGTCGCGGTCGTGTGCAAATGCCCGGCCTGCAGGCCTTGCCACAGCGCCTTCTGGTGCTCGGGTGCGCGGAACGGCGGGCTCATGACGTGTGCGGCGGCACGAGTGAAATCGCTGTCGCGATAGACCGAGTCGTCGATGACCAGATGTCCAGCCAGGACCTCGCCGAACACGCGCTGACCTTCGTTGCGCGCACGCACGATGGCTTCGAGCGACTGCCGCGCCGAGTTGTGCACGATGTACAGCGGCGCGCCGAGCACTTCGGCGATGCGGATGGCGCGGTTCGCGGCTTCGCCTTCGACCGATGGCGGCCGCGACAACGGATGCCCCTCCGGCCCCGTGATGCCACGCGCCAGCAACTGCTTCTGCAGGCGAAACACCAGTTCGCCATTCTCCGCATGCACGGTCGGCAAGGCGCCGAGTTCGAGGCAACGCGTGAAGCTGTTCACCAGCACTTCGTCGTCGCACATGATGGCGTTCTTGTAGGCCATGAAGTGCTTGAAGCTGGACACGCCGTGTAGCGTGGCGAGCTCACCCATCTCGCGATGCACCGAATCGTCCCACCAAGTCACCGCGACGTGGAAGGAGTAATCACCGGCGGCTTTCTCGGCCCATCCGCGCCATTCACGGAACGCCGCCAGCAGCGACTGCTGCGGATTCGGAATGACGAAGTCGATGATGCTGGTGGTGCCGCCGGCCAGACCCGCCGCGGTGCCCGAGTAGAAGTCGTCGGAGGCCACCGTGCCCATGAACGGCAGTTCCATGTGCGTGTGCGGATCGATGCCGCCCGGCATCACGTACTGGCCACCGGCATCGATCACTTGCGCGCCATTCGGTGCCTCGAGGTCTTCGCCGACCACGGCGATCACGCCATCGCGGATCAGCAGGTCGCCGCGCACGCTCAGTTCGGCATCGATCAGGGTGCCGCCACGAATCAGGGTGTCCATCATTTCTCTCGCTTCGAAAACAGAAGATAGATTGCCGCAGCGACAAACAGACCGACGAACCATGCATACGCGTAGATCGCGTCGAAGATCGCAGGCACCGTTTCGACGAATCCGGCAGCGTGCAGGAAGCCGGGCAGGTTCGGCAGCACGCCGAGAATCAATGCGAGGAAAGCGACCGGATTCCAGCCGCCGCGATAGCTGTAGCGGCCGCCTTCCTTGTAGAGCTCTTCGGTATCCAGCTGCATGCGACGGATCATGAAGTAGTCGACGAGCATGATGCCGGCGACCGGGCCGAGCAGGGCCGAATAGCCGATCAGCCAGGTGAAGATGTAGCCGTCGGTGCTGGCCAAGATCTTCCAGGGCATCGCCAGCAGGGCGATGCCGGCCGTGATCAGCGCGCCGGCCCGATAGCTGATGCGGCGCGGCGACAGGTTCGAGAAATCGTAGGCCGTACCCACGAGATTGGCCGCCAGGTTGCAGCACATCGTGTCCAGGGTCAGGAAGAACAGCGCCAGCACGACGGCGAGGCCGGAAAAGCGGCCGGCGAGCTCGACCGGGTCCCAGATCGCGCTGCCGAACAGCACCACCGTCGCCGCCGTGACGATCACCGACATCAGCGCAAGCAGGGCCATCGGCAAGGGCAGACCGATGCTCTGGCCCACCAGTTGGTCACGCTGCGAACGCGCGAATCGCGTGAAGTCCGGAATATTCAGTGCCAGCGTCGCCCAGAACCCGACCATCGCCGTGAGCGACGGCCAGAACGTGTGCCAGAACAGGCCTTCCTTTTTGCCGCCCGGCTCGAACTGCGAGGGTGCGGCCATGATCTCGGAGAAGCCTCCGGTGGCATTCAATGCCCACCACACCACCAGCGCGCAGATCACGATCTTGATCGGCGCGGAAATCGATTCCAGCCAGCGGATCGATTCCGTCCCGTGCACGACGAAATACAGCTGCAGCAACCAGAACCCGACGAAGCAGCCGAGCTGTCCGGCGTCGATGCCGAACCAGGGCAAAGGTGCACCCTTCAGCGCATCGAACGCGAGAATGTTGACCAGCGTGTAGATCGCCAGACCGCCGAACCAGGTCTGGATGCCGTACCAGCCGCAGGCCACGATGGCGCGCAACAGCGCCGGCACCTTGGCGCCCTGCGTGCCGAACGATGAACGCACCAGCACCGCATAGGGAATGCCGTACTTCGCCCCGGCATGGCCGATCAGCAACATCGGCACCAGCACGATGGCATTGCCGAGCAGCACGGTCGACACCGCTTGCCAGGGCGACATGCCCTGGTCGATCAGGCCAGCCGCCAGCGTGTAGGACGGGATACACATCACCATGCCGATCCACAACGCGGTGTAGTGGTACCAGGTCCAGGTCCGGTCGTTCTTCGCGGTCGGCATCAGATCCTGGTTGATCAGATCCAGACTGACCGGCGGCGCCCTGTCGTAGTCCATCGCCTTCGACCGCATCAGGCCTTCTCCGCCATCGGATTGTTCGGGTGCGTGGTCCAGTTCTGGAACGAACCATCGTCGACGCGTTCCATCGTGATGCAGTCGTCGACCGGGCAGACGTGCATGCACAGGTTGCAGCCGACGCATTCAGCGTCGACCACCTCGAAATGGCGCTTGCCGTCCTTCTCGCGCAGGATCGCCTGATGCGCGGTGTCCTCGCAGGCGATGTGGCAGAGCCCGCACTGGATGCACAGATCCTGGTTGATGCGCGCCTTGATGTCGTACTTCAGGTTCAGGAATTTCCAGTCGGTGACGTTCTTCGTGGCGCGGCCGCGGAAGTCCTCGATGGTCTTGTAGCCCTTGCTGTCCATCCAGTTCGACAAGCCGCTGATCATGTCCTCGACGATGCGGAAGCCGTAATGCATCGCTGCGGTGCAGACCTGCACGTTGCCGGCGCCGAGCGCGATGAATTCGGCGGCGTCGCGCCAGGTGCCGATGCCGCCGATGGCGCTGATCGGCAGACCCGCCGTCTGCGGATCGCGCGCGATCTCGGCGACCATGTTCAATGCGATCGGGCGTACCGCCGGTCCGCAGTAACCGCCATGCGTGCCCTTGCCGTCGACGGTCGGGGTCGGCGCCATCAGATCGAGGTCGATCGTGGTGATCGAATTGATCGTGTTGATCAGCGACACCGCATCGGTGCCGCCCTTGTGCGCCGCACGCGCCGGCCAGCGGATGTCGGTGATGTTCGGCGTCAGCTTGACGATGCAGGGCAGCTTCGAGTGTTGCTTCACCCAGCGCGCGACCATCTCGATGTATTCGGGCACCTGCCCGACCGCCGCGCCCATGCCGCGTTCGCTCATGCCGTGCGGACAACCGAAATTCAGCTCGACCGCATCGGCACCGGTGTCTTCGACCATCGGCAGGATGTATTTCCAGCTCGCCTCGTCGCAGGGCACCATCAGCGACACGATCATCGCGCGATCCGGCCACGCCCGTTTCACCTCGCGAATCTCGTCGAGGTTGGTGCGGAGCGGACGGTCGGAAATCAGCTCGATGTTGTTCAGACCGGCCATGCGCTGGCCGTTCCATTGCACGGCGCCGTAGCGCGAACTCACGTTGACCACCGGCGGGTCGAGCCCGAGCGTCTTCCAGACCACGCCACCCCATCCGGCCTCGAAGGCGCGGATGACGTTGTAGGCCTTGTCGGTGGGCGGCGCGGACGCCAGCCAAAACGGATTCGGCGATGTCACGCCGACGAAATTGCACGATAGATCGGCCATGTGACGTTCCTCAGGCCTGGGTCAGATGGGCATGGATCGCGGCGGCGGCATGCTTGCCATCCGCCACCGATTGCACGGTGAGATCGGTCTTGCCGCCGACGCAGTCGCCACCGGCATAGACGCCGGCGAGACTGGTCGCGAAGTTCGCGTCGACGGCGATGCGGCCCTTGTGCAGGCGCAACAGTTCGACGCCTGCTTCGGACAGTCCGTCGCTGCGCATCACCTGTCCGATCGCCTTGAGCACGACATCGGCATCGAGGTCGAAGAATTCGCCGCAACCGATCAGCTTTCCGGCGTCGATGCGCGTGTGTTCGAAGCGGATGCCGGCGACCACGCCATGGCGTTCGATCAGTTCGGTCGGCTGCGCGTAATGAATCACGTGCACGCCTTCGGACTGCGCGAACGCCTGTTCGTGGTCGGTCGCGCTCATCGCGTCGGCGCCACGGCGATAGACCAGGGTCACGCGTTCGGCGCCGAGCCGCTTGCTCTGCACGGCCGCGTCGATCGCGGTGTTGCCGCCTCCGATCACCACCACGCGTCGCCCGACCGGCAACGCCGCCTTGTCCGCGACCTGACGCAGTTCGGCGATGAAGTCGACCGCATCACGCACGCCGGGCAGCGATTCATCGGCGATGCCGAGCGCGTTCACGCCGGCAAGGCCAAGCCCGAGGAAGACGGCATCGTATTCGCGGCGCAGTTGCGACAATTGCAGGTCGCGCCCGAGCGCCTTGCCGTATTGCACGCGGATGCCGCCGATCGACAGCAACCACTCGACTTCACGCTGCGAGAAATCGACGACCTTGTAGGCCGCGATCCCGTATTCGTTGAGACCCCCCGGCTTCGGGCGCGCCTCGAATACTTCGACCTCGTGCCCGCGCAGTGCCAGCGCATGCGCGCAAGCCAGCCCGGCCGGACCCGCGCCCACCACGGCGATGCGCTTGCCGGTGCGTTCGGCGCGCGTGAACAGCTGCACGTCCTGCTCGAACACCCAGTCGGTCGCGTACCGCTGAAGCGCGCCGATCTCGACCGGCTTGTCTTCCGGATCATTGCGCACGCATTCGCCTTCGCACAGGATCTCGGTCGGGCAGACACGCGCGCACTGGCCACCGAAAATGTTGGCGTCGAGGATCTTGCTCGCCGCACCGACGAGATTGTCGGTGCTGATGGCGCGGATGAAGCCCGGGATGTCGATCGCCGTCGGGCAGGCCTGGATGCAGGGCGCGTCGTAGCAGAAGTGACAACGACTGGCCTCGATCAGTGCGCGTTGCCGATCGAGCGGCGGCGCCACGTCGGAAAAATTCGTCGCGAGTTGTGCCGGCATCAGCCGACCGGCCGCGATGTCCCCGGTTTCCTTTCTGGCCATGTTCCCTCCGCAATGGCAAAGAATGTTTTTATTCGCAATGTGCCATTGGCGCAAGCGGCGTCGCAATGCACGACGGCCATCGACACACGCACGAGCGCACTCCAGAATCGGCCCCTACCTCCATGGGAGAAACGTGCATGCACCGGTTGCGACGTGGCGCACTGGTCGGCCTGCTGCTGGCGGCGTCGGGTACTGCGGCCCTGGCACGCTCGGCATCCGCCGAGCCGGCCGAGTCGATCCGCGCGCTGATCGTCGAAGCCGAAGCCGCCGGAACACGCGACCTGACTGCCGCTGCGGAGATGGCCAGGCAGGCCTACGACCGCGCCGAAGCCATCGCCGATCGTGGTCTCATGGTGTACGCCCAGTTGACCTGGGCGGACGCGCTGCTGAAGGCGCGCAAGCTCGACGAGGGCGACGCGCTGCTGAAGAGGATCGAAGCGAGTCTCGCGCATGGCACCGACCCGGCCACCGAAGCCCGCGTGGTCGTGCTGCGCGCGCGCTGGTTGCGCGACCTGAACCGGATCGACGACGCCGAGGCGGCCTTCGAGCGCGCGACGGCATTGGCCGAACGTGCCAAGGACGAAGGGCTGGTCGCGATCGTGCTGAACAGCCACGCCGCGATGTTGTGGCGGCAAGGCCATCCCGAGCGCGCGATGCCGATGCTGGAACAGGCGCTGACGACCAACCAGCGCCTCGGTCGCGAGGGCGAAGCAGTCAAGAACCTGTCGTACCTGTCCTTGATCGCGCGTGACCGCGGCGACTACGACCTGTCGCTGAAATTGAATCGCGACATCCTCGATATCAGCCAACGTCGCGACGATGCGCGGGGCGTGGCGGTGGCCGCGAACACGATCGGCCTGCTGCTGGTGCATCAGGATGAATTGCGCGCCTCGCTCGACTATTTCGAACGCGCGGCCGAGGCCTATCGTCGCGTCGGCGACCCCTCCGGCGAAGGCCCGGCGCTGGCCAATGTCGGCACTACCCTGGTGAAACTGGGCGATCTCGACGCCGCGCGTCCGCCGCTCGATCAGGCGCTGTCGCTGAGCCAGCACACCGACGACCCGACGGCGGAAGTGATCGCGCGCAGCGGTCTGGCAGAACTTGCGCTGCGCAAGCACGACATGGCCGAAGCCGAGGCGCAGTCGCTGGGCTCGCTGGCGGCGTCCAAGCGGCAACCTGCGGCATCGCCGAATGTCTCGGCGCTGCGCGTGCTCGCCGCGGTCCGACGTTCGCAGCAGCGCACGGAGGAATCCGTGACCCTCGGTCGCGAGGCTTTGGCATATGCACGTCGCCAAGGCCGTCTGCGTGACCTGCGCGACACCCTGCAGGAATTGGCCGGCGACCTGTCGGCGACCGGACGCCATGCCGAGGCCTACCAGATGCAACTGGAAGCGACCGGCATCATCGGTGCGATGCGCGATGCCGAAGTGCGCCGCGAAGCCGCGCGTATCGAGAGCGAGTTCGAAGCGCATCGCCAGGAAGCCGAATTGAGCGCGCAGAAAATGCGCATCGGCGCGCTGGAACAGCAGGCTTCGCAGCAACGCTCGATTCGGCTGTTGCTCGCGGTGGCGCTGGTGAGCGTGGCCTTGCTGGTGCTTGCCTTGCTCAGCCGGATGCTGATGAAGCGTCGTGGTGAACATCTGCTGCGGGCCCAACACGCCGAGATCGAGCGGGCCAACCGCGAGCTCGCCGAAGCCGCCGACACCGACGTGCTGACGCGCGCCCGCAATCGCCGATACTTTCATCTGCAGTTGATGCCGATGCTGCTGCAGCGCGCCGCGAATGCCGAATCGTTTTCACTGATGTTGATCGATGCCGACCGTTTCAAGTCGATCAACGACAATCACGGTCACGACGTCGGTGACCAAGCACTGATCGCGATTGCGCAAGCCTGGCGCTCGGTGCTCGGCGCGACGGACACACTGGTGCGCTGGGGCGGCGAGGAATTCCTGATCGTCAGCCAGAGCGATGAGTTGGCGACGGCATCGCTGATCCAGCGCGGCCTCGCAGCGACCCGCGACACCCGAGTCGATGCACTGCCGACCTTGCAGCTGTCGGTGTCGGTCGGCTGGGTCGCGGGGCCCTGGCGGGACGCCGAGGTCTCGACCCTGCTGCAGATCGCCGACCGCGCCATGTTGCTCGCCAAGCGCGAAGGCCGCGATCGTGCCATCGGCGTGCATCATGAATCGCCCTTGCGACTCGACAGCGGCGTCATTCCCGAAGACTTGACGATGGTGCCGGGCGTTGTGCTGCGGCGCATGCAGTAGGGCGAAAGACGATCACTCAGTGACGGCCTGTCCTTCGTCGGTGGTGTCGGCGCCAGTGCCGGGCTATCGTCGCGACACTGTTCGCAACAGGAGTGCCGCGATGCGCAACGAATCTTCCACCGCGTCCCTGGGCTGGCGCGTGCTGTTCGCACTGACGGCCTCGCTGGCCCTGATCCCGATGGCGTTCGGGGCGGCACCGCAAACCGTCATCAACGGCCCTCTGGGCAGTGGCAAGTTCGGTGACCGCGTGGTGATCCTGCCGAATGGCAATCTGGTGGTCGTCGATCCAACCTGGAACACCGTCGGCGCCGTCTACTTGTTGCGCCCGGATGGCACCCAGATCAGCGTCGTCACCGGTGGTACGCCGAACGACTTTGTGGGACAGGAGGGCATCACGGTGTTGCCCAGCGGGAATTTCCTGATCAAGAGCATCAACTGGCAGAACGCCGGAGCACCGAGAGTCGGGGCAGTCACCTTTGTCGATGGCCGAAGCGGGCTCAACGGCGTCGTGTCGGCCGCCAATTCGCTCATCGGAAATGCTGCCGAGAGCCGCGTTGGCGTCGGCAACGTGATCGTGCTCGTCAACGGCAACTATGTGGTCGTCAGTCCCAACGCCGTGATCGCCGGCATCACCAATGCCGGCGCCGTGACCTGGGGCAGTGGCCAGACCGGCGTAATTGGTACCGTCTCGGCCGCCAACTCCCTGGTCGGCGGCAGCGATGGTGACTTCGTTGGCCTTGATGGCGTCACCGGATTGACGCAAGGGCACTATGTCGTTCAGTCGCCACTGTGGACGAACCCGACGACAGGCATCGATGGCGTCGGCGCAGCCACCTGGTGCAATGGCAACATCGGCTGCGTTGGCCCGGTGACGAGTGCGAATTCACTGACTGGCAGCCAAGGGGCCGACCTGGTTGGAACCGACGTGCTCGCTCTTCCGAACGGCAACTACGTCGTGGGCTCATCGCGATGGGCGAATGGCGGCACGCTCGAAGCTGGCGCGGCCACTTGGTGCAATGGTGCCAGCGGCCGTACCGGGGTGGTCAGCGTCAGCAACTCGCTGGTCGGCAGCAACCAGTCGGATGCAGTCGGCGCATCGCTTCGCACCCTGGCCAACGGCCACTACGCCGTCTTGAGCGCAGGTTGGAGTAATGGCGCAGCGGGCGGCGCCGGGGCCGTCACCTGGGGCAACGGCAGTACGGGGACCAACGGTGTCGTCAGCACCGCCAATTCAATCGTCGGCACTTCGCCGGGCGACCACGTCGGCTTCAAGTTTCTGGCGCTGAGCAATGGCCACTATCTGGTCGGTTCGGACGATTGGGACAACGGCGCAGAATTCAATGCGGGCGCTCTGCGTTGGGCCAATGCTGACGGGAGCAGTGTCGGGGCGCTGACGGCAGCCAATGCATTGGTCGGTACTCGAGCCGGCGACTTCTCTCAGAGTTCCGTGATCGAAGTAGGTGTCGGCAATTATCTGATTCTCGCGCCGAGTTGGGACAACGGCCCGGCCGCGACCAACGCCGGCGCGGCAGTTTGGGGCGACGGAACATTCGGAGCCATTGGTGCGATCTCGGCAGCGAATGCGCTCGTCGGCGTACGCAGCAACGACGTCGTCGGCACCGGCGCGGTTCGTCTCGCCACCGGCCATTACGTCGTGCGATCGCCCGGACTCAGCACGGCCACGACCAGCGCGATCGGCGCCGCAACCTGGGGCAACGGCAGTAGTGGAACGACCGGCATCGTCTCGTCGGCGAACTCGCTGGTGGGGGTGCGCAGCAATGATCGAGTGGGGTCCGGCGCAGCCGTATCCCTGGCCAATGGCCACTACATGATTGGCTCAGAAAACTGGAACAGCGCTACCAACACGGGGGTGGGTGCGGTCACCTGGGGCGACGGCGTCACCGGGACGATCGGCGAAGTCGCTGCCACGAACTCCCTGACCGGCAGCAAGATCAGCGACGCCGTCGGCAGCCTGCTGACGCCGCTGCCGAACAGCCGCGTCCTGGTCGGCAGCGGCTTGTGGGACAACGCATCGCAGATCAACACTGGCGCGTTCACGTTGCTCGATGGCAATACGCCAATTTCCGGATTCAGCGTCGGTGTTGGAAACTCGTTCATCGGCACGGCGGCAGAGAACAGGGTCGGAAACGTTGGCCAGATCGTTGAGGGCGACAACCGCATCCCCGCCCGTGTTCCACTATGGGATACCGGGGTCGTACCAGTGAATACCGGAGCCGTCTGCCTGCTCGACGGCAACGCGCCGCTGATCGGCGCGGTCAACGCATCCGACTGCGTGCTCGGTACGGTGGCGGGCGGCGGCGCGTCAATGAATACTGCCTACGAACTGACACAGCAGATGCTCGTCGTTGGCATACCGGCCGAGAACAAGATCGTGATCTTCGGCAATCGTCTGCTCAGCGACAGTTTCGAGTAAGCCGTCTCAGCGCGCCGCACGCCCGAGCATGGCATGCAGCAAAATGTTGCCGCCGGCTTCGATCCATTCCGGCGTGGCGTCCTCGACTTCGTTGTGGCTGATGCCGTCCACGCACGGCACGAAGATCATCGAGGTCGGCGCCACCTGCGCGAGATAACACGCATCGTGGCCCGCGCCCGAGACCATGTCGCGGTGCGAGTAGCCGAAGCGCACCGCACCGGCGCGCACCGACGCCACGCAATCGGCATCGAAGGTCACCGGCTTGTAGTAGAAAATCTGTTCGAAGCGCGAGACCTCGACCTTCGTTTCGGCGGCGATACGCGCCACGCCTTCTCGGACCTTGCGGTCCATCTCGGCGAGCACGGCGTCCTCGGGATGGCGGATGTCGATGGTGTGGAACACGCGCCCTGGAATCACGTTCCGCGAGTTCGGATAGTTCTGGATCATGCCGACGGTTGCGCACGCGAACGGTGCGTGCTCGTGACCGATGCGGTTGACCAGGTCGATGACGCGCGCGGCGGCGAGCAGCGCGTCCTTGCGGCGCGGCATCGGCGTCGGCCCGGCATGCGATTCCTGACCGATGTATTCGACCTCGTACCAGCGCTGCCCTTGCGCATGCGTGACCACGCCGATGGTCTTGCCCTCGGCTTCGAGGATCGGCCCCTGCTCGATGTGCAGTTCGAACGCGGCATGGATCGGCTTGCCCATCGGCTGGTCGCCGGCGTAGCCGATGCGTTCGAGTTCCTGGCCCATGGTCACGCCGTTCATGTCGGCGCGCGACAAGCCGTAATCGAGCGTGAACACGCCGGCGAACACGCCGGACGCGACCATCGCCGGCGCGAAGCGCGAGCCTTCCTCGTTGGTCCAGATCACGACTTCGATCGGGCGGTCGGTTTCGATGCCATGGTCGTTGAGCGACCGGATCACTTCCAGCCCGCCGAGCACGCCGTAGATACCGTCGAACTTGCCGCCGGTGGGCTGCGAGTCGGCATGCGACCCGGTGACGACGGGCGTCAGTGTGTTGTCCTTGCCGGGGCGGCGCGCGAACACATTGCCCATGCGGTCGATGCTGATCGTGCAACCCGCTTCCTTCGCCCAACGCACGAACAGGTCACGGCCCTGCTGGTCGAGATCGGTCAAGGCCAGACGACAGACGCCGCCCTTCGGCGTCGCGCCGATCTTCGCCATCTCCATCAGCGAATCCCACAGGCGCTGGCCATTGATGCGCAGATCGGTGGACAGGACGGGCTTGAGCTGGGCGTTCATGGCAGGCCTCCGCAGTGAGGGTCGGTGGATCGCTTACGAATTGGTCGGCATCACGAACTGCGCACCACCGCGGATGCGGGTGGGCCAGCGCGTCGCGACGGCCTTGAGCTTGGTGTAGAAGCGCACGCCTTCGGGGCCATAGACATGCTGGTCGCCGAACAGCGAGGCCTTCCAGCCACCGAAGGAATGGAAGGCGGCCGGGACCGGAATCGGCACGTTCACGCCGACCATGCCGACCTGGACGCGCGCGACGAAGTCGTGTGCGGCGTCGCCATCGCGGGTGAAGATCGCGGTGCCATTGCCGAACTCGTGCGCATTGACGAGTTGCAGGGCCTGTTCGTAGTCGGCGACGCGCACGACGCAGAGCACCGGCCCGAAGATTTCTTCCTGGTAGATGCGCATCGATGCCGTCACGCGATCGAACAGGCAACCGCCAAGGAAATAGCCGCTCTCGGCACCGACGACCACATGGTCGCGACCATCGACGACCAGCGCCGCGCCTTCCTGCACGCCGAGGTCGACATAGCCCTTCACGCGGGCCCGATGTTCCTTCGTCACCAGCGGCCCCATGTCCATGCCCGGCGTCATGCCGTCGCCGATCTTCAGCGCGCGCACGCGCGGCGCCAGCTTCGCGACCAGTGCATCCGCGGTGTCGTCGCCGACCGCGACCGCGACCGAAATCGCCATGCAGCGTTCGCCGGCCGAACCGTACCCGGCGCCCATCAATGCATCGGCGACCTGTTCCATGTCGGCATCCGGCATCACCAGCATGTGGTTCTTGGCACCACCCAGCGCCTGCACACGCTTGCCGTGGTGCGCGCCGGTCTCGTAGATGTATTTCGCGATCGGCGTCGAACCGACGAAGCTGACCGCCTTGATGTCGGGATGCGCGAGGATCGCGTCGACCGCGACCTTGTCGCCATGCACGACGTTGAATACCCCGTCGGGCAATCCGGCCTGCTTGAGCCAGTCGGCCAGCAGCAACGACGCCGACGGATCACGTTCGGACGGCTTCAGGATGAAGCAGTTGCCGCAGGCGATCGCGACCGGCGCCATCCACAACGGCACCATCGCCGGGAAGTTGAACGGCGTAACGCCGGCCACGACGCCGAGCGGCTGGCGGAATGAATGCGCATCGATGCCGCCACCGACGTTCTCGGTGAACTCGCCTTTCAGCAACTGCGGAATGCCGCTCGCGAATTCGACCACTTCCAGTCCGCGCGCCACTTCGCCAAGCGCGTCGGAATGGGTCTTGCCGTGTTCGGCGGTGATCTGCGCCGCGAGCTGACTGGCATTGGCCTCGATCAGCTCGCGCAGCTTGAACATCACCCGCGCCCGCCGCGATGGCGAGGTGGCCGCCCAGGCCGGAAACGCCGCCTTCGCCGAAGCGACCGCCGCATCGACATCGGCCTGCGCCGCAAGACCGAGCACGCCGGTCTGTCCGCCCGTCGCCGGATTGAACACGGGCGACGTGTGTTCGCCGACGCCGTTCGTGCGTTGGCCCTGGATGAAATGCGGAATGCGGACGGGTTCGGACATGATCGATCTTCGCGGTTCGGGGCTGTCGTTTTACCACCATCGCGGCGCACGCGGCGCGCCTACAATGTCACGCACCACCCGATGGAGCACCCATGGACCTGATCCTGCGCAACGCGAACATGCCCGACGGGCGGACCGGCATCGACATCGGCTTGCGCGCGGGCCGCATCGCCGCGGTGCAGCCGAAGCTGCAGGCGACCGCGCGCGAGGAAATCGATGCCGGCGGACAACTGGTCACGCCGCCCTTCGTCGATGCGCATTTCCATCTCGACTCGGCCCTGAGTTACGGCCTGCCGCGCGTCAACCAGAGCGGCACCTTGCTGGAAGGCATCGCGTTGTGGGGCGAGTTGAAGCCGCTGCTGACCCTGGACGCGATCGTCGAACGCGCGCTGCGCTATTGCGATCTCGCGGTCAGCCAGGGCCTGCTCGCGATCCGCTCGCATGTCGATGTCTGCGACGACCGTCTGCTCGCGGTCGAAGCGTTGTTGCAGGTGAAACGGCAGGTCGCGCCGTATCTGGATCTGCAATTGGTCGCTTTCCCGCAGGATGGGCTGTACCGCTCGGCCACGGCCGAGAAGAACCTGTTGCGAGCACTCGACCTCGGCGTCGACGTCGTCGGTGGCATCCCGCATTTCGAGCGCACGATGGCCGACGGTGCGCGCTCGGTCACGCGCCTGTGCGAAATCGCCGCCGAACGCGGATTGCGCGTGGACATGCACTGCGACGAGTCCGACGACCCGATGTCGCGCCACATCGAGACACTGGCCTCGGAAACGCATCGGCTCGGTCTGCACGGACGCGTCGCCGGCTCGCATCTCACCTCGATGCATTCGATGGACAACTACTACGTGTCCAAGCTGCTGCCGCTGATGGCCGAATCAGGTGTCGCGGCGATCGCGAACCCGTTGATCAACATTACCCTGCAGGGCCGGCACGACAGCTATCCGAAACGCCGCGGCATGACCCGCGTGCCGGAACTGCTGGCCGCCGGGGTGAATGTCGGTTTCGGCCACGACTGCGTGATGGACCCCTGGTACGCCTTCGGTTCCGGCGACATGCTCGAAGTCGCCCACATGGGCGTGCATGTCGCGCAGATGACCTCGCAGGCCGCGATCCGTCAGTGCTTCGACGCCGTGACGACGAACTCGGCGCGGATTCTCGGACTCGACGGCTACGGCCTCGAGCCCGGCTGCCACGCCGACTTGGTGGTGCTGCAGGCGGAAGATCCGTTCCACGCGATCCGGCTGCGCGCCAACCGCTTGTTCGTGATCCGTCGCGGCAAGGTCATCGCGCGCAATGCGCCGCGCGAGACGTGGCTGAATTTGTCGGGACGTTCGTCGAGTCAGTAGGGGCGTAGCGCGCTACGCCCCTACGCCGCTACGCACGACGGAGACGACAACCTGCCCCTCAGCGCCAGCCGCCTGCGGCCAGCGCGGCGATGCCGATGCCGATCAGCACGATCATGCCGAGCATCAGCAGTCCCACCAGAATCAGCACCGTGATCGCGACACCGCCCAGCTCGTCGCGCTGCAGTTCCGGGTGCGCGGTGAAGGCGTGCTTGTCGACCACCAGCGTGTCGCACATCAGGTCGTGCAAGGCCTGCTTGCGCTCGGTGAATGCCGCCATGATCAGGCCGATCATCAGCAGCATCGAACTCAGCATGTAGGCGAAATAGCGACCGAAGGCACGCAGGAAGCTGATGCGTTCGCCGTCCGTGCGCACGACCTTGATGCCGACCGCCATCTTGCCGAGCGTGGCCTGGCTGGACGAGGAATGCATCCAGGCCATGTAGAACAGCGGGATCGCGATGCTCATCAGGTAATACAGCACGGTCAGCAGCACATTGGTGCCGTCGTTGATCGTGGCCAGTTCGCCGATGCCGGCGCCAAGCACGATGAACATCGGGATCATCAACGCCCACATCGCGAACGAGGTGACGAATCCGTCGATGATGACGGCCGCCACGCGCTTCCAGAAGCCGGCATACACGATCGAATGGCCCTGCACCACGAGGCCTTCGTCATGCAAGGCCGCGCGCGGCGGCGCATAGGGTGATTCGGCGGCTGCACCTTCGCCCGGCGGCGGCGGGATCGGCGCCGCTGCAGCCACCACCTCGTGCATCACCTCACGCCAGGCGGTCCACGCCGGCAAGCCCTCGCGCCAGACCAGGGTTTCCGGGCGCAAGCCGCCATTGCCGTGCAAGGCCGCGAGTGCGTCTGCGGGCACCGGACCCTGGCGTTGATTGTCGGCATCGGCGTAGTACCAGTCGGTCATGTCGGGTTCCTTGCGGGATTCGGGTTCAGGTGTCGGTCAATGCACGATACAACACGTTTTTCGAAGCGCCGCTGATCTCGGCGGCGAGCTTGACCGCGCGACTCGCCGACATCTCCGTGGCCAGTCGCCGCGCCAGTGCGATCGCGTTGCGATCGCGTCGCGCATCCACTTCGGCGCGTTCGGCCCCGGCGATCATCACCACGAACTCGCCGAGCTGCTGCTCCGGATCGGCGGCGACACGCGCCTCGAGCTCGGACAGCGTGCCGCGCAGGACGGTCTCGTGCAGCTTGGTCAGTTCGCGACCGATGGCGGCGCGGCGGTCACCGCCGAAAGTCGCGACCGCATCGGCCAGTGATTCGACGATGCGATGCTTGGCCTCGAAGAAGATCAGGGTCCGGGTGGCGTCGGCCAATGCCGTGAAGACCTCGCGGCGCGCGCCGGACTTCGCCGGCAGGAAGCCTTCGAAGCTGAAGTGATCGCTGGCCAGACCGGAGACCGACAAGGCCGCGATCGGCGCACTCGGCCCGGGAATCGGCACCACGCGCACGCCAGCCGCGATCGCCGCCTGCACCAACCGGAAGCCGGGATCGCTGACCAGGGGCGTGCCGGCATCGGAAATCAGCGCGACGTGCTCGCCGGCGCTCATGCGCTCGACCAGCTTCGCCGCCGCCTGCGCTTCGTTGTGCTCGTGCAGCGCGACCAACGGCGCGGCCGCCCCGATCGAGGCCAGCAAGGGCGCGCTGTGACGCGTGTCCTCGCAGGCGATGCGATCGGCGCGCTTGAGCGTCGCGATCGCGCGCGCGGACAGATCGTCGCGGTGCCCGATCGGCGTCGCGACCACATACAGGCAACCGGGCTCGCGGGGCGCGTTCGATGACATGGCTTCGCTATCATCGCGGCCTTGCCTTCCAATTGCGAGCCTGTGCATGCCCCGTCTGCTGCCCTCCTGTGTCGCGCTGACCGCGCTGCTGCTCGCCGCCTGCCAGTCCGTTCCGCCGGTTCCCGACCAGATGCAGGAAAGCGGCGCCCGCGAGCGTCTGGAAGCCGGCGACTTTGGTGCCGCCGGGGCGGAGTTCGAACATCTCGCCGACGAGAAGCGGGGCTTGCGCGATTACTACCTGCTGCGGGCCGCCGAGGCCTGGCGCGAGGAGGCCGAGCTGGATGACGTCGCGCGCTTGCTCGGCGAGATCAAGCGCAAGAAGCTCGATCCCGAACAGAACCTGCGATTTGACCTGCTGGCGGCCGAAATCGCGTTGTCGCAACAGCAGGCCGCCCGGGCCTCGACCTTGCTCGCGATCGACGACGCGCGCATTCCCGCAGCGGTGCGCGAACGCTGGCTGGAACTGCAGGCACGCGCCTTTCTGGCCGAAGGCCGCTACGTCGATGCAATGCGCACGCGCCTGCGACTGATCGCGGTGTTGCCCGTGGCCGAACGCCGCGACGCACAGCGCGAACTGCTGGACATGGTCGCGGCACAAAAAACCGAATCGCTGCGCGCCGATCTCGTGCCGATGCGGGCGGATGACCCGCTGCGGCCCTGGCTGGAACGGGCACTGCGGGCTGCCGGTGAAGCACCGCGCGCGCGCCGATCACGGCCACCGAAGCGGTCGGCACGATGCTGGCCGGCAGCGACGGTCAAATGCATCGCGAAGGCTTCAAGCCGGTGCGCAAGCTGGCCCTGGTGCTGCCCGTCAGTGGCGAATACGCCGCGGCCGGCAAGGCCATCCTCGACGGCTTGATGAGCATGCACTACCAGCTCGCGGCTGCTGAATCGCTGCAGGTCTACGACGCCGGCGGCACGCGGCGCAGTGCGATCGAGGCGTATGCGCTTGCGCTCAAGGACGGCGCCGATGCCGTCCTGGGCCCGGTGGAACGCGACCAGGTCGATGCGATCCTCGAGGCCAGCGACGGCCGCGTGCCGCTGCTGACCTTGAATCACCCGGAGCCGAAGACGATCGCCGCCGACGGCAGTTTTCGCTTCGGCCTGATGCCGGAAGAAGAAGCGGCACTGGCGGCCGAACAATTCATCGCCGAAGGCGCGAAGCGGATCGCGGTCTTCGGGACCAACGAAGACTGGAGCGAACGCGCGATGGCGGCCCTGGACGCTCAGCTGCGTGCGCTGGGCGGCTCGATCAGTGGCCGCCGTATGCTGCGTGACAGCGATGTCGACTTCGCGGAGTCGCTGGTCGCGCTGATCGGCAGCCCCGACGCCGCCATCGAGACACGCAAGGCCGATGGCATCTTCATCGCCGTGCGTCCGTCGACCGCGCGTCTGTTGCTGCCGCAGTTGCGCGCTGCCGACTTCACCCAGTTGCCGATGCTGGCCACCTCGCACGTCTACGGCGGCGCCCTGCAGACCCTGCAGGACAAGGACCTCGACGGTCTGGTGTTCATGGACGCGCCGTGGACGCACGGGGGTGCGGTCGGCCTGCCGGCGCGCAGCGATCTGGCGCGCGATCTGGCCAGTGCCGCGAACAGCCCGCGCCTGTTTGCCTTCGGTCTCGATGCCTACCAGTTGCTGCCGTATCTCGACTTCCTGCGGGCCAAACCCGGGCGTTACATCGACGGTGCCAGCGGCTTGCTGTTGTCGGATGCCTTCGGCCGCATTCGTCGCCAACCGCAGTTTTACCGCTTCGTCGATGGCGTGCCGCAGCCGGCCACAGCCCTGCGCCTCGTCGTCGAGCCCGCGCCGCTGCCGTGAGCGGTCCCCGTGCCATCGGTGACGCGCTGGAGGCCGCGACCGAGCGCTGGCTGGTTGCGCAAGATCTGCGCCCGTTGGCGCGCCAGGTGCGCTTTCGCCTCGGCGAGATCGACCTGGTAATGCTGCATGGCGAGGTGCTGGTCTTCGTCGAAGTGCGTTACCGCGCCAGTGCCAGCCATGGCGACGGCCTCGATTCGGTGACGACCGCCAAGCAGAAGAAGCTCGTGCGTGCGGCTCGCCTGTTCCTGCAGGGCCAGCCGCGTTATGCGAACACGCCATGCCGATTCGACGTGGTCTCGGTCAGCGGTGCGAGCACCGAACCGAGCTTCGACTGGTTGCGCGATGCTTTCCGGGTGGACGGATGAGCCGCGCCATCGACACCCTCGTGTCGCGCCTCGGCGGCGTGCTCGATGGCGATGCACTGCGCTTGGATGAGGCCACCCGCATCGCCTACAGCTACGACAATTCGCGCCGCAGCGTGCTGCCAGATGCCGTCGCACTGCCTGAATCCATCGAGCAGATCGCTGCCGTCGTCGCGCTGTGCGCCGAACTGCATGTGCCGGTGATCGCACGTGGCCGCGGCACCAACACCACGGGTGCGAGCGTGCCGGTCGCCGGCGGCATCGTGGTCTCCTGCGAGCGGATGGATCGCATCATCGAGGTCGATCCCGACGATCGGGTTGCGGTCGTCGAGTCCGGCGTGCTGAATGGCGACCTGCAGGTTGCGGCTGCGCGACACGGGTTGTTCTGGGCGCCTGATCCGACCAGTGCACCGTTCTGCACGGTCGGCGGCAACCTCGCCTGCAATGCCGGCGGGCCGCGCGCGGTGAAGTACGGCGCGACCCGCGACAACACGCTGGCGCTGCGCTGCGTCGATGGCCGCGGGGTCGTGCATCGACTCGGCTCGCGCACGACGAAGGGCGCGACCGGCTACGACCTGATGCGCCTCGTCATCGGCTCCGAGGGCACGCTGGCGCTGATCGGGGAGGCGACGCTGAAACTGCTGCCGCAACCGGAAGCCGTGCGCACGCTGCGCGCCCTGTATCGCGATGTCGCGTCCGCCGCCGCCGCCGTGGCCCGGCTGATGCGCCAGCCGCAGGTGCCCTGCGCGCTCGAATTCATGGATGCCGAAGCTCTGCGGCTCGCGCGCGAATTCGGCGGCGCCGACATCCCGCCGGCCGGCGCCTTGTTGATGATCGAAGTCGACGGTGCCGAAGCGGCCATCGCCCATGCCGTCACGGCGGTCAGCGCCGCAGCTCAGGGGGATGGCCTGCTGCAGATCGATGCCGCGCAATCGGCCGACGAGGTCGCGCGCCTGTGGGCCGCGCGCAAGGCATTGTCACCGGCCCTGAAACATGTGGCGCCGAAGAAGATCAACGAGGATGTCGTCGTGCCGGTATCGAAACTCCCGGCCCTGGTCGCGAAGACACGTGAGCTGGCCGCCGAGAGCGGCATCGCCATCGTCTGTTTCGGCCACGCCGGCAACGGCAACCTGCACGTGAACCTGATGTTCGACCCGGCCGATGCGGCTCAGTCGGCACAGGCGCCGCGCGTGCTGTCGGAACTGTTCGCGACCACGCTGGCGCTGGGCGGCACGCTGTCCGGCGAACATGGCATCGGCCTCGACAAGCGCGACTTCATGCCGCAGGCCATCGCCGCACCGACGCTGGACCTGATGCGTGCCGTAAAGGCGCAGTTCGACCCGACCGGCATCCTGAACCCCGGCAAGTTGCTGCCGCCGTGATTGTCCGGTCTGTCCCCGCTTCGCCGTAACCGAGTGCATCCGATGGAGTCTTTCGATGCGCCGCCGCGTCCTGCCCTTGTCCACGTTCCGCCGCCGCATTGCCCGACGCAGCCGCGCGCGGCTGTTGGCGCGACACATGCTGCGCCTGCTGACTCAGGGCAGCACCGCCCTCATGCATCCGGATCTGGCGCGTGCCCGCAGCGCCGGAACACCGCTGCTGGCGCGCATGGGCCTGATGCTGATGCGCGCCGGAACCGCGCCCCGAATCTGCCATGGGGCGACGACCTTGCCGCATTGAACCGCCGGCGTGCCTTTCGGCACTGACGGCGACCTGGCCCTGACGCTTTGATGGCGACATGAATTCGCTGCTGCACCGCTGGATCTGCCTCTGGATCCGTTGCTGCTGGGTCGTGCTGGCCGTGTCCCCGGCTGCCGCCCGCGCCGGCGATGAGCCCTTGCGTGTCGTTTTCGTCGGCAACAGCTACACCTACACCAATGACCTGCCGATGCTGTTCCGGGCCCTGGTCCACAGCCAGAATCCGAACCGCGATGTCGAGACCGAAGCCTTCGTCACGCCGGGCGGCTTTCTCAACGAGCGCTGGCGCGAAGGCGTCGTGCAGCGATACCTGAAAGCAAATCGGGTCGACGTGCTGGTGCTGCAGGAAGCCGGTGGCTGGCTGCGCTGCGCCGAGCATCCGTCACTGCGCTCGACCTTTGCCTGCACCGACAGCTTGCGCACGCACAAGCGTTTTGCCGAGTTCGCGGCCAAACTGGGTGTGCGCAGCGTGGTGCTGGGCACCTGGGGCGTGGATCTGCGCGAACAATTGACGATCAGCCGCGTCACCCGACGCTTGTCGAAAGCGATCGGTGCCCTGCCGGCCGATACCGGCGAAGCCATGACCGCCTTGCGCAAGCTCGATCCCGATGTCGCGCTGTTCACCGACCGCACCCTGCATCCGACGCCCGAGGTGTCGATGCTGGCCGCGATCATGCTCTACACCCGCATCGACGGTTGGCTGCCCGAGGCGCGCGCCGTGGTGCCGGGCCAGCCGCTGATCAGCGTCACCGCCCTGCCGGATGCGCGACTGCCGCTCTCGATGCAGTACAGCACGCTGCCACGCAGCGAATTCGCCGGCTTCAGCGCCGAACGCATGGCGGTGCTGCGTGCCGCCGCCGAACGCGCGCTCGGCAACCAGGCTCACTGAGTCAGCGGTGATCGTCAACCGATCCAGCGATGCAGCCACGGCCAGGCGCAGAGCATCAGCGCCGAATAGACCCCGGCGATCGCGTCATCGGCCATCGCGCCGAAGCCGCCGTGCAATTCGCGATCGGCCCACGACGCGGGCCAGGGTTTCAGGATGTCGGTGAGGCGGAACGCGAAGAACGCGAGCGTGCATTCCAGCCACAGGGGCGCCGTGTAACCCAGCAGCGGCCACAGCGTCAGTGCCGGCAGCAGGGTAATCCAGGTGCCAACCCATTCATCGATGACGACCACGCCCGGGTCCTCGATGCCGGTCTTTGCGATCACCCAGTTCGCCGCGAGCACGCCGAGTGCGAACGCGATGACGATCGCGGCCACGACGACCATCCAGCCGAACGGTCGCAACCCGAGGTACACCAGCACTGCCGAAGCGGTGCCGACCGTGCCCGGCGCGAACGGCGACAGGCCGGAGCCAAAGCCGCTCGCCAGCCAGCCCCAGGGATGTCGCAGCACCACGAACTTATTCGCCATCGTCGTTTCCGAAATGATTGAAGCCGACCCGCGCCGGCACATGATCGCCGCCTTCACGCGTGACCACGGACACGCCCGCGCCCGGCACGACCACGCCGATCGCGTGCAGCTCGAGTCCGAGCGCGGCGACGCGTTCGCGCAGTTCGGGCAGACGATCGGCTGCCATCGTGAAGGCCAGCAGGTAATCATCGCCGCCACCGAGCGCGAGGTCGATCACCGCGCGTGCATTCAAGTCGAGCGCCTTGCCGAGGTCGAACGGTGGATGCGGGACCGCATCGAGATCGAGTCGGATGCCGACGCCGCTTGCGGCCGCAACATGGCCGAGATCGGCGACGAGTCCGTCGGAGACATCGATGCACGCGCTCGCGATGCCGACCAGAGCCTGGCCGAGCGCGAGTTGCGGCTCCGGGCGGTCGAGGCGGGCGATGCAATGCGCGAAGGCCGGGTCGTCGCGCCGCTGCGCCTGCACCGCGAGCAATCCGAGCGCCGCCTCACCGAACACGCCGGCCACGCAAACGCGATCACCGACCTGCGCGCCGTCACGTCGCAAGGCCGCAGCGGGTGCGACCGCGCCAAGCGCCGTGACCGTGATCGTCAACGGCCCGCGCGTCGTATCGCCGCCGACCAAGGCGACGCCGCTCATCTTGGCCAGCGTCGCGAACCCCGAGCCGAAACGCTCGACCCACACCGCATCGCGCTCCGGCAGGGTCAGTGCCAGCAAGGCCCACTGCGGTGTTGCACCCATCGCTGCGAGGTCCGACAGATTCACCGCCAGCGCCTTCCAGCCGATCGCGAACGCGTCGGTGTCCTCGGGAAAATGCCGCCCCGCCACCAGCGTGTCGCAGACCGCCACCAACTGCGCACCACGCACAGGTTCAAGCACTGCGCCATCGTCGCCAATGCCGAGTACGACATCTTCATGCACGCCCCGCTGCGTTGCAGCCAGTCGCCGGATCAATTCGAATTCGTCGGGCAAGTCATTCATGGCGGTGGGCTTGCACTGGGACGCGCGATTGAGACGCAGCCAATACAACCCGCCCACCTGCCCACAAACCCAGGGCAACCGAATGGGGCGACCAACAACGCTCGTGATCAGCGCCGATATTCGGCGCCGCGAACCTGTTTCGCGAGTTTGTCGAGGACGCCGTTGACGAAGGTGTGGCCGAAGTCGGCACCGAAGCGCTTGGTGGTCTCGATGGCTTCGTTGATCACGACGCGATAGGGCACGTCGAGGCGATGAATCAGCTCGTAGGCACCGAGGCGCAGCACGGCGCGTTCGATCGGATCGACCGAGGCCATGGCGCGGTCGAGGTGCGGCTGGATCGCGTCGTCGAGGTCCTTGCAGTGCTTCTCGATGTTGACCAGCAGATCCTCGAAATAGTCGAGGTCGGCGATCTCCATTTCCTGCTCGTGCTTGAACTGGTCGATGATGCCGCGCATGCCGGTCCCGGACACTTGCCACGCATACGTCGCCTGCAGCGCGCGACGGCGGGCGCGGCTGCGCGCTGCCAGATCGACGCCATCCGGCTTGCCGTGTCGGTGATCGTTCATCGCTGGGCTCCGCGTGGCAGATCGTTGTTCTGGATGTTGTCGAGCAAGCCGTCGAGTTCGTCGCCCAGATCAAAGTGTTCCGGCAGCAGGCTGCGGATCAGGCCAGCGGTCTCGATCGCGGCCAGCGCCGCTTCGCTGCCCTTGTTGCCGAGTTCACCGCCGCAACGTGCGATCGCCTGCTCGATGTTCTCGACCGCGAGCACACCATTCGCCACCGCGATGCCCGCCTTCAGCGACAGGTCCATCAGCGCGCGCGCCGACTCGTTGACGATCACGTCGTAATGCGAGGTCTCGCCGCGGATGACGCAGCCGAGCGCGACGATCGCGTCGATCTCGCCGGAATCGGCCATCGCTTGCGCCACCTGCGGCAGCTCCCAGGCGCCGGCGACGCGCGCCAGCACCACATCGTCGCCACGCACATCGTGCTCGGCCAGGGTACGCAGCGCGCCTTCGAGCAGTGCATCGACGACATCGCCATTGAACCGGGCCGCGACGACGCCGACGCGCAGTGCGCCTTCGGCGGGCTCGACGCGCGCGAGCTTGAAACGGGCCAGGTCGACAGGCTGGGCGCGAGAAACGGGATGGGAAGGCATGCGGGAACCTCGGGCCGCGCCGCGTCAGGCGCTGGCGGGCCGATCAGGATTCGGAGGGTGCGTAGTCTACCACTTCGAGTCCGAAGCCCGAGAGGCCGAGGAAACGCCGCGGCGTACCAATCACGCGCAGGCGACGCACGCCGAGATCGGCGAGGATCTGCGCACCGAGGCCGCTCTGGCGCCAGTCGCTGGCGGCGGCAGGCGGCGGCAGCCCGGTCTCGGTCAGGCGCGCGAATTCGACTTCGGGATCGCGCGCATCGCCGAGCAGCACGAATACGCCATGGCCTTCCTGCGCGATCGTCGCCAGCGCCTTTTCGGCCGAGACACCGAGATCGTCGCGGTCGAGCATCAGCACGTCGACCAGCAGGTTCTTCGTGTGCACGCGCACCGGCGTCACCGCTTCCGCTTCGATCGCGCCACGCACCAGCGCGTAGTGCAGGCCCGACCCGAACCGGTCGCGGTAAGCGACCAGGCGGAACGGGCCGTGCCGGGTCACGACCGCGCGCTCGAACACGCGCGTGACCGTGGCTTCGGTCTGCATGCGGTAGCGGATCAGGTCGGCAATCGTGCCGATCTTGAGGCCATGCCTCGCCGCGTACTCCTCCAGCTCCGGTCGCCGCGCCATGGTGCCGTCGGCGCTCATGATCTCGACGATCACGCCGGCCGGTTCCAGTCCGGCCAGCAGTGCGAGATCGACCGCCGCTTCGGTGTGTCCGGCACGCAGCAACACGCCACCCGGCTGCGCCTGCAGCGGAAAGACATGACCGGGCTGGTGCAGATCCTCGGACTTGGCATTGGGCCGCACCGCGGTGCGGATGGTGTGCGCGCGGTCGTAGGCAGAGATTCCGGTACTTACGCCTTCGGCGGCCTCGATCGAGACCGTGAACGCCGTGCGGTGCTTGGACGCATTGTCCTGCACCATCGGCGGCAGTCGCAGCTGCCGGCAGCGCTCGGCGGTCAGCGACAGGCAGATCAGGCCACGCGCCTCGCGCGCCATGAAATTGATGTCCTCGGGCCGCACCAATTCCGCGGCCATGACCAGATCACCTTCGTTTTCGCGGTCCTCGTCGTCGAGCATGACGATCATGCGGCCGGCACGGATCTCGTCGATCAGTTCGGGAATCGGGCTGAAACTCATGGCGAAAACACGTGGCATCCGGGGCGCGCAGCATAACCGCTGGACCCGTGATCACCGCGTGGCCAGACCCGGGCGACGCAGGTCCTCGCGTCGGCGCACGTGGCCGCCACGGGCAAGCCAGTCGAAGATCGAATCGACCGTCACCACCTCGTACTCGCCGGACAAGCGGGCCGCCAGCGGATGATCGGTGAAATGCGCATTCGCCGAGAACAGGCCGCCGGCGATGCGCTTCGTGTACGCGATGTGCAAGCGCGTCGGACGATGGCCGCTGGCCTCGGCCCAGTCCTGTGCGGCAACCCGGTCGGGCAACGCATCGTGCTGCATGGCCGACGCCAGCGACGCCAGCACCCAGGCCGTGCTGTTCTGGAAGCGTCGGCTGTGCGGATGTGCGATGACGTTGTAGTTCGGCTCGTGCAATCGCGCAGCCGCATGGCGCTGCAGGGTTTGCACGAGCGCGGCGGCAAGTTCGTCGTCGAGCCAGACGATCGCGGTATCGAGTGATACGCGGGCATCGGCGTAGTAGTCGACCAGGCCATCCGCATACAGGCCGCTGGCATCGGTGCCGCAGGTGTTCAGCAGGTGGATGACCGTCCAGGGTCCGTCCTCGGCATCGCGGAGCACGAAGCCGACGTGGCTGTAGCGCAGTCCATGCGCCGACAGGTCGGTGCCGACGCGCGCGACCAGAGCCACCGGTGCATCGTCGGCAGCCAGCCGATCGATCACCGCCAGCGCCTGCGCCGCGGCCTCGGCCTGCCGGTCCGGCGCGAGGACTTCGCTGCGACAGTCCTGCCCAGCCTGCACGAACGACGCGACCGCGAGCAGGAGGAAGGCGAGCGGGATGCGCATCACGGCCAGTGGCGGTGGTGGCGATGGATCGCCGCGCCCGGATTCAGCAGGAAGGCGATGCTTTCGCCACCGGGGATCAACACGTGTCCGGCGCCGGTGGCGACCGTCTCGATCACTGCGCCGACGGATGCCGCGAGCATGCGCGCCGTAGCCGCACTCACCCTCAGCGATACCGTCACCGAACCGTGAGCACCCTTAAGCAGCAGGTGTGCCGATTCACCGGCCAGCTCGACCGCGGCCAGCGTCAGTTCACTGCCGGCACCGATGAGGACTGCACTGCCGTCGATGATCTGCGCCGAAGCCTGCACGCTGGACCGCGACGCGGCACTGGGATCGGCCGCCTGCACCGCGCCCAGCGCGAGGACGCCGAAGATCGCCGGGAACCATCGTCGATACCGCATGCGCCTGCTCCGCCCCGACCGCCATCCGGCCGCTGCCGAGGATCGACCTTGCTGCGGCCCGGGCGACGAAACCGTTACGATGGCGCGACTTCCAATACTGTCGGTAGCAAGGATTCGCGATGGCTCTGCGCTTTGAACTGATCGACGCGATCAAGCGCCTGTTGAAGAGTCGCGGCATGACCTATGCGCAGCTCGCGACCAAGATCGACCTCAGCGAGGCCTCGGTCAAGCGCATGTTCTCGCAACAGACGATGACGCTGGCGCGCCTCGAGGAGGTCTGCGAGGCGCTCGGCATCGGCCTGACCGAACTGGTCGAACATGCGCGCCCGGAACGAGAACCGCTGTCGGCATTGAGCGAGGAGCAGGAAGAAGAGCTGGTCTCCGATCCACGCCTGTTCCTGACCCTCTATCTGGCGCTGAACCGCTGGCGCGAAGAAGACGTGCTGCGCCGCTACAGTTTCAGCAAACCGGAATGGATCGGTCTGCTGGTGCGGCTCGACCGCATGGGCATCATCGAACTGCAGCCGGACAATCGCGCCAAGCTGCGTACTGCGCGCAATTTCCGCTGGCGTGAAAATGGCCCGGTGATGCGCTTGTTCGCGAAGAAGCTGATCCCGGAGTTTTTCGCGCGTCCGTTCGCGGGCGAGAACGAGCAGATCCTGTTGCTGGCCGGCATGGTGTCGCGCCCGACCGGGCAACTGCTGAAGCAGCGCCTGCAGGAACTGGCGCGCGAGTTCGATGCCCTGATGGCGCGCGACAGCGTGCTGCCGGTGGCCGAACGCGTGGGCCTGAGCCTGGTGCTGGGCGTGCGCCCATGGGGCCTCCCCGACTTCGAGAAATTCCGCCGCAAGAACGATTCGAACCCCGCCTGACGGAGACGCCATGAGCACCACGCCCCTGCTGCGCTCGATCCCGATGTTCGCCGGCCTCAGCGACGACGACGTCGCGGCACTCTCTAAGGCGGTCGTGCCACGCGAGTTCAAGGCCGGGAAGATGATCTTCGCGCTCGGTGATGCCGGCAATGCGATGTACATCGTCGAGCGTGGCGACGTGAACATCCACCTGCCTGGCCAGAACTCGCAGCGCATTTCGTTGAAGGACGTGAGCCGCGGCGAATACTTCGGCGAACTCGCGCTGTTCGACGAAAAGCCGCGCAGCGCCAGCGCGGTCGCGACCAGCGACACGGTGCTGCTCGAACTCAAGCACGACACCCTGACGTCCTATCTGGAACGACGCCCTGCCGCAGCCATGGCCATCCTGCGCACGATCAGCGAGCGCCTGCGCGAGACCAATGAGCTGCTCTCCGCCCGCGCCGCCAAGAACGTCGATGCCGAATTCGACAAGAACCTGTCGTGGAGCGAACGGATGGCCGACAAGGTCGCCGAACTCAACGGTTCCTGGGCGTTCATCCTGTTTCTGCTGCTGCTTACCGCGGTGTGGTGCAGCATCAACGTGTTCGGCGTGCTCCCGAAGCCGCTGGATCCCTACCCGTTCCAGTTCTTCAATCTCGCGCTGGCCATCCTCGTCGGCCTGCAGGGGCCACTGATCGTGATGAGCCAGAACCGCCAATCACTCAAGGACCGCGCCCGCGCCGAAACCGACTACAAGGTCAACCTCAAGAACGAAGTCAACATCGAAACCCTGATGCGCGAACTCGCCGAGATGCGCAACGAAGTCAAAGGCGTGTCCATCCACCAGGACGATCGCCGCGGCACGACCGCGGACGCGACCGAAGGCTAACGCGCGGGGGGCGCCCCGTGCTTCGAGTCGGTCAGGAGGTGGTAACGCGCGAGGCCAGGTGGACTTCGCGAGGCGAAGGTTCATCGCCGCGCTGCTTTGGAGCGACGAGCGGTTTGCGGGCGAGGAGGGGGCGGTGAGCGATTTGGCTTGGCGG
Organism: Lysobacterales bacterium; assembly: GCA_016721845.1. NCBI lineage: Bacteria > Pseudomonadati > Pseudomonadota > Gammaproteobacteria > Lysobacterales > Lysobacterales bacterium. Next base: position 2,073,050 of record JADKHK010000013.1, read on the forward strand.
AACCACCCACAGGCGCGGATCAGCGCCGTTCAGGGGTCGGTAACGCACCGACGGTCACGCTTGACGGCGGTGTGAAGGCCGTGACGCCATCGGAATCCGCGATCGAACCCTTCTCGGCAACGAAGCGCGACAGGGCACGCGGCAGCGCGAAGCGCCAACGTGTTGCGCGCGCATCCGCCTCGATCGAGATCACGCGACCGAGGCCATCGACATGGCCGCTGACCAGATGGCCACCGACACGATCACCGAAGCGCAATGACTTCTCGAGATTGACGCAGCGCCCAACGACCCACGTGCCGAGCGTCGTGCGCGAGAGGGTCTCGGTCGAAACATCGGCATCGAAGCCGCTGGCATCGAACGCCACCACGGTCAGGCAGACGCCGTTGACGGCAATGCTGTCGCCAAGTTGCACGTCGGCAAGGCCGAGGGTGCCGGACGCGATGCGCAGACGCACATCACCACCCTTCGGTTCGATCGCGGCAACACGGCCGGTGGCTTCGACGAGTCCGGTGAACATGATTCAGTCCTTGCGATCCGGGCGCAGCACGAGACGACGGTCCGGCCCGATGCGGCGCTCGTCGACGAGATTCCAGTCCATCATCGCCGCCAACGCGTCGACAAACAGTGGGCGCGCAGCGGGGCCCCGCAGGCGATGCGCCTGGTACAGCACACATTCGTCGACCAGATCCGCCCGCAACAACCCGCCCGCCAGCGATGCGCCGGCTTCGACATGCAATTCGTTGACCTGCCGCTGCGCGAGCAAGGACATCAGTGCATGCAGATCGATGCGCGCACCAGACATGGGCAGCGCGATGATCTCCGCACCCGTTGATTCCAATACACGTCGTCGTTCGCCATCAGCAGCTTCGCCACAGACGATCAGCACACGCGACGCGGCGTCGTGCAACAGACGTGCCGTCGGGGGCGTGCGCAGCCGCGTATCGGCGATCACACGCAGTGGCGCCGCATGCGTCACATCGATCCGCACGGTGAGTTGAGGATCATCGGCGATGATCGTGTCGACGCCTGTAAGGATCGCCGACGCGCGTGCGCGCCAACGATGGCCGTCGCGCTGTGCCGATGCACCCGTGATGGCGAGTCGCGTGCCGTCCATGGGCGCGGTGCGTCCATCCAGCGTCGCTGCCAACTTCACGCGCACCCAGGGTCGGCCGCGTTCGATGCGCGAAAAGAAGCCGATGTTGAGTTCGCGCGCCGCTGCGGCCATCAGCCCAGGATCAACGGTGACGCCGGCAGCGCGCAGGCGCGCGAAGCCCTCACCCGCCACGCGATCGAAGGGATCACCGATCGCGGCGACGACGCGCGCCACGCCCGCGCGCAACAGCGCATCGGCGCAGGGCGGCGTGCGCCCGTGATGCGCGCAGGGTTCGAGCGTCACGTAGGCGGTGGCACCGCGTGCCGATTCAGCGGCTTCGCGCAGTGCGAACACTTCCGCATGCGGGTCCCCGGCGCGTTCGTGGAAGCCGCGGCCGAGCACGCGTTCGCCATCGGCGATCACGCAGCCAACGCGCGGATTCGGGGTCGTCGTGTACAAGCCGCGCGCCGCCAGTCGCAGCGCTTCGGCCATGTGCGCATGATCGATCGCGCTGAACGCGGTCACGCCGCCGCCAAGGCACGCGGCGCGATGCCCATCACCGTCGCGCAGACGCCACGCAAATGGACGGTGGCGACGTCCTGCCAACCCAGCTTGCGATAGAACGGCTCCTGCCCCGAGGTGTAGAGGTACAGACGTTCGACACCGAGTCGATACGCCATGTCTTCGCAGCGTCGCACCAGATCGATGCCCAGACCGCGGGCGCGCTGGTCCGGACGCACGTACAGACTCGCGAGCCAAGGCGAATACGCGCGAATGTCGTCGTGATCGTTGTCGAGCAGGCTCACCGAACCGATCAGTTCGTCATCCTCCAGCGCGACCAAGGTCGTGGGAATCTTCAGGCCGCCATCGTGCGTCGCGAACTCGGCGATCATGGCCGGCACATTGAAGCCCTGGATCAGCGGCGACCACTCTGCAACATGCCATTCCGCAAGTTGCTGCATGTGATGCGGCACCTCGCTCAACCAAGCGTGCCGAAGACTCACGGCTTGCGGCCTTCCGGCGCTGGATCGTCGAGCAGCGACAGCTGCTTTTCGGACAACGAAGGCAAGTCGCGCTCGAGCTGCTCGACCTCTTCACGGAAGGCCTGCACATCCTCGAATTTGCGATACACCGATGCGAAGCGGACGTAGGCGACCTGGTCGATGCGACGCAGTTCGCTCATCACCCAGTCGCCGATCCGCCGCGACGGCACTTCGCGGTCGACGACCGCTCGCAACCGCCGGGTGATCGCTGCGATCGCGGCATCGATGCTGGCGGCCCCGGCAGGACGCTTGTGCAGGCACTGCTCGAGACTGGCGCGCAGCTTCCCGGCATCGAACGATTCGCGCCGGCCATCGGCCTTCACGATCATCGGCAGCTTGAACTCGACCGACTCGAACGTGGTGAATCGCTCATTGCAGCCCTCGCATTGCCGCCGCCGACGCACCTGCGCGCCGTCGTCGGTCAGACGCGAGTCGACGACGCGGGTATCGGGCTTGTGGCAGAAGGGGCAGTGCATCGATCAGCCGCTCAGGCGTAGACCGGGAACTGCTGGCACTGCTTCGTCACGTTGGCACGCGCGCCGGCGATGACGTCGGCGTTGGCCGGGTGATCGAGCACGTCGCAAATCCAGTGCGCGAGCGCGACGCAGTCGGGTTCCTTGTAGCCGCGCGTGGTCACCGCCGGGGTGCCGATGCGCAGGCCCGAGGTCACGAAGGGCGAGCGCGGGTCGTTCGGCACCGCGTTCTTGTTGACGGTGATGTGGGCGGCGCCGAGTGCGGCCTCCGCGTCCTTGCCGGTGACATCGCGACCGATCAGGTCGACCAGGAACAGGTGGTTCTTCGTGCCCCCCGAGACAATCCGATAGCCGCGGCTGATGAAGGTGTTCGCCATCGCCTGCGCGTTCAGCACGACCTGGTGCTGATAGGTCTTGAACTCGGGCTGCAGCGCTTCGAGGAAGGCGACGGCCTTGGCCGCGATCACGTGCATCAGCGGGCCGCCCTGCGTGCCCGGGAACACCATCGATTGCAGCTTCTTCTCGATCTCGGCGTTCGCCTTGGCGAGGATGATGCCGCCACGCGGACCACGCAGCGTCTTGTGGGTGGTCGAGGTCACGACATCGGCATGCGGCACCGGGTTCGGATACTCGCCCGCCGCCACGAGACCGGCGACGTGCGCCATGTCGACGAAGAAATAGGCGCCCACGGCCTTGGCGATGTCGGCGAACTTCGACCAGTCGATGACCTGCGAATAGGCCGAGAAACCGGCGACGATCATCTTCGGCTTGTGCTCGCGCGCCAGGCGCTCGACTTCGGCGTAATCGATCAGTCCGGTATTCACGTCGATGCCGTATTGCACGGCGTTGAAGATCTTGCCCGAGAAGTTGACCTTGGCGCCGTGGGTCAGATGACCGCCATGCGCGAGGCTCATGCCGAGGATGGTGTCGCCGGGACTCAGCAGCGCGAGATAGACCGCGGCATTGGCCTGCGAACCCGAATGCGGCTGCACGTTCGCGTAGTCGGCGCCGAACAACTGCTTGACGCGTTCGATCGCCAGGTTCTCGGCGATGTCGACGAATTCGCAGCCGCCGTAATAGCGCTTGCCGGGATAACCCTCGGCGTACTTGTTGGTCAGCACCGAACCCTGCGCCGCCATCACGCGCGGACTGGCGTAGTTCTCCGACGCGATCAGTTCGACGTGGTCTTCCTGGCGCTGCACCTCGGCCGCGATGGCCTTCGCGAGTTCGGGATCAAAGGCGTCGATCGACGTGGTCTGGCGATACATCGGCGGGCTCCGGAGCAGGAAACGGGAAGTGCGTGATGTTAGCGCAGCACTTTCCCGGCTCGCCGGCGCTGCCCAAGGGCGCTAGTCTTCCGCGCCCATCTGCCCTCGTTCCGCCCGATTCAGGCCTGCCGTCGATGAGCCCGTCCCTTCCCCCTGCGGTGACACCGATCGATGCCCTGCTCGGCCGCGGGCAAGCGGTTGCCGCCGAGGAGGCGCTGCAGCACCTGCGTCGCGAGCTGACGGTGCAGGATGCGACCGTGGCCATCAATGCCTTGCTGCAGCGTCACCCGGACTGGATTCCGGCACTCGCCGAGCTCGGACGCTGCATGCTGCAGATGCGGGAACATCGCGCCGCCTTCAACGTCGGCGCGCACATCGTGCAGCTCGATGCGGCGGACGCGCGCGGCGTCGAGCTGCAGGTCGTCGCGATGGAACATGAAGGTGCCCCGGCCTCGCAGGTGCTGCCACGCCGCCGCCGTCTGGCGGCCTTGCAGCCGGATTCCGCGCCACACCAGTTCATGCTTGCGATCACCGCGTCGCGTCTCGGCTACTACGCCGAAATGCATGCCGCACTCGATACCGCGCTACGTCTCAATCCCGACCTGCTGCTGGCGCGCTGGGCAAAATTCCTGACGCCACGCGACAAGTTCTTCGCCAGTCGCGCGGAGATCGAGCGCTACATCGCCGATTGGGACGCGGGTTGCGCGGCGTTCGCGGCGCGCGATCTGGAAGCGCCGGCATTGCGGCCGCGCCTCGAAGGCCTGCTGCTGGCGCAATGCAATTTTCATCTCGCCTACAGCGGCATCGACGTGACCTCGCGCCAGATCGCGCTGGGACAGATCCTGCGGCGCATGGCGACGTCGGCCTTTCCGCAATTCGACGCCCCGCCCCGCCCCGCGCCGCTGACTGGCCGCAAGCTGCGCATCGGCTTCCTGACCGCGACCCTGCGCCATCACACCGTGCTCAAGCTGTTCGGTGGCCTGATGCGGCGATTGCCGCGCGACCGTTTCGAAATCCACGCCTATGCACTGGAAACCGGCAGCGATGCAGTGACCGAGCAGCTGCGGCGCGAGCTCGATCTCGTCCGGACCGATATCGGCCCGCTGGCGGTGATGGCGCAGCGCATCCGCGACGATGCCTGCGATGCATTGGTCTACATCGACATCGGCATGCATCCGCGCACGGTCGCGCTGTCGGCGCTGCGGCTTGCACCCTTCCAGGCGATGCTGTGGGGCCACCCGGTCACCAGTGGTGTCGACAGCATCGATGCCTTCATCAGCAGCGCCCTGATGGAACCCGCAGACGGCGCCCACCACTACGCCGAGACCCTGATGCCACTGCCGGGACTCGGCTGTTGGTACGACCCGCAGCCGCTGGCGCTGCAGCCACAACAGGTGGTGCGTGCGGCGGACGCCCCGCCCCGCATCGTCTGCGCCCAGAACGGCCTGAAACTGCTGCCGGAGCAGGACGCCGTGTTCGCGCGCATCCTCGCGGCCGTGCCGGACGCGCAACTGGTGCTGCTCAGTGGCCTGCAATCCGGCATCGAGGCGAACCTGCTGCAGCGCATGCGTCCGGTGTTCGCGGCGCACGGCGTCGACCTGGACCGACGCGTGCGCGTCGTCGGCCATGTCGACGAACCCACCTTCCTGCGCGAACTCTGGCAGGCCGACCTGGTGCTCGACGCCTTGTCCTGGTCGGGCGGTGTCACCGCGCTCGAGACCTTCTGGGGCGACGTGCCGGTCCTGACCCTGCCGGGCGAGTTCATGCGCGGTCGCCACTCCACCGCGATGCTGGCGCTGATGGAACTGCCCGAGCTGATCGCCGCCGATGTCGACGACTTCGTCGCCCGGGCCGCGGCACTGGCGTGTGACGGTGCCGAACGAACCCGGTTGCGCGGCTTGATCGCCGCGCGCAAGCACCGGCTGTATCGCGACGATGCGGTGATCGATGCGTTCGCCCACCTGATCGAGCGCGAAGTTCACACGCGGGGCCTCGCCGCGCTGGACTTGCCACAGCCATAGCCCGACAATCGGCGGTCTTCCCTTTGTCGTATCAGGCCCAGCCCATGCAATACATCTACACCATGAACGGGGTGAGCAAGATCGTTCCCCCGAAACGCGAAATCATCAAGAACATTTCGCTGAGTTTCTTTCCGGGCGCGAAGATCGGCCTGCTGGGCCTGAACGGCGCCGGCAAGTCGACCGTGCTGCGCATCATGGCCGGCGTCGACAAGGACTTCAACGGCGAGGCGCGGCCGGCACCGGGCATCAAGATCGGTTATCTGGAGCAGGAACCGAAGCTCGATCCCGAGAAGACGGTGCGCCAGGAAGTCGAGTCGGCGCTGGGTGAAATCTTTGAAGCCAAGGACAAGCTCGAGGCGGTCTATGCCGCCTATGCCGACGAAGGCGCGGATTTCGATGCACTGGCCAAGGAACAGGAACGCCTCGAGGCGATCCTGTCCGCGGGTGATGCCGATACCTTGAAGCAGCAGCTCGAAGTGGCCGCCGACGCGCTGCGCCTGCCGCCTTGGGATGCCGTCATCGGCAAGCTCTCCGGTGGCGAGAAGCGTCGCGTCGCGCTGTGCAAGCTGCTGCTGTCGAAGCCGGACATGCTGCTGCTCGACGAACCGACCAACCATCTCGATGCCGAGTCGGTCGAATGGCTGGAGCAGTTCCTCGCGCGCTTCCCGGGCACGGTCGTCGCCGTCACCCATGATCGCTACTTCCTCGACAACGCCGCGGAATGGATCCTCGAACTCGACCGTGGTCGCGGCATTCCGTGGAAGGGAAACTACACGGACTGGCTGACGCAGAAGGACGAGCGCCTGAAGCAGGAAGAGAACCAGGAAAAGGCGCGCCAGAAGGCGATCCAGAAGGAGCTCGAATGGGCTCGCCAGAACGCCAAGGGCGGCCGCAGCAAGGGCAAGGCGCGCCTGGCGCGCATCGAGGATCTGCAGTCAGTCGACTACCAGCGCCGCAATGAAACCAACGAGATCTTCATTCCTCCGGGCGAACGCCTCGGCAACTCGGTGATCGAGTTCAAGAATGTCTCGAAATCGTTCGGCGACCGCCTGCTGATCGAGGACCTCGCGTTCAGCGTGCCGCCGGGGGCGATCGTCGGCATCATCGGTCCGAACGGCGCCGGCAAGTCGACATTGTTCAAAATGCTGATGGGCATCGAGAAGCCCGACAAGGGCGAGATCGGCGTCGGCCCTACGGTCAAACTGGCCTATGTCGACCAGAGCCGCGACAAACTCGAAGGCGACCACAACGTCTTCCAGGAAATTTCCGGCGGCCTCGACATCCTCAACATCAACGGCATCGAGATCCAGTCGCGCGCTTACCTAGGCCGCTTCAACTTCAAGGGCCAGGACCAGCAGAAGATGGTCGGCAACCTGTCCGGCGGTGAACGCGGCCGCCTGCATCTGGCAAAGACCCTGCTGCAGGGCGGCAACGTGCTGCTGCTCGACGAACCGTCCAACGACCTCGACATCGAAACCCTGCGCGCGCTTGAAGATGCCCTGCTCGAATTCCCGGGCAATGTCTTCGTGATTTCGCATGATCGCTGGTTCCTCGACCGCATCGCCACGCACATCCTCGCATTCGAAGGCGATTCGCACGTCGAGTTCTTCCAGGGCAACTACCGCGAGTACGAGGAAGACAAGAAGCGCCGACTCGGCGCCGATGCCGACCAGCCGCATCGCATCCGCTTCAAGGCTCTGAAGAAGTAAGAGGCGATGGACGCGGCCTTGTCGGCACTGAAGCGCGAGGCCGCGCTGCATCCGGAACAGCCAGGGTTGTGCGGACGCCTGCTGGATCGAGCGATGCGCGTGGCCGGCCCTGAAACCCGGTTGCCGATGCCGCCGGACCTGCCTAGCCTCGCGATCGTCTGCTGTTCGATCAAGCCGGACATTGAGGCACGCTTCCGTGCCGAGATCGCGCGCACATTCGCGGGCTGGCCCGCGCTTGAGCTGATCGTGCTGAACGACGCGCGCTCGCTGGCCGAGGCCTACAACCGCGGCGCGGCGAAGACGCAGGGCGACTGGATCGTGTTCTGCCACGACGACATCCGCTTCCTGCGCGACGATTTCGCGGCGCGGGTCGCGACCGCCATGCAGCGATTCGATGTGTTCGGCCCCGCCGGTGCGACTCGGGTCGATGGCCCGTCGGCATTGTGGGGCGGGCCGAGCAGTGGTCGCGCGCAGGTCAGCTATCCGCTGCCGGACGGCCGCATTGCCGCCACGCTCTGCGGCATCGATGCCGCGCACGTGCCGGCACAATTGCTGGATGGCGTCTTCATCGCCGTGCGCCGACCGGTCTGGTCGCAGGTGCGCTTCGACGCCGAACGCTTCGACGCCTTCCATTTGTACGACATCGATTTCAGCTACGCCTGCCATCGCCAGGGCCATGCCGTCGGGGTCGCCCAGGACCTGCATCTGCTGCACGACTCCGATGGACTGTTCGACGAGCGCTGGTCCGTCTACGCCGACCGCTTCCTCGGCAAGCACGGCCTGAGCGCCGGCGCTGCCCATCCCAACCCGACCAGCGGCTTGATCCTGCGCACCACCGCTGGCATCGGCGCGATGTACGACGCGCTCAACGCCGCCTGATCAGCCGCGCGCCGAACTGCAGCAGCAGACGCGCGCCGAGCATCATCAACAACAGGGCACCGCGTGGCGTCCATGCGTGCAGGCGTTCATGTTTCACGAAGTAGCGCCACAGACTGCGATGCTTGTGCCAGACCACGAAGAACGGCCGCGACCGACTCGATGTGCCCTGCACGTGCATCACCGGCACGGCGTTCGCTACCACGACCTGACGACCGGCATCGCGCACTCGGCGACACAGGTCGAGATCCTCGGCATGCAGGAAATAGCCTTCGTCGAAACCGCCGATGCGGCGAAACAGTTCGCGCGGCATCAGCATCAATGCCCCGGAAGTCGCGTCGACGACGCTCAAGGCCTCGTCGCGCGGCAACAGTTCCAGCCCGTGCGCGGCCCATGCGCGGCCGCCGGGCAGCCGCGCCCATTGGGTTGCCCACAATCGCGCCAAGGTCGGATCACGGCGGCGCGCGGCCGCTTCGCGCTGACCGCTCGCATCGCGGACATCGGCACCCAACAGGCCGATGTCGGGTTGCCGCTGAGCGATCTCCAGGAGCCGCGTCAAGGTATCGGCCTCGACCAGGGCATCGGGATTCAGGAACAGCAGCCAGGGCGAGGCGCTCAAGGCGGCGCCGCGATTGCAGGCCGCCGCGAAACCGGCATTGTGACCCATGCGCTCGATCCGCACGCGCGGATCGTCCAGCACAGCCACGGCGTCGAGGGCGCCGTCGCGGCTGGCGTTGTCGACGACGAGCACTTCGCGACAGGCGGCATCGACCAGCACGCGGGTCACGCACTGCGCGAGCAGCGGTCCGCTATCGTGCGCAACGACGATGACCGCGATGCCGGTCACGTGCGGATCACACCAATCGACCGCGACCGCCCAGATCGCGCGCCGCCTGCCAGATCTCGGGCCAGGCCCGCATCATCGCCGCGAAGCGCTGGAGGTCACGGCGCAGGTGGGCCGCGCACCCCGCCGCATCCAGATCGACCGGCCAGCCGGCAAGGCGCGGCGGACCGTCATACAACAGGGCCTTGGCATTGGCCTTGACCACGGACTGAAGGTCTGCCATCCAGTAGACGGGCGCCTTCGGACCGGCCGCGTTCGCGACCGATTGCAGTCGCTGGATGTGTCCGCTGTAGGTCGCCTGGAGATAGTCGCTGAGCATGCGCAGCAAATCGCGATCGGTTGCGGCCGCAAGATCGTCGAGCCGTGCTGCAGTCGCGGCAAGACGCGCCTGCGGCGTGCCGGCAAACAGGTCGTCCTCGCAACGCGCGAGGAAATCGACCAGGAAGTAGTTGAAGTTGCGCGCGACCGCGCCGCTGCCGGGTGCGTTGAACTTGTGCTCGCTGTCGCGCAGGTGACCGATGCTGGTCGGCAGGTGCAGCACACAGGAGGTGCCATCGAGGATGCGCGTGATCGCACCGAAGGTGCCATCTTCGCCGCGCTCGTCCGGCGCAACAAACGCCGGCAGCCGCGACAGGTCCTGCGCGAACGGCGTGAACGGCGTCGAGATCATCGTGGTCGCGCGATCCGGCCCCATCCAGACCTTGCCGGATTCGATCACCCGCAAATAGCGGTTGCGGTCTTGGTAGAGATCATGCGAACTGGCCGGATCGAGCAAGTACATCCAGTCGCTTGACACTGAGCCACTATGGCCGCGGTGACCGTTCATGGTCGCGACAATCCGCGCCTCCGGCACCAGGCGCGGCAGCCGCGACGGCGCGATGCGCCGCCATTGCTCGCGCGTCGGCACCAGATGCGACGCCTGTTCGAAGGCTCGACCGACTGGCGCACCGCAAAGATCGAGATGCCATTGCAGCAAATCGAAGTCGCCGTCATGACCACTGGCCATCGCGGTCTCGGTATCGGTGTAGAAGCGCACCGTCGACATCTCGTGCGCCTCGAACTCGATGCCATCCTGCAGGTCCGGATGCAACTTGAGCGGCAGCACGAAGTCGTCGTCGCCGAACAGGATGCGGCGACCGGCGCCGAGCAGCAGCGACAGATTCCAGCCACGGCCCGGACCGGTGCGCGGCTTGCCGTCGCGACTGCGCCCGATCAGGTCATCAAGCGCACCGCGATGCTGCGGCACGGCTGCTGCCAGGGTGTCGTGAATGCGCAGCCAGGCGTTCGCATCGACATGGCGCACGCTGGCACCACTGCGCTCGCCCTGCTCGCGCAACAGTCGCGCCTGCGTCGCTGCGGCCTCGGGCGAGCGCGAGTCGTCGACCACGGTCAGCGCCTGCGCCGCGTGCCCCCACTGCGTGTGCTGGTGCAGGGACTCGAGCAATCGCTGCAATTGCGCGGGACGATCGCAGGCGCGAACGTACAGGCCACCGGCCTCGGCCGGGCCCGGCGCGCTGGCGGCCGCTTCGATGTAATGCGACGCAAAATCCTCGGCGGCGACGATCAGCCCGCGTTCGACCAGTCCGTTGAAGACCCGGCGGATGCCGTCGACCGGCGCACCCGGCGTCGCCTGGCGGATCGCCTCGACGTGTTCGTCGGCGCTGCGGAACTCGCGACAGCGATCCAGCGCCGCGAGCACCTGGTGCGTCATCACGTGCGGCGCGTCTTCGTGACGCGGCCGGAAGATGCACTCGCCATTGCCGAGGTCGGCGACCTGCCCGGGCACAGTCGCGAACAGGGTCGCGTTCGGGTCGATCCTCGGCTTGGGGGTGACATCGAAATCGAAGCTGAATTCCATGGCCTGCGGGTCCGTCATTGACGGCCGAAGGGCCAGAAGCGCGAGGACCTGCGCGCACTGGCCGCAACGGCGGATTCGAGTTCCAGGATGCGCGTCCGCGCCTGTTCAAGCGCGGCCCGCGCCTCGGCCAACGCAGCGTCCTGCTCGGCCAGCACGACGCGGGCGCGCATGTTGCGGCGGGTTTCCTGCCGATAGTCGTCGTAGACCGACTCGGTTGCGTCGGCGAACAACGCGAGGCCCGGCAGCGCCGGCAAGTCGGCTTCGCGCTGCGCGCAGGCCGCGATGAAATACATCGGCGGCGCGCAGGCGTCGTTGTCGTAGCGGCCATCGGCGTGCGCGGTCTGCATCGCGGCATGCGTGCGCGGCCCGTCCAGCGACCAGACGGTCGAGTGGAACATCAGTCGCTGTCCATAGAGCCGCACGCAACGAAAGTGTCGCGACAACAGGGCGAGCAATTCATCGCGATACAACTCGCGGACGTGGAATTCGTTCTGGTAACCGGTGGCGTCGCTGTAGACCGCCTTGTCGGGCGAAGAGATCAGCGCGCAACCGCCCTCGGCAAGGGCGGCCGCGATGCCGCCGACCAGGCCATCCTGAGCCTCGACATGCTCCAGGGTCTCGAACGACAGCACCAGATCGAAGCGCTCGGCACCGGCGTCGAAGCGGGTGGCGTCAGCTTCGCGGAAGCTCAGGTTCGGCAACAGGCTGTAGCGGGATCGGGCATGCGCGATCGCTTCGGCGCTGACATCGACACCGGTTACCGTGCGCGCGACCGGTGCCAGGATCGCCGATCCATAGCCTTCACCGCAGGCGATGTCGAGCACGCGCTTGCCGGCAGCAATGGGGCGTGCCAACGCATAACGATGCACATGTTCATACCAGATCTCGCGCACGCACTCGGGCGTGAAGCGTTCACCGGTGAAGGGCATTTCTGGCACAACGGATTCCTTGGCTGCAGGTGGCGCGCGCGCTCAAGTCGCGGCGAGGTCAAGCCGGGCGGCAACCCGGGCACGAAGTTCGGCCAGCGGGTCGCGGGCGATGAAGTCGGCGACCCGCGCATTGTAGCCGGGATAACGCGCGGCCAAGCGCCTCAGGTTCTCTCCGCCGGGGCGCTCACCGGTCGCTGCGAATGACGCATGTCCGACATGGGCGACGTAGACCGACGGGCACAACACATTGCGCCAGCCATGGCCCGCCGCACGCTGGCACCAGTCATTCTCTTCGCCGTAGCCACGACCGAAGGTGGCCGCATCGAAGTCGCCGATCGCATTGATCGCGGCGCGCCGCATCCACATGCAGAAACCGACTGCAGTCGGCAAGTCCACCGCCACCGCTTCCTCGACTGCAAACGCGCCGGCCCAGGCATCGACGTCCGCTGGCACCGGATTGGCCAGGCAGAACAGCGGGAACGAGCAGATCTCGGCATGGTTCGAGAACGGCGTGACCGAAGCGATGCGGGGATCGGTCGCGGCGCAGGACGCGATGCGCGCCAGGAATCCGGGCGTCGGCACGGTGTCGGAATTCAGCAGCAGGACGTCGCCCTCGGTCTCCGCCAGTCCGCGGTTCACGCTGCCGACGAAACCGAGATTATGCAGATTGCGCAGCAGTCGCGTGCGCGGGCGCGAAGCGGCAAACGCGTCAAGCAAGGGCACGATCGCGGAATCGGTCGAAGCGTCGTCGATCAGCAACACCTCGGTGTCGGCGTCGACGGCGCGCGCCAAGGCCGCGAGGCAGGCCGATGTCTCGTGGATCGCGTTGTAGACCGGAACCAGAATCGCGGTCACGCGCGATGCCAATGGTGCGAGAGACGAACCAAGCCGACCTCACGGCTGCGCCCGGTCACGACGATCGTGCGCTCAACGGTGTCGAACAGGCGGATCGCCTCCGGATCCATTGCGTGCAAAGCCACGACATACGTGCCGGGCAGCAAGGCCAGATCGGGATAGCGGATGGAGAAGCGAAATGTGCGTTCGCCGATCCGGATCGGCGTGACGCCTTCGAGTTCGCTGGAGACGCCGTACACCGGCGTACCGTCATGGCGTTTCAGACCCACGGCCAGCACCGGGACACGGCCATCGGCGCTGTACACGGTCACGTCGACATCGAGCAGGGCCTGCATCGGAAGGACCACCGGCACGTCCAGCGGCTCGCCGTTGATCGCGACCTCGGTGACCGCATAGTCACCGGTCGCCGTCGCCTGTCGCGCCTCGGCGCGCTGCTGGGCCGACTTGCGTTCGTGCCAGGCCAGATAGCGCTGGCTGACCTCGAACACGTCGCCATAGGCCTCGACGCGGCCATGATGCAGCCAGAGCGCATGTTTGCAGAGCTTCTGCACGTGGTACATGCTGTGGCTGACGAGGAGCAGCGTGCCGCCTTCGCGCAGGAAGCCCTCGATCCAGGCGATGCATTTCTTCTGGAAGGACTCGTCGCCGACCGCGAGCACTTCGTCTGTGATCAGCAGGTCCGGTTTCGCCGATGCGACGACGGCAAATCCGAGTCGGACCTTCATGCCGGAGGAATAGTGTTTCACCGGTTCATCGATGTAATCGCCGAGCTCGGCGAACTCGATCACCTGCTGCACCTTGGACTCGATGTCGCCGGCGGCCATGCCCAGCAGGAGCGCATTCATGCGGATGTTGTCGCGGCCGCTGTAGTCCGGATGAAAGCCGGCACCGAGTTCCAGCAAGGGTGCAACACTGCCATGCAACTGCACGGAACCGGTGCTGGGTTCGGCGATGCCGCAGATCATCCGCAGCAGGGTGGATTTGCCGGCACCATTCTCGCCGATCAGTGCCAGCGATTCGCCGCGCCGCAGGGTGAAGCCGATGTCATCGAGGATCTGCGTGTGCAGCCGGTACGGTCGACCGAGAATGGCATCCCAGACTGAACTGATGCGGTCGCGACGCCGATGCACGCGCGGATAGCGCTTGCCGACCGCGCGCACGGCCAGCAGCACGTCGTCGCCACTCACAGGAAATCCTCGATGCGGGCGAGGAAGCGGCGCGCCGTCAGTGTCGCAAACAAGACCAGCATTCCGGTGAAGACCGCTGGCCCCCAAAATGCGGACAGGTTCGTCTCGCCGTGCAGGAGTCCGGCCCGCAGCGCCTCGATCAGGCCGGTCATCGGGTTGAATGCCAGCCATTGCCCGAGATCGGGGCGCAGCGTGCTTCGATCGAAGAAGATCGGCGTCAGCAGCATCCAGAACGTCAGGACCTGCGGCAACAAGGTGCCGACGTCGCGGAAAAACACGTTCAAGGGCGCCAGCACCATGCCCAGCGCGGACGCGTTCAACACGATCATCAGATAGGCGGCCAGTGCGGTCCACCAGCCCATTCCGAGCACCGTCTTGCCCATCAGGGTCAACATCACGACGACCAGTGCGAAAGAAGCGGTATGTATCAGCGCGGCGCCCAAGGTCGGGACCAGCACCAGCCAGCCGCGCGGGATTGCGATCTGGCCGATCAAGGCAGCGTTTCCGCTCAGCGCCGTGGTGCCGCGCGACAGTGAGTCGGCGAATGCATGCCAGGGCCACATGCCGATGGCCAAAAACGCGATCACGTCACCGCCGACGCGATTACCGAAGCGCGCACCCAGCAGTTCCACGAACACAAAGGCGTAGATCGCCAACAGCAACACCGGCGTGATCAGCACCCAGGCCAGACCGCCGAGCGTGCTCAGGTAACGCTCGCGCAATTCACGACCGAGCAACGCCAGCGCGAGCTGTCTTGAGTTCAAAGGGATCGCTCCAATTCGCGCAATCCAGGCGGAAGTGCAATCCGGGAACAGACAGCGCCGAGTACCGTCTGTTCCCCGCCTCGGACCGGATTACTTGGCGTCGGTCTGCTCCGGCTCAGACGGCGCAGGTGCGGCGGCCGCCGGAGCCATCTCGATCTTGCCGTAGCGCTCACGCAACGGCGCCACGCTCTCCTCGCTCGCTTCGACAGGAAGCGACTTCAGCTTGTCGACGTGATCCGCCTGCGCCTTGCGAAGGAAGTTCTCGCGCTCGTTCGCCACCATTTGTTCCTTGATCTCTTCCCAGGTGTAGGGCTTGCCGGGGATGCGACTGCGCAACTGGATCAGGTGATAGCCAAACTCGGTCTTGACGGGTTCGGACAAGTCACCGGGATTGGCGAGACCATGCACGGCCGCGGCAAACTCCGGAACGAAGTTGTTCGGATCATAGTTTTCGTACAGACCCTTGTTGCTGGCAACGCCCGGATCGTCGGAATTGGCCTTCGCCAAATCTTCGATGGTGGCTTTGCCGGCGGCGATGTCGGCCTTCCACTGCTGCAACAGGGCCTTGGCTTCCTCTTCGGTACGTTTGCTGGTGTCGAGCAGGATATGCGCGACCGTCACGGTCTCACGCGTCTTGTATCCATCGCGATTGGAGAGGTACTTCTCCTTCGCGAGCTGCTCCAGATTCGGCACCGCGGTGTGCTCGCGAACATAGTCCAGCTGATGGCGCATCAAGACCACTTCTGCCGCCTGCATCAGCTCACGCTGAACGATCGGGTCTTTGTCCAAACCCAACTCACGCGCTTCGATGGCGAGATTGCGGCGCAACAGCAAGTGGCTGAGCAGTTGCTGGATGCGCTTTGGGCTGTCAATGAAGGCTGGCCGCTCCTTGGGTGGCATCGACGCCAAGTGCGCGTCGACGTCGATGGCCCATACGTCCGCCTTCCCTTGTTTCGCGATCAGATAGTCCTCTTGCTGCGGAGCGCTTGCTGCAGCGACCAACTCATCTGCCCGCGCTGCGCCGAACGACAGCGCAGCGATGACAAGAACGATCAACCGCATCAGTTAGCTCCCACCGCAACCAGCCACGTGCAATAGGTAGCCGCACAGGTGTTGGTCGTCCAGGTTCCATGATCCGCCGCGACCACGTTCAGATAGTAGGTCTTGTTCGGATCCAGATAGCAGTACCAGCCGGGATTGCTGGCAGGCTTCGTCCCGATTTTCCAAGTGATGCCGCCGGTTTCCACGCCACTGGCTTTGCAGTTGGCGTCAACCACCCAATCGAAGTCGCCGGGGCACGGACTGATTTGCGCCGAGAACGTGGCCGCAGAGGCCGCCGCCCACGAAATGCCGCCGGTCGATCCGATCGAAGCATTTGCGCCAGTCGTCGTGAAGCTCATCGCGGCATACTTGCCTGCGTCCAGGAACAAGCGCGCAACTTCGCTGGGCGAGTTGAAATGATCACCCATCAAAGGCACGTAGCCGGTCAGGCTGATTGTGCTGTTGAGCGGGAACTCGCTGTTCTGCTGATTCAGCGTACCGCCCTGATTGTAATTGACCATCGAGCTCTGCAGGAGCAGTCCCGTCGGCGGAGGACGATTGGTGCACTCTGTGTTGGGCGGAATCGTCTGCGTGGCAACGTTGACCGATACCGTCGAGCTCGTTGTCGAGCTGACCGAGTTGGTGCAGGTCACCGAGAACGAGTAGCTGCCCGAGGCCGTCAGATTGATGGTGGTCGGACTGGTGACACTGTTGCCGTTCCAACCGCTGATGCCGCTGGAGGACGCGGTGCAAGTCGGTGTCGGGGTACCCGTCACCGTCCAGCTCAAGGTCACGGATCCGCCGCCGAACGGGAGGGACGCCGAGCTAGGCGTCAACGGCGAAGTAAATGCCGGCGCACCCACCTGGACTTGCCCCGCCGGGCACCAACCATCGCTGGATGTGCCGACATCGGCGACCGGGTCAACCGTGATGTCGCCGGTGGCCGGACTAACCGTCACGCTGCCGGTGACTGGAATGCGGTGATAACGATAATTGCCGGCTGTGCCGAGCTTCAGGACAAGGTCTCCTGCCGTAGCGGAGCCACAAAACGCCAGCAATACAAGGGCTTTTGCGCGAATATTCATGTGTTACCTCTCTGATCTGGGGAGATCATAGCAGTTGAAAGTTAAGCGAACATTAGCAGGAGTCAAGGGGAATCAACTTATTGCAAGCACCAATGGCTGGGCGCCATCGGTCGATTCAGTCGAATGACGCATTTCGGCACCGCATCCCCCAGCGGAGCCCATCACCCATTCGCTTCAATTTCCCCCAAAAAAAAGCCCCGCCGAAGCGGGGCTTTTCATGACTTCCAACTTCGCTCAATTACGGAGCGACGGGGGTCGTCGGGCAAGCAATAGCGGCAGTCGCGCCACTCGGAACCACGCAGCGCGAAGCCTTGTGGCGCCAGATACCGGCGAAGTTCGCCAGCACGCTGGTGGTCTGGGTGTTTTCAGCCCAGAAACCGGTGACCGGCATACCGGTGTAACGGGTACCGTTCGCGTCAGGACGGCTGAGGTGCAGGTTCATCGGGGCGGCAGAGTCGTCCCAGAAGCGCATCTTCATCCAGCCTTCGGTGAAGCCGTAGTCGCCGACCGGAACGTTGGCAGCGAGCTTCGAGCCCAGAACCAGCGTTTCGCCAGTGATGGCAAACGTCGCATCAAAACCACTCGGCTGGTCGAAGGTCACGACCTGCGCTTCCCAATACAGCTGGGGAGTGGTGATGGTGCCCGGCAGCGTCGGCGAGAAGTCGACGCAACCATCTTCGCCGCCATCCAAGCAATCTGACGAACCGTCGTCTTCTTCACGGTTGTAGACAGCCAGACGGATATCGACCGGTGCCTTACCTGCGCCGTCCGGCGAACCGGCGAACACATTCTGGAACGGAACGATGGCCGGAGACGGCTTGTCGACGTAGCGGTTCTTGGTCGGGAAGGTCACAACCCATTCCGAAGCCAGGATCGGCGTACCGGTGCTGTCTTTCAGCACGGCGTATTCATTGAAGATCGCGTCGTGCATGTAGACGGCCGAGACTGCATCGATGGCGTTAGCCGGCGAGTGCGAGGTCTGGACCAGGCTGCCGTTGTCGAACACGGTCGCGTCAGCACCCGACGAGGTCGGGAAGTTGGCGTCGGCCAGCGACGGCTGCGTGGTACCCGGAGCGCGATGCAGACGGGTCACGGTGAAGCCATCGATCGCGTCCGGCGCGTAGGTCAGCTGCGTGCCGTTGGCGAAGTCGACGATCGCGGCTGCGCCGAACAGGCCGCCACCACCGTTTTCGACGGTCGGAGCAACGACGTCAGCTGCACCATTCGACTCGCTCCAGTAATCGGCCGCCGAACTCGAGTTCGTCCAGGCCGTCACGACCTGCGGGCAATTGTCCGGAATACCGAGGCCGTCATGGGTGATCGCGGCCAGGCTGCCTTCGGCGTAGCCGTTGGCTGCATTCAGCACGATGCCCATTTCGATGACTTCAAGATGACCTTCGCGGGTGCGATCCAGACCATTCGGGCCGGCGTCATTGAAGTTCGAACCGCCGAAAGCAACCAGGTTGTTGTACTGGAAGTTACGGAAGGCGACATAACGGAGGCCGTTGTTGATCGGCAGCGTCGTGTTGGTCTTGATCGCCGGGACCGTGCAGCTGTTGTCGTTGGTCGTCAGGTTCGCCGGACCGGTAGCGGTAATGGAGAACACGCCGCCCGTCCACACGTCATACGGCGACAGGTAGAGGTTGAAGTCGAGTACTTCGCGGCTGTTACGGCCTTCAACGAAGCGGACCTTGACTGCCTTGCCGTGTTCCGTCGTGTTGACGATCGACACAAGCGTCTGGTTGCCACCGTTGACGGTGTAGTAGGGGTAAATCAGAACCTGGCCGAGGCCATCGGGGTTCAGGTTCACGGCGTTGGCGACGCTCGCGATGCCCGCCACACCGGCGATGCCCGCGATGACCGCGTTCGTCAGGGCGTTCTTTTTCATCACAACACTCCTAAATTTGACCACAGGGCTTTTGCTTGCGACTGACTCGTCCTGATCAGCTTCTTCGGCCGCCAAGGAACAGAGCTACGCAACAGCAATCGTAATGCTAGAGGAAGGCTCGGATCAATGCAAGCCACCTTATCGAGCATTCTTGGGCAGATGGTACCAGACGCCATCGAACTGCAACCATTTCTCCTCGATGACGGAGGACGCTTCCTGCACGCCGGGGATTCCCGGCAGTTTGGTTTCCGCCACGATTTGCACACTGACCGTGCACGTGCTGGCGTCGTCACATTGGCGATCCATGTACTTGCCGGCAGTCCACTTGATCTGGCGGGCCTTCAGCCAATCGGCGTATTGGGCTGCGGTTTCAGTCTGGCGATAACCGGGGGTCAGGTAGGTATAGGCGCGAGCGGCGTCGCCGGCCACCAACAACTTCCAGCGGTCGGTCACGCGGCGCTCGATCGGCGCCGTCGGGTCTTCGGAAACCGCATTGGTGTCGTTGCCAATCGGCGCTGCCGTGGCGTCCGAACTCTCGGTCTTCGTCGCCGGCGCGGATGCGCAAGCGGACAACAAAGCAATTGCTGCGGCGGCGGCCAGTACACGCAGATTGATGGCTTGATTCATGTCGTGATCCTCTTGTGGTTCGGGCTTCAGGGCAACTTCTTGAGCAGCGGCTTCAGGCCCTTGAAGCGTTCGCGATAATCGTCGGTCAGGGCCTGAGCAGACTCGGCACTATCGATTACAGTGGGCGTGATCAGCACCAGCAACTCCTGGCGCAGATAGTTTTTTCCGGAGCTCCCGAAGAGCTTGCCGATCAGTGGAATTCGGCTCAGTCCGGGAACGCCGGAGTTCGATTCGCCAGTAGTTTCGCGAATCAGTCCGCCAAGCAGCACGGTCTGCCCGCTTTGAACGGCAATCTCGGTGTCGATGGTGCGCTGGTTCACGGCCACGTTGCCGGTCGCATCCGCCGTACCTTCGGGAGTGCTTTCCTCCTGCGAAATCTCCAGATAGACCAATCCACCCGGATTGACGCGCGGCGTGACATCAAGCTTGATGCCGGTATCGCGGAACTGGACGTAGCTCTGGTTGTAGTTGCCGGTGACACCGCCCGTGTTGGTGCCGGTTCCGTTGTCGGTGCCCAATCCGGAATTGACGCCATAGGGATTGAAGACCGCGCTCACGACCGGGATCTGCTTGCCGACGTTGATCGACGCATCCTTGTTGTTGAGCACAACCAGCGAAGGCGCCGAGAGGACTCGGGTGTTCGTCATCTTCTGCAAGGTCGACAGCAATGCCTCGGTCTCGATATTGAGGAAGGTCCAAGCGAGACCATTGGCCCCGCTGGCTGAACCGGCAAAACTGTTCCAGGCATCGCGCGACGGATTGCTCCGGCGTCCATTGCGGTAAGCGCTCTCCGGACTGCCGTTGCTGGCATTTTCGAAGAACCATTTCACACCGAAGGCAAGGTCATCGGTGAGATCCACCTGCAGCACCTTGGCCTCGATGTGCACCTGCAGCGGCACGATATCGAGACGCTTGATCGCGCCGAGAATGGAGTCGTATTCGCCCGGGGTGGCGCGAATCATCAAGGCGTTGCTCTCTTCGATCGAGGTGATGCGGATCTCGTCGCTCTGCACGATCGAGATGCCGTCATTGCCGCTGGCCGGGCGCGGTGCACTCGCCGGCTTGGCTGCATTGTTCTTGTTGTCGGAGGTTTTGATCTCGACCGATTCGACGCCCGGAACGACGCCGCCGACACCGCTCGGCCCATTCGACGACGTGCGCGAACTGGTCTGGCCAGTAAAGATCTCGGTCAGCTTCTCGCTCAGATCGACCGCTTTCACGTTCTTCACGTAATAGACGTAGAGCTGGCTACCGGATTCACTGCCACCACGGTCGAGCTTGCGCAACCAGGCCTCGGCATCGTCGAGGTAATCGGGCTGCGGCGTGATCACCAGCACGGCATTGATGCGTTCGATCGGCAGGAAGCGGAACAATCCAGCCAATGGCGTCGGGCCGCCTTCGCCGAAGATCTTTTCGATCTCGGGCACGACCGTGCTGGCCTCCACGCGCTCCAGCGGGAACACGCCGACCGACATGCCGGCCAGCCAGTCGACATCGAAGATCTCGATGGTCTGCAGATAGGCTTCGAGGTCGGCACGGGTGCCGGCGATCAGGATCATCGCGCGGGTATTGTCGGCCTTGATGATCGAACCCTGGCGCGCGTAAGGCTGCAGCATTTCCTGCATCGCCGTGGCCGAAATGAACTTCAGCGGCACTGCGCGGATTTCATAGCCGCGCGCTTCCAGCGCCGGTCCGGTGCGCGGGATCAGATTGCCGGGAATCGCCTGCGACACCGGCAGCACCGTGTAGCGGCCGTCCTTGTAGACGAGCGTGGCGTTGTTCCACGCCAGCAGCATTTCCAGCACGCCCATCGCCTGGTCCATGCTGATCGGCTTGGCCGTCGCAAACGTGACCTGGCCCTGGACGCCCGGCGCAACGACATAGTTCTGGCCCAGCAGGTCGCCGAGGATGGCCTTGATCACCGCCTGCAGCGATTCACCCTCGAAATTGAAGACGACATCGCCGCCTTGGGCGGGATCGGGTGGACGCCGACTTGCAGCAGATTCATTGATGAAGATACCGGTGCCGCGCTCAACAGCACGGCGCGAGTCCTCAGCCGGCGTCTCGTCGGTGTCGACTGTCGCTATCGCGCCGTTCTCGGGCACCGCGATCGCCGCTGGGGGTGTTGCCGTCGTCGCCGGTGCAGCATCCTTCGGCTCGGGAACGGGAACGATGGCGGCAGGCGCGATCGGCGCTTCCTGCGCGGCGGCCGGTGCCGCCGGTACCGGTTCGGCTACTACCGCTGGCGGCAATTCGGCCGGAAGTTGGGCAACCTCGGTTGAACCGGAAGCAACCGGCTGCGCGACTTGGCCCACGGCGGGCTGCTCGGCCTCGGTCGGCGCAGGCGCCGACGGCATGCCGTCGGCCCAGGCCGCGACCGACCAGACCAAGGCCACGCCTGCCAGCGTCAGGTTTCGGATTACGAGTTTCGGCACGTCTCTACTCCATCAATTCGTCTGTTCCGAGCGCATGCGCTCGGCTTCCTCGCGCAACTGGCGCCGACGCTCTTCAATGCGACGACGGATTTCTTCGGCGTGTGCCTGGCTCGCCGCATCGTTTTCGACGGCGGGCGCAGTCGCTGGTGGCTGATTGATCGGCGAAACCGGCGCATCCTTGGCCGGCTCGGGGCCCGCCGCCGGCACCTTCTGGACGCCCGAGGACGATTCGTTCACGGCCAACTCGAGCGCCTGTCGACCGAGCCCCTGGCCCTCGAACGTCGCACCTCGGGGACTGACTTCGACCAGCTTCCAGCCATTTTGTTCACCGGCCAGCGGACGGCCGATGCGGATGACCTCGGATTCGCCGGTGTCATTGTTCTTGACGATGGCCAGCTTCACGTCCGGGGTCATGATGATGCTGGTCAAGGTCGCATTGAGCGGCTTGGCCGTCGCCTCCCCCGCCGTGTCGCTGGCGTTCGCATCGGCGCTGACCGGCGTCGGCTTGCGATCCTCGTTGAAGATCGGGCGATCCAGCACGACCGCATAATCGCCCCAGGCTTCCAGCTTGAAGGTCTCGCGTTTCAGCGTCAGTGGCGCCGCCGGTTCGCCGCGCACCGATTCGGGCAGGGCATAACCCGCGCCCAAACCGAAGCGCTGCGCCAGATCGAGTCCACCGAAGGTGCCGGCCAGCGTCAACAGGCCGATGCTGATGCGTCGCGCCGGTGTCATGACTTGCGGTCCTCCGCCGTCTTGGCCGGACCCGGCTTGCGGATGAAGCCGAACAGGTCGAAGCGGATGTCGAGGTAATTGCTGAGCTTGTTCTGTCCGGGCACCAGATAACCCTGCTGGCGGAAAATCGCGAGTTCTTCGATGAACAGGACCGGGCTCGCGCTCTCCAGGTCATAGAGGATGCCGGCGAACGGCTCTAGGTCGCAGCGCAGGCGGACCTTGATGACCACGCGTTCGAACGGATCCGGTTCGGTCGAACGCGAATACTGATTCATGATGATCTGACAGCGCTGCGGATCAGGCGCATGGCTGCTGACGATCTGCTTCAGACGCTGGGTCAGGCCCGCGGCCGCGGCATCGAAATCGCCTTCAGGCAGGAACGCCGGATTGCCGGCCTCGAACTCGCGCACGTCCGCCAGTTGGCGATCGATCAGCGGCTTCTGGTCGGCCTTGGCCTTGAAGCGCGCATATTGGTCGCGCAGGTCGGACATTTCCGACGCGATCTCGAGATGGCGTTCGGTGAACCACCAGTGCACGCCGAACAGGTAGACCACGGCGGCGGCGATCAGGGCCAGCAGCAACGCGAGGAAGCGACCGTTCTCAGCCTTGGGCAGGAGCTGCATCAGCGCCCTCCGCGGACTTCACGCGGGCGCGCGCCTGAATCATGAACTGTTCCTTCTGGGTGCGCTGGTCCGGCGTGATGGCGCCCTGCAGGGCCGGTCCTTCGATCAGGGTCGACTTCTGCAGGATCGTGATCAGGGCCGAAGCTTCGGCGCTCACGCCCTGGATCTGCACTTCGCCGCGATTCACCGACAACCGCTGCAGCGCGGTATTTTCCGGCAGACGTTCGGTCAGGTCGCGCACCAAGTCGATGGCGACCGGATGCGTCTGCTTCATTTCGGTCAGGAAATTTGCACCCGAGACCGCCTCCGCAAGCTCCTTTTCCAGCGCGCCGACACGACGTGCCTCGACCTTGATGCCGTCGACCTCGGCCTGCAGGTCTTCGAGCGCCCGTTCGCGATTGCGGATCGACGTCGACATGGCCGTCCAGGCCAGCACGACGACCGCGGCCGCGAGCATCCAGTTCAGGAAACGGTCGCGTTGCGACCGTTCGCCACGCGCTTCCTGCGGCAACAGGTTGTAGCCGTTGCGGCGTCCATCGGAGGCCAGCGTATCGATCGCGTCCAGCGCCAGTCCGGCCGCTTGCACCGGCGCCAGCGCCGCGTCCACGGCGGCACGCGGTGCGATCAGCAGATCGATGCCGATCTGTCGGCCAGTCACGTCGCGACGCACGATGCGGTGATCGAAGCGCACCTGCTCCGGCTTGAACGGTGTCTGCCGGTCCATCTCGAAAGCCAGCACCTGGGCCAGATTGTCCTCGGCCGCCAGCGGCAGCGACAAATGCCGTTCGAGCACCCCGCGACCCGCCAACACCAGCACCAGATCGGCCGGCACTTCGCTGCGCGCACGCAAGCGCGTGACTGCGGACTGCCAGTCTTCCGGCGCGGCATCGGCGGGCAGCGCGATGCCGTCGGCCGCGTCATCACCCGGGATGCGCCGAACCGTCCAGCCGCCTTCCGCCACTCGCTCGACGCGCAACTCGTCACGCCGCTCGACCAAGGCCGAACGCAGGCGTTCCGGCAGCAATGCAGCCAGTTCCTGGCCCCACCAGTCGAGGAACCGGCGCAGCCCGCTATTGCGGTAAGCGGTTCGCCAGCGGGCGAGTCGCTTGCTGAGAATATTGTCGGGCATCAACCGGCGCTCCCTTCGCGCCATTGCAGAATGGTGTAGGCACGCGCACCAGCGGCACCGCCCAATCGGATCGTGGCGTCCACCTGGGTCCACGCCCCATTCGCCAGAGTGGCTTTGGATCGGACAGTATAGGTGACGCCGCCGCCGCCGGTCAGCAGGGGCGTGCCATCGGGCAGCGTCAGGGTGGCCCCGGCCGGGTCACCCGGCTGGATTTGCGAACGCATCGCGATCATTTGCTCGGCCATTTGCGGGCTCATGCCCGGAAAGCTGGACAACACCGCCAACGAGGCCGAGCCGGCGTTCGGCTGCGCCGACCCGCCCCAGATCGTCAGATCCGGCTCCAGTCGGCGGTACAGCTCGTAGTCCATGCCCATCACCTGCTGCAGCTCGCCCACGGTCTGGAAACCGTTGTCGGCGGCACCGTAGGGATAGCCCTCGCGCTCGTAGTCGACATCTTCGGCCCCCATCGGCTGGGTCAGATCATCGGCGTCGCGCCAGTCGAGCACGGCGTCGGCGATTTGCTGGGCGAACTGTTCATCCAGTCCGGATGCCACCAGGAATCGCTGCAGCACCGGTCCGTCCACCGCATTGAGGTCGATCTTGCCGGACTCGTCCTGGACGGCGACATTGATCTTCGCGCCCTCGAACTCGAAATCGTAGCCGCGGCCATCGCTGGCCCAGCGCGTCAGCGGGTCCGGATTGCGCAGCTCCCAAATCGCCCGCGAGATCCCGACTTCGGCCATGTAGCGGGCACGCGTCGATTCGGCCAGATGGCGCGCCTGCAAGGCCTCGGTCCGGGCGATGACCGCGAAACCGGCCAACAGCACGGCCAGCAGCAGCAGTACCCAGATGACCACGATGAACGCGATGCCGCGGGAAGCAGAGCGCATCGGTCAGCCTCCGGGCTTCAACGAGTCGTAGAAGGGGTCGTAGAAGCCGGCGTTGGCCGAGTTCGCCAGCACCGGGACGACGATCTCGGGCCAGACGTAACCGCTGTCCGCGTCCATGTCGAACTTCATCCGCACCAGCACCGGTTGCGTGCCGGGTTCGTCCCATTCTTCTTCCCAGTCGCCGAGCTTGCCGGTCTCGTCCAGCCCGCGATACTCGAAGCGGGCGCTGCGGATGCCTTCGATCAGCACCACCGGATCGCGCTCGGCGTCACGGTGCTGGTCGGGGTCATAGCCGTTGAGCAATTCGTGCGCGAACACCAGTTCGCGGCCACCGCCGCGACCGGGACGCAATTCCAGCGTCTGCAGATAGGCACCGCCGCGACTCAGATAACCCGGCATCGGCGCGACGAAGCGCATGACATCGGCGTCACCCTCGAAGGTGCGGGTTTCGCCCGTGCTCTTGTCGACCGGATACGGCAGGGCCAGGGCGTTGCGGATCTGGCGACGGATGAATTCCTGCGCCACGCGCACCCGATTGGTACGGTCGATCAAGGCTTCGCCGCTGCGCGCGGCCTTGGTCGCCGTGGTGATGCCCGCCCAGGCGCCGGCGATCAGCATCCCGAGCAGCAGGATCGTCAGCAGCAACTCGATCAGTGTGAAGCCGCGCCTGCGCATCAACCACCGATCCCGGGCTGGACTGCCCGCACCGTCACGAATTTCGAGGAGCGTTCGGTCTGCCCATTGCCCCACCGCACCACCACTTCGATCCGGTACAACTCGAGCGGTGCAGCCCCCTCGAAGCGCGCGGCGTCAGCCGGCGGCTCCCAGTCGCTGACCTGCATGTCCCAACGGTATTTCCGGTCGAACTTGCCGCTGCTGGCACCGGGTTCGATCTTGGCATCGATCCCGGCCGCGTCCATCAGGCTCTGTGCCCACAGTGCTGCTTCGGTCTGCTCGGCGGCGCGACGGGCGTTGCGCATGCCGCTGGAGGCGACGTCCATCATCACCGCGAACCCGAGCGCGAACACCATGAATGCCGCGAGCATCTCGATCAAGGTGAAGCCCTGCTGGCGCACATCGCCACGCATCAGCGATCTTCCTCGATGCGCACTTCGCCGGTGAGCCAGGCGATTTCGATGCGCCATTCGCGACGATCGCGGGTCAGGGTGATGCGGCCGCCGCTGGAACTGCCGTCCGGAAAGAACCGGATCTGGCCCTTGCTGTCGCCGGTCTGCTCGGTGGCTGCAGTCAACAATTTCATTTGCAGCTCCTCGGGCAATTGCACCGGCGCCTTGTCGGGCACCCGGTAGGTACGTGCTTCGACATCGATTTCGAGCGATCGTTCCTCACCCTTCACGATCGCGAGGCCGCGCGTCTGGCGCAGTGCCGCGGTCAGGTCACGCACGGCCGCTCGTGTTTTCGCACCGCCGAGGTTGCCGCCAATCACGGCCGCCGCCACGCCCGCGATCAACGCGATCAGCGTCAGCACGGCCAGCATTTCAATGAGCGAGAAGCCGCGACGCCTGCGCATGATCATGATCCCGGTCATCCAGCGCCGAGACTCACTCCCAGTTGCCGATGTCCTGATCGTTGCCCTCGCCGCCCGGCTTCTTGTCGGCGCCCAGCGACATCAGATCGAACTCGCCGTGCTCGCCCGGCGCCTTGTAGATGAATTCTGTGTTCCAGCCGTCCTTCAGATCGGACTCCTTCACGTACGGTCCGTTCCAGTCTTCGGCATTGCCCGGCTTGTTGATCAGGTCCTGCAACTGCTGCGGCACTTCGCCGACGTCCAGCGCGTACATCTCGACCTTCGAACTGGTCGCCGCAAGCTTGGCCTTGGTCGCCTTGACCTTGCCGGTGCCGAGGCGATCGAGCACGTTCGGCGCGACCACGCCCATGATGATGCCGATCAGCACCAGCACCGCGATCATTTCCACCAGACTGAAGCCCTGGGCCCGGGCACCGCTGAAACTGCGCATCTTCATCTCGTCACTCCACCAAAGTACTCATCGTCAGGATCGGCTGGACGATGGCGAGCATGATCAAGCCGATCAGCACCGTCATCACCGCCGTCAACAAAGGGACCATCGCCGCGATCAATCGTTCCACGGTATTGCGGACATCGACATCGTAGGTGTCGGCCACTTTCATCAGCATGCCGTCCAGCTCGCCCGCCTCCTCGCCGACCGCGATCATCTGCAGCGCGAGCTTCGGGAAGCGCTTGGTCGAACCGAGCGCGAAGGCCAGGCCGGAGCCGGTCTTGACGTCCTGTGCCGCCACGTCGACCGCGGCCGCCAGCACGGTATTGCCCATCACGTTCTTCGCGATCGACAGCGCCGTCAGCAGCGGCACGCCGTTTTCGAGCAGGGTGCCGAGCGTGCGCGCAAGGCGCGCGGTCTCCACTTTCTGCAGCAGCTCGCCGATCTTGCCGAACCTGAGCAGACGGTTTTCCCAGACGGTGCGCGATTCCGGCATCGCCCACTGCTTCGACATCCACCAGATGAAGCCGACGATCGACGCCACCAGCAGCCACCAGAAACTCTCGAGAAATCCGGCCACGGCCAACACGATCTGGGTCAGCAGCGGCAGCTTGTCGCCCAGCTCCTCGAAGATCGGCTCGAAACTCGGCACCACGAAGACCATCAGCGTGATCACCGCGAAGATCACCATGCACACCAGGATCAACGGATAGATCAGCGCATTGATCACCGTGCCCTGCAGCTGACGGGATCGCTCCAGGTATTCGGCCATGCGCTTCAGGGTGTCGGTGAGCGAACCCGAAACTTCACCGGCACGCACCATGTTCACGTACAGGCGCGAGAACACGCCGTGTTGCTGTTCCAGCGCCGAAGACAGCGTGGTGCCACCGCGCACCGCCTCCTTGAC
The DNA here is from genome assembly GCA_016721845.1 of Lysobacterales bacterium. Taxonomy (NCBI): domain Bacteria; kingdom Pseudomonadati; phylum Pseudomonadota; class Gammaproteobacteria; order Lysobacterales; species Lysobacterales bacterium. The sequence goes on from JADKHK010000013.1 coordinate 2,101,306, forward strand.
GCGGTCTACCAGGCGCCGACCCTCTTCGCTGTCGGGCTGTTCGGACAGCATCTGCAGCGCGCGGTCGAGCGGCTGCCCGGCACCGAGCAGGGTCGCGAGTTGCTGGGTGAACATCACGATCTGGATCTGGTTCATCGCCGGACGGCGCAACAGCTGTTCGAGGCTGAAGCCGCCACCCGCCCCGGCCTCGACCGCTTCGATCGGCAGGTTGCCGCCGTCCTGCAGGCGCATCACCACTTCGTCGCGCGACGCCGCTTCCATCTGCCCGGCCAGGGTCTCGCCGGTCGGCGCCACGGCCTTGTACCGGTACAGGGCCATCAGCGCGCTCCGTCACGCGCGTCGGCGCGCGGCATCGGATCAGGCGTCCTGGCAGACACGCATCACTTCCTCGATCGTGGTCGTGCCGGACAAGGCCTTGATCAAGCCATCCTCGTACATCGTGCGCATGCCTTGCTCGCGCGCAGCCTGCTCGATCACGCCCATGTCGGCGTGCTTCATCACCAGACGACGCAGCGGATCGCTCATCACCAGGAACTCCATGATCGTGGTGCGGCCGAGATAACCGGTCGGTGTCAGGTTCGACGGCGTCGGCTTGAACAGACGGATCGGCCGGTCTTCGGTGTACTGCTCCAGCTTGAATTCCTGGACGACTTCCGGCATCGCCAGATAGGGCTGAGCATGTGTCGGTTCGACACGGCGCACCAGGCGCTGCGCGAGGATGCCGTTCACGGTCGACGACAACAGATAGTCCTCGACGCCCATGTCGAGCAGGCGGGTGATGCCGCCGGCGGCGTTGTTGGTGTGCAGGGTCGACAGCACCAGGTGTCCGGTCAGCGCCGACTGGATCGCGATCTTCGCGGTTTCCAGGTCGCGCATTTCACCGATCATGATGATGTCCGGATCCTGGCGCACGATCGAACGCAGCGCGTGCGCGAAGTCGAGGCCGATCTGCGGTTTGGCCTGGATCTGGTTGATGCCCTCGATCTGGTATTCGACCGGATCCTCGACGGTGATGATCTTCACGTCCGGCGTATTGATCTTGCTCAGCGCGGTGTACAGCGTCGTGGTCTTGCCGGAACCGGTCGGGCCGGTGACCAGCATGATGCCGTGCGGCAGGTTCAGCACGTCGAGGAAGCGCGGCAGGAACTGGTCGGTGAAGCCGAGCTTGTGGAAGTCGAGCACCACCGATTCGCGATCGAGGATGCGCATGACCACCGACTCGCCATAGCTGGTCGGCATCGTGCTGACGCGCAGGTCGAGCTCCTTGCCCTGCACGCGCAACATGATGCGGCCGTCCTGCGGCAGGCGGCGCTCGGCGATATTGAGCTTGGCCATGATCTTGACGCGCGAGATCACGGCGGCGGTCGAACTGGCCGGCGGCGACTCGACTTCTTCGAGCACGCCGTCGATGCGGTAGCGCACCTTGAGCCGGTTCTCGAACGGTTCGATGTGGATGTCGGACGCGCGCGCCTCGACGGCACGCTGGATCACCAGGTTGACGAGACGGATGACCGGCGCTTCCGACGCGAGATCGCGCAGGTGCTCGACATCGTCTTCGGAGCGGGTCGCGTCATCGGACAGGTTCTCGACGATCGTGCCCATCGCCGAACGGCCGGAACCGTAGTAGCGCTCGATCAGATCGTCGATTTCCGAACGCAGGCCGACACGCACCTGCACGTCCTTGCCAGTGGCGAGCTGCATCGCCTCGGCCGGATACGGGTCTTGCGGCTCGGCCACAAGCAGGCTGACCTGGGTCTCGTCCTCGCCGATCGGCACGACGTGGTACTGCTTCAGGAAGCGCGTCGAGACCTGCACGTTCGGCGGCGGTGCATCCGGGCATTCCTTGGCCGAGAGCAGCGGCAGCTTCATCACCTCGGCCAGGGCCTCGGCAGCATCGCGCTCGGAGACCAGACCGAGCCGGGTCATCAGCGAGATGAAATCGCCTTCCGGATTCTCCTCGTGCAGTCGGCGGGCGCGACCGAGATCGGCCTCCTTGAGACGACCGCGGGCGATCATCTGCGCACTGATGCGCTCGTCGAAGCTCGGTTCGGCGCGGACGGGCGCTTCCGGCGCTGCGGTATCGGTATCGGTGTCGATCTCGGTCATGGCGAACCCGGGGGTGGAGACTGCGTTGGACCATTCTGACCGGGCGCGGGTTCCGGCTCGGCCAGCGCACTGCCTTGCAGCGCCCGCAGGAACGTACCATTCAAGGCGATCCAAAGCGCGACCGGCGCAAGAACGGGCACGATCAGCGTGCCGAACTGCGACCAGATCGCGATCAGTTCGAGATTCATCCAGTGGCTGGAGAGGATGGCGACGACGTCGTTGTTCGCGGCCAGTGCGACCTGCTGCGCGACCGCGGGTGCAACCCCGGCATCGACCAGGCCGGTGGACGCCGCCGAGGTCATCTCGAAGCCCGCGACCTTGAGCGCATTGCCGACCAGCGCGAATACCTGGGTGATCGGCAACACCACCAGACCGACCAGGATCTTTGGCCAGTAGCGGTCGCTCCACAAGGCCGTCGCGGCGGTCAGGCCGACATAGATCGGCAATCCGTAGCAAAACTTCAAGGCGTCGAAGCTGATGTCGACGATGAACTGCGAATCCGGCAGTCCGCCGATCGCATGTGTCGCCGCATACAGCGACAACTTCACCTGCTGATAAGACTGCGTCGCCGCCTGGAACAACTCGGGCATCCACGCAGTCAGTACCCAGTGCGCGGCGCGGATCACCGGGAACACGATCATCGTGCGCAACGCAAACCAGACCGCGAAGGAGAACGCGAGCCACATCACCGCCACGGCGAAGAACGTGCCGAGCCGAATCGAACGCGCGGCGTCTTCGGTCGACACTTGCTCGATGGAATCCTGCTCGCTCATCACGTCAACCCAACCACACGCGCGCATTGCGGAACATGCGCAACCAGGGACTTGCCTCACCGAACGAGCGCGGCGCCCAGCTCATTTGCGCCGAGCGATGCACGCGCTCCGGATGCGGCATCAGGATCGTGACACGACCGTCGGGAATGGTGAATGCCGTGGCCCCGCCCGGCGAGCCGTTCGGATTGGCCCGGATAGCGCTCGGTGGCAAGCCCGTCGGCATCGACGAAGCGCATCGCGGCGAGTGCCTGCGTCGCATGCTCGGGCGCGTCGAACTCCGCGCGGCCCTCGCCATGCGCCACGGCGATCGGTGCCCGCGTACCCGCCATCCCGGCGAACAGGATGGACGGCGAATCGAGCACTTCGACGGCGCTGGCGCGGCCTTCGAATTGTTCCGACCGATTGCGCCGGAAGCGCGGCCAATGTACGGCGCCCGGCACCAAGTGCTTGATCGACGCGAACATCTGGCAGCCGTTGCAGACGCCGAGCGCGAACTTGCCGGTGTCGGCGAAGAAGGCACCGAACTGAGCGGCGAGATCGCCGTGATAGAGGATCGACGACGCCCAGCCGCGCCCGGCGCCGAGCACGTCGCCATAGCTGAAACCGCCGCAGGCAGCGAGACCGTGATAGTTCGCGAGGCGGTCGCGGCCTTCGATCAGGTCGGTCATGTGCACGTCGTAGCAGTCGAAGCCGGCGCGCGTGAACGCGGCCGCCATTTCGACTTCCGAGTTCACACCCTGCTCGCGCAGGATGGCGACCTTGGGGCGGGCGCCGGTGGCGATATACGGTGCCGCGACATCGTCTTCAGGGTCGAACGGCAGCACCGCCGACAGGGCATGCGCACCGCCGATCACCGATGCCCGTTCCTCGTCGGCGCAACGCGGATCATCGCGACGCACTTGCATGGCGTGACTGACCGAGTGCCAGATCGCGAGCAGGTCGGCAAGCGCGTGCTCGGACAGGACGTCGCCGCCGCGCGAGACGCGGATGCGCGGCGTCGCGCAAGGCGTGGCGAGCGGACGCGCGAGGGACGCGAGACCATGCTTCGCCAACAGGGTTTCGAACGCGCCGCGGTCTGCATCGGCCACTTGCACCAGCACGCCGAGTTCTTCGTTGAACAATTCGGACAAGGCATCGCGGTGCACAGCGATGTCGAGACCGCACCGGCTCGCGAACGCCATCTCGCACAGCGCCGCGAAGGCGCCGCCGTCGGAACGGTCGTGCCAGGCGCGCAACACTGGGCGCAGATCGGCGAGCGCGTCGAAGAAGCCGCGGAACCGAGCAGCATCATCGAGATCGGGGGCGACGTCTCCGAGCTGGTTGAAACACTGTGCGAGGATCGACCCACCCAGTCGCGTCTGGCCGGCGCCGAGATCGAGCAACCAGATGGTGCTGGCGCCGAGATCGGTGCGCAGCTCGGGCGTCAACGCGGCGCGGACATCCCCGACGCGTGCGAACGCGGACACGATCAGGGAGACCGGCGCGACCACGCGCTGCTCGCGTTCGCCGTCATGGAAGCTCGCCTGCATCGACAGCGAATCCTTGCCGACCGGGATCGACAGCGACAGCGCCGGACAGAGCGCCATGCCCACCGCTTTCACGGCCTCGAACAGCGCCGCGTCTTCGCCCGGATGACCGACTGCCGCCATCCAGTTCGCCGACAACTTGATCTCGTCGAGTGCCGCGACCGGCGCCGACAGGAGGTTCGTCAAGGCCTCGCCGACAGCCATGCGCGCGGAAGCGGCGGCATCGATCAGCGCCAATGGCGTGCGTTCACCCACCGCCATTGCCTCGCCGGCGTGACCGGCAAAATCGAGCAGGGTCAGCGCGGCATCGGCGACCGGCACCTGATACGGCCCGACCATCGGATCACGCGCGCACAGTCCGCCGACCGAACGGTCGCCGATGGTCACAAGGAAACTCTTGCCGGCCACCGACGGGTGCGCGAGCACACGCGGGATCGCTTCTTCCAGCGTCACGCCGGAGAGGTCGAGCGGTTTCAACTTCGGCGCGACATGGCGCGTATCGCGGTGCATTTTCGGCGCCTTGCCGAACAACACGTCGAGCGGCAGATCGACCGGCGTAGCACCAAGCAGCGGATCGGCGACGGTCAGATGACGCGCCGCGGTGGCGTGACCGACGACCGCATGGATGCAGCGTTCGCGCCGGCAGATCGCCTCGAATTCGGCGAGGCGTTCGGGCCGCACGCCGAGCACGTAGCGTTCCTGCGCCTCGTTGCACCAGATCTGCATCGGACTGAGGCCGGGTTCGTCGTTCGGAATCTTGCGCAGGTCGATGCGGCCGCCGACTTCCGAGTCGTTCAGCAGTTCCGGAATCGCATTCGACAAGCCGCCGGCACCGACGTCGTGAATGCTGACGATCGGGTTGTCGGCGCCCATCGACCAGCAGCGATCGATGACCTCCTGGCAACGCCGCTCCATCTCCGGGTTGTCGCGTTGTACCGAGGCGAAATCGAGCGCTTCGCTGGACGTGCCCGATGCCACCGACGACGCCGCGCCGCCACCGAGGCCGATCAGCATCGCCGGGCCGCCGAGCACGATGACCGCGTCGCCGTCCTGCAGGCGCAGCTTTTCGACATGTTCGGCCTTGATGCTGGCGAGGCCGCCGGCGAGCATGATCGGCTTGTCGTAGCCGCGCGTCAGCGTGGCGTGTTCGGGATGCTCGAAACTGCGGAAGTAGCCGAGCAGGGCCGGGCGTCCGAATTCGTTGTTGAACGCGGCGCCACCGAGTGGACCGTCGCGCATGATCTCGAAGGCACTGGCCATCCGCGGCGGCGTGGCCCGCGCCTGCTCCCACGGGGCCGGTGCGCCGGGAATGCGCAGATGCGACACGGTAAAGCCGGTCAGGCCGGCTTTCGGCTTCGCGCCGCGGCCGGTCGCACCCTCGTCGCGGATCTCGCCGCCGGCGCCGGTACTCGCGCCCGGGAATGGCGAGATGGCGGTCGGGTGGTTGTGGGTTTCGCACTTGATCGCGAACGCCGTGTCTTCGCCGAGCGCGCGCCAGCGCCGCGTCGCCGGGTCGGCCTGCATGCGTTCGGCCATTCCGTTGGCGATGACCGCGGCATTGTCGTGATACGCCGACAGCGTGTGCGCCGGTGTCGTGGAATGGGTGTGCTTGATCATCTGGAACAGCGACTTCGGCTGCGCCTCGCCGTCGATGCGCCAAGTCGCGTTGAACACCTTGTGGCGGCAATGCTCGGAATTCGCCTGCGCGAACATCATCAGTTCGGCATCGCTCGGATCGCGGCCGAGACGGCCATAGGCGTCGGCCAGATAGTCGATCTCGTCGCCGCTGAGCGCCAGCCCGAGTTCGGCATTCGCCGCCATCAGCGCGGAACGCGCATCACCCGCCAGCGCCACACGCGCCAGTGGCCGTGCCGATTCATGCCGGAACAGCGCGGCGACGCCCTCGGCACTGCGAAACAGCGACTGCGTCATCGGATCATGCAGGGTCTTCAGCACGCGCGCCCGGGCCGCATCGTCCAGCGCCGACAAGCCCTCGACGCGATAACGCATGCCGCGCTCGGCCCGATCCAGCGTCAGGCCGGCGCCTCGCAGGATGTCGGTGGCCTTGCTCGCCCACGGTGAAATGGTCCCGAGCCGCGGCAGGACGAGCACGTCGTCGGCCGTCAGCGCGGCCGCCACACCGACCGCATCGAGCAGCGTCGCAAGGCGCGCATCCGCAGCGGCATCGATCCCGTCCAGTGCATAGACGACCCGGGCCGCGGTCACGCACACCGGGCCGCCGCTGCCGCCGAGACGCTCGTTCAAGCGGTCACGGCGGAACGCGGACAGGATTTCGCGGCCGTCGAGCAGCATCATCGCGGGAACACCTGAAAAAATGGGCGGCAAGGATAGCCGATCACCCGGAACCGCCGTCAGGCGCGGGTCTGCAGAAAAAATGACGCCGCCCGGGGGCGGCGTCGGCAGGCCTGTGGTCCAGGTCGGCTGTTTACTTGGTGGCGTCGATCGCGACCAGACGCTCCAGCATCTGGGCCGGCGGCACGTAGCCGCCGATCTGCGAACCGTCGCCGGCCACGATCATCGGGGTACCGTTCACGCCGAGCTTCTGGCCGAGCGCAAAATCGTCCGCCACCGGGTTGTCGCAGGTCTTCTTTTCCTGCTCCATGCCGGCCTTGGCGTCGGTGAACGCCTTCTGCTTGTCGGCCGAGCACCACACCGTGACGGCCTTGTCGAACGAGGGCGTGTTCAGACCGGAGCGCGGGAAGAACAGGTAATCGATGGTGATGCCGAGGTTGTTGTACTCGGCGATCTGCTGATGCAGCTTGCGGCAGTAGCCGCAGTCGATGTCGGTGAAAATGGTGACGCGATGCTTTTCGCTCTTCGCCGGGAACGAAATCATGCGGTCCCTCGGCACGCCGGCCAGCGCCGCCTTGCGCATGATCGACTTCTTTTCCTCGGTCAGGTCGCGCTTGTTGGCGATGTCGTAGACCATGCCCTGGACGAGGTACTTGCCGTCGGCGCTGACGTACAGCACCTGGCCGGACAAGGTCACTTCGTAGAAGCCGGTGAGCTTGGACTCGCCGATCGAATCGATCTGCGCGCTCGGCACCAGCGCCTTGATGGCTTCGCGGACCTTGGCTTCGCTGGCGGCGTCGGCCTGGACCGTGGCGCTGGCGGCGATCGCCAACGAAAAGATGACACGCTTGAGCATCGGGGAATTCCTTGTAGGTGGGACGCCGTCTGCTGCGGCACCGACCCTAGACCGGCACCGGCGCGGAAAGTTCACGGCGGAACCGGCATTGTTGCAGAGGCAGGAGGGCTCGGCCAAGCCAAGGCTGTCGCACCGCCTGCGCCCCACAGCTGGCGCGGCCGGCCACGCCCGAGAAGCTCACGCCGACCGGCGCCTTGCCGCCGGTGATCTGGCCGTTGCCGTCGTACGTGTACGTCCAGACGTGGCCAAACACGTCCTGCACCGAACTCAGGTTCGTGCCCGTCCAGGTGTAGCTCACCGAGCGACCGGCACGATCCGTGATCGTTGTCGGCTGGCCGTTCGTGTAGGTGAACGCCAGCACCAGCGCGTCGCGGTCGTCGCGCACTGCGCTGATCAATCCGTCCCCATTGCGCACGAAGCGCACCGACACGTCGTGGCGATCGCCATACGCGACGATCTTCCCGTCCGCGTCGTAGTCCACCCAGTCGCCGCCGGTGTTGCTCCAGCGCCAGCCGCTCACCGGCTCGCCGTTCACTTCCTGCGTCGTCTTGCGCATGAAGAAGCGATCGTCGAACACGAACAAGTCGCCCGAGCCTTCGAACACCGAACCGGCACGGTCGATCGTCTTCACCGACCCGTCCAAAGCGTCATACGTGAACTGCAAATCCGCCCACGCCGGGTTCACGTACCAGCGGCCGTTCAACCACGAGCGCTCCACCGATACCGCACCGCCCAGCACCTTCACGCTCAGATCCGTGTGCGACTCCTTGTACTCGCCATTGGGACCAGTCACTTGGCCCGCTTGGGCGAGGGTGGCGAAGAGCAGTAGCAGAAGTGTGAGGAGGCGAATAGCCATGTGAATCAGCGAGGAGCGGCGCTCAATCGTCAATCTTGCTCGTCTTCAGCCTTCCGAGAAAGTTTATCGACAGAATCCAATAAATTGATCCCGAGGCCATCAATAAACTGAGAGTCAATTGTGTTCATTATTTTTGATATTGCTCTAATTGCTTTTATATTTCCACCATTAATTCTAATTTGGCATGCCGCTCCGTTCAATTCAAACATGAATTTGTTCGCCGCATCGGACAATTTTTTGACCAATTCAAAATCAAGATTTTCTATCGACATCCCGCCTTCTCCATGCATTCTGCCCAGCAAACACGATAAGGAACGCCCTGATCAAATTTGTCTGTTCCTAATAAATGTTCGCACTTTTCAAAGCACCTATCGTCCTCTTCTTCGCAGTCAACAGACATCGCATCTGAACATGCATCCGCAATCGACTCCATCATCGCCTGACAAGCGCCAGTCGCGTAGCACAGCACTGCTGCCGCAGTTGTAACCACGATCGCACCGACACATGAAACCTGCCCAACGATTGGCACGAAACATGTAATAACGATTGCTCCCGCGGCATTTCCGTCTTGATCGATGAGAATCACCGGCGCACCATTGGAGTACCAATATGAATTGACCCCACCTTTCAACCCAATCGGATCACTCTCCCTGTATCGCCCAAGTCCGGGCTCGTAGTCGCGATGGAAGTTGTAATAGTTCTCGGTCTCGTCATCCTCCATCTGCCCCGCGAAGCGCAGCGGTAGCGATTCGCCGTTGAGTTCGGTCTGCCCGAACGCATTGGCGCGCAGGTCAGTGGTTTCGGTGCCCGCCTTGCTGATCAGTCCATGCGGGGTACCAAGGTGGTCGGTTTCGGGGTAGCGCCAGCCGGGCGTGTCGCCGGTTTGCTGGATCGCGACCGGTTCGGTCGACCACAGGCCTTGCGGGGCGAACAGGTAGAGCTGGCTCAGCGTTGGGGTGATGCTGGCTTCGCTGTTCGGATGGTTGCCGTTGTGGGTGTACTCGGCCGCATAACCTTCATCGGTGTAGTACAGGTACGTCGTCTTCGGACTGGCGCCGTCGTTGCCGGGTTGGTTCGGCGCGACCGTCTTCCACAGGCGTCGTCCGAACGGGTCGTAATAGTACGTGGCGATGGTCGTGCCGCTTTGGTCCTTGACCTCAGCCAGGCGTTCTTCCGTGTTGTAGACGTAGCGCTGCTCGATCTGTTCGTTCGGCGCCTGCTTCTCGACCGTGCTGCCGTTCTCGTTGTAGGCGTACAGATTCAGGCCCGAGTTCAGCAGCTCGTTGTTGGCGTTGTACTGCCACGGCGCCGTCGTCGTCTGCGCCTGGTCGGTCAGGCGATTGCCGAGCAGGTCGTAGCTGAACTGGTCGTCCTTGAACGGGAACGTGTTCGGTTCGAAGCTGTCGTTGATCTGGTCGTTGTTCTGGCCGTTCGGATAGTCGGCGCGGATCAGGCGATCGAGCGCGTCGTAGCCGTAGTGGTACGGCCCATGCTCGGTGGTCTTCTGGGTGATGTTGCCGACCGCGTCGTAGTCGTAGCCATAGGCCATCAGGGTCGCGTTCTGTGCGTTCTTCACCGTGATGCTCTGGGTGCGCATCAAGGCATCGAAGGTCTGCGTGCGCACGATGTTGCCCGGATAGGTGATCGTCTGCGGGCGGCTCCACTGGAAGTTGCTGTAGGCGATCGTGCCCTCGTCCGGGATCGTGATCGCGGCGAGCTGGCCGTGGTCGGTGTAGTCGTAGCCGAACGGGGTGCCGTCCGGCGCGGTGTAGCTCGCCTTCTGGCCGTTGGCCTTGTAGGTGTAGCTGTGGCCGAGATTGAACGGGCCGTAGTCGACGGTTTCCGTGGTCTTGCGTCCGAGTTCGTCGTAGCCGTAGCTCGCGCTCGTGGTCTGATCGTTGTAGCCGCTCAGCAGGCCACGGTCGTCGTAGCTGAACGTCACCGTCTTGTGCGCGACCTCGCTGTTGGCTTCGAAGTATTCGACCTGGCTGCGCTGGTTCGCGTCGTCATAGGTCGTGACCGAGCGCTGGTTGCGCGCATCGATCTTCTCGACCAGATTGCCGTTCGCGTCGTAGCGGTACCGGTACGTCTGACCCATCGGCCGCGCTTCCGTGAGGACGCGGTTGCGGCGGTCGTAGGTGAACCGGTGCGTGTTCTGGTTCGCATCAGTCAGGCTCAGCAGGTTGTCGCGCAGGTCGTAGCCGTAACCGGTCTTGCCGCCCAGCGCATCGGTGGTCTCGATCAGGCGGTTGAGGCGGTCGTAGCGATACAGCGTGCTGCGGCCGAGCGCGTCGGTGCTGCTGATCGTGTTGCCGTTCGCATCGAACCCGCTCGCCGTGGTCTCGCGGCGGCTCTCGCTCAAGACGCGGATCGTCTGCGTGCGCCGGCCGCGCGGGTCGTATTTGTATTCCTCGCGATAGGTCGGGTACTGCATCGCCGCGACCAGGCCGGTCAGCGCGTTCTCGGCGGTGCCGTACACGGTCTCGGTGACGTTGTTCGCGCCGTCGATCACCTTCCACAGGCGGCCGCGGGCGTCGTACTGCATCGTCGTCTTCTGTCCGCTCGGATCGGTGCGCTCGGTGATCAGGCCGTCCGGGGTGTACACCGTCGTGCTCTCGCCCTGCTTCGCATCGGTGGTCTTCACCAGACGATTCGCCGGCATCGTTGTAGCTGTTCGTCCAGACCTTCTCCCGGCCATCGGTCGTGGTCTCGACCTGGCCGGTGACGTGGTGCGTGTAGCGCGTGGTGATCTGCTCGGCATCGGTGATCGTCGCGACGTTGCCGTGGTCGTCGTAGCTGTAGGTGGTGGTTGCGTCTTCTGCCTCGGCCGCGCCCTTGATCGTCATCGACGTCATCTGGCCGAGGTCGTTCCAGACGTAGGTCGTGGTGCGTTGTTCGGGTTCGCCGACCGCCTCGATCTTCTCGATCAGGTCGCCGTGGTCGGTGTAGCGATACGTCGTCTTCGTGCCGCGCGCATCGACGTGTTCGGTCGGGAACGCGAAGCGCGGGTGGTACACCCACGACTCCGACGTGCCGTCTGGATAGCTGATCTTGGTGACGTTGCGCGTGCTGTCCAGTTCGCGGCGGGTGATCTGGCCGCGTTCGTCCTTGCTGTACTCGACGCGGTCGCCGTCCTTGGTGCGGTCGTAGGTGACCGCGCTGCCTTCTTCCTGGCGCACGATGCGGCCATCGAGGTCGTACACGCTGGCTTCGCGACGGCCCGACGGATATTTGCGGATGAAGCTCCACTGGCGCTTGCCGCGGTCGTAGTCGTACTCGTAATTGAACGTGTGTCCGGCTTCGTTCTTGAACGTCGCCACGCGGCTGATCCGGAAGTCGCGGCCGGCCACGCCCGAGAAGCTCACGCCCACCGGCACCGCGGCGCCGGTCACCTTGTAGCTCGCGACATAGGTCAGCGACCACGCGCGTACCACGCCATCGTCGCCGACCGGCGCCTTGCCGCCGGTGATCTGGCCGTTGCCGTCGTACGTGTACGTCCAGACGTGGCCAAGCACGTCCTGCACCGAACTCAGGTTCGTGCCCGTCCAGGTGTAGCTCACCGAGCGACCGGCGCGATCGGTGATCGTCGTCGGCTGGCCGTTCGTGTACGCGATGCTCAACACCAGCGCGTCGCGGTCGTCGCGCACCGCGCTGATCAACCCGTCCCCGTTGCGCACGAAGCGCACCGACACGTCGTGGCGATCGCCATACGCGACGATCCTGCCGTCCGCGTCGTAGTCCACCCAGTCGCCGCCGGTGTTGCTCCAGCGCCAGCCCGTCACCGTCTCGCCGTTCACTTCCTGCGTCGTCTTGCGCACGAAGAAGCGGTCGTCGAACACGAACACCTCGCCGGAACCTTCGAACACCGAGCCCGCGCGGTCGATCGTCTTCACCGACCCGTCCAAAGCGTCATACGTGAACTGCAAATCCGCCCACGCCGGGTTCACATACCAGCGACCGTTCAACCACGAGCGCTCGACACTCACCGCACCGCCCAGCACCTTCACCGACAGGTCCGTGTGCGATTCCTTGTACTCGCCGTTCGGGCCCGTCACTTGGCCGGCTTGGGCAACGGTGCTGAAGAACCACTGCAGTAAGAGGAAAAATATGCCGAGCAGGAGCCGTGACATCTTCACTCCATTCCTCGACCACCTGATCTTGCAGCCAAAATTGCCAACTCTTCTAGCCCGCTACGACTTAACGCATCTTGCAGTGCGCCAGAGTCAAGCCAATCAATGAACAATTTACCAATACCAATGGTCTTGGGAAGATGCTCAAGCATGCCAGTCTCAATTGCAAGTCTTACTGATTCGTCACCATTTTCGAAAACAGGTCTAACCCAATCAACTCCCAGAAGAAAACTCGGCCTAGGGGCGGAGATTTCCCCAGATATCCATCTTGCCGCATCCCAGCAAGCAGAGTATCTGGAGTCAGCGAATTGCGAATCCGGGTTGACTTCAATACACAGTTGAAAATATTTCTTTATGAAAAAAATACAAACATCCCAATCGACGTTAAGCTTCGTATCGAAGTTTTCTCCTGTGTCAATCAGAAAAGCATATGCCACCCCTAGGCAAGATATATTTCTTATTGAAATTGATCTATTAATCGCATCTAATATATCGATCTGGCCCGATTCAATGAGCTCCGCCATACGCGTGGCATAGTCATCATCGACATGCCAATCGGTGACTGCAATTTCGCCAAAGTTCATGCTTCCCTCGGTGGCGAGTCATTGCCATAGCTTTCACATCCAATTCCGCTTGTTAGGCATGGGTGAACGATTATTGGAATGCTAGGTAACGGAATTTTGATTTTCTTGCATGCGTCACCGCACTTGTCATATGCCATCGAAAGACACTTAGCGTACTGAGTCCACAAGTCAGCAATTTCGGTAGCGTGGCGGGCACTGCCTGCGCGCCGATCCCATAACGTATGACTCGTTATCATCGTCGCCAAGACCCACAATTTTCCAATTATCTTCGTACACGAGTCGCCTGGTCGACACTTTGTGGATACGTTATTTGGCGGATGGTAGGGGCCGCCTGGTCGAGATCCAGAAAGACCGAGAGAGTCGTGCGAGTTTTCAGGATTTCCATCGACATAACCAAACATATTGATCCCACCCCTCAACCCAATCGGATCACTCTCCCGATACCGTCCAAGGTCGGGCTCGTAGTCGCGATGGAAGTTGTAGTACGCACCGGTCTCGCGATCCTCCATCTGCCCCGCAAAGCGCAGCGCTAGCGGTTCGCCGCTGACCTCGGTCTGCCCGAACGCATTGGCACGGAGGTCGGTGGTTTCTTCACCCGCCTTGCTGATCAGCCCATGCGGGGTGCCGAGGTGATCGGTTTCGGGGTAGCGCCAGCCGGGCGTGTCGCCGGATTGTTTGATCGCGACCGGTTCGGTCGACCACAGGCCCTGCGGGGCGAACAGGTACAACTGGCTCAGCGTCGGCGTGATGCTGGCTTCGCTGTTCGGGTGGTTGCCGTTGTGGGTGTACTCGGCCGCATAACCTTCATCGGTGTAGTACAGGTACGTCGTCTTCGGTGAGGCCGAGTCGTTGCCGGGTTGGTTCGCAGCGACACATCGAGACTGAATCGTAGATCGAGAGAAATGCATGCCGTCAACCTCTCGGGTGATGCTCGGCATGGATGCGTTTGAGGCCCTCGCGGGCGACCAGGGTGTAGATCTGGGTGGTCGACAGGCTGCTGTGGCCGAGCAGCATCTGCAGCGCGCGCAGGTCGGCGCCGTGGTTCAGCAGGTGGGTGGCGAAGGCGTGGCGCAGGCCATGCGGGGAAATCGGGCGGTGGATGCCGGCGCGCGCCGCCAGCTTCTTGACGATGACCCAGAAGGTTTTGCGCGACAGTGCCGTCGCACGTCCCGTGACGAACAGAACGGTGCTCGTCCGCCCTTTCAGCAGCAGCGGGCGAGACTCGGCGACGTAGCGGGTCAGCCAGTCGATCGCGACTTCGCCGATCGGCACCAGGCGGTCCTTGCCGCCCTTGCCACGCACGCGCAGCACGCCCTGGCGCAGGTTCACCTGGTCGGTCGTCAGCGTCACCAGCTCGGTCACGCGCAGGCCGGTCGCATAGATCAGTTCCAGCATGGCGCGGTCGCGCAGGCCCAGCGGCGTGTCGAGTGCAGGCGCGGCGATCAGCGCATCGATCTCGGATTCGCCCAGCGCCTTCGGCAGCGGCTTCGGCAACTTCGGCGCGTCGATCAGGGCGGTGGGATCGATCGCAACGCGGCCGCTGCGCAGCAGGTGCCGGAAGAACAGGCGCAGCGACGACAGCATGCGGGCACTGCTGCGCGCCGAAATGCCGCCGCGACTGCGCTCGGCCAGGACCGCGAACAGGTCCTCGCGACTGGCCTCGATCAACGGACGGCCGCGCGCCGCGAGCAGGCGATCGGCCGCGAGCAGGTCGGCGCGATACGAAGCCAGCGTGTTCTTGGATAGCCCCTGCTCGGACCAGAGCTGTTCCAGCACCGCGCGGATCAACGCATCGTTCGGGCTGGTCGTGCGAGTCGCTACCATGCGCGAAACGATAGCAGTCCGAGCCCTCGCCCTTGTCCACTGAAATCCCTGTTTACGCGCCGCTGTGGCGACGCCTGCTGGCCGCGCTGTACGACCTGCTGCCGCTGGCCGGCTTGTGGATGATTGCGACCGCACTCGCCGTCCTGCTCACCCGCCTGCTGGTGCCGGTGGACCGCGTCGATCTGGTGCTGCGCGGTGGTTGGCCGCATCTGGCATTGCAGATCTGGCTGGGTGCGTTGACCCTGGCGTACTACGTGATCTCGTGGCGCCGTGGCGGCCAGACCATCGGCATGCGCGCCTGGCGCATCGCGGTCCGCGCGGACCATGGCACCTTGTCGCTGAAAAGCGCCTTGCTGCGGGCATTGGTCGGCCTGTTCCTGCCCGGACTGTTGTGGTGCCTGTTCGATCCGCGCCGCCGCGCACTGCACGATCGCGTCGCCGACAGCGCCGTCGTGCACCTGCCGAAACGCTGAGTCAGAAGCTGCGCCGCAACCACAGCCACGCGCCCACGAGCGCGAGCAGCGGCGGCGTCAGGTAGCCGATCGGCAACGGGCCGTCGGCCAGCTCGACCATGTTCACGAAGGCACTCTGCAGGTAGTAGAAGGCGATCGAGATCACCAGCCCGACGAACAGGCGCTTGCCGAATCCGCCCGAGCGCAGCGCCGAGAACGCGAACGGCATCGCCAGCAGCGCCGTCGCCAGAATGCCGAGCGGATAGAACACTCGCGCCCAGAACGCCGATCGGAACTGCTGCGCATCGAGGCGATTGCGCTCCAGATAGCCGATGTGTTCGCGCAGCTCGGTCAATGCCTGATAGCGCGGGCGCACCACCGACATCGCGATCAGGGCCGGATCCAGGGCCACTTCCCAGCGCCACTCGGGCAGGCTTTCGGTGGCGACGGCGTCGGGCTCGAAGCGGAACTGGCGCACCGTCGTGAAGCGCCAGCCCCCCGGTTCGTGCCGGGCCTTTTCGCCACGGGTGATCGACAACAGCCGCCCGCTGTCGTCGAAGCGAAACAGGCGCGCATCGATCAGTTCGACATCGCCCTCGATCAGCGCGCCGCGCTTCGCATTCAGCAGGTCCTCGCCATCGCGGGCCCAGATGCCCGACGAATTCGTGGTCACCAGATCCTGCGACTTCGCACCGATCGCGACCCCTTGCGCGGCGCGCTCGCCCCATGGCCCCAGGGTTTCGCCGATAGCGAAGACCAGCACCGACGCCACCAGCAAGGGCATCAGCGCGCCGACGCAGAGACGCAGCTTGGACCAGCCGGCGGCGCGCAGTGCAGTCAGCTCCGAGGTCGGCGCAAGTCCGCCCAACCCCATCGCGGCACCGATCGCGGCGGCCATGGGGAACAGTTCGTAGATGCGCCGCGGAATCGTGTAGGCGATGTAGGTCACTGCCATCATCAGCGTGTATTTGCCGTCGCCGATCTCGTCGATCTCGCGAATGAAGGCGGACAGCGCATCGATGCCGATGAAGATCGCGAGCGCGAGCAGGGTTGCGCCGAGCACCTGGCGCGCGATCAGGCGGTCGGTCCGGGTCAGTCCGATCATGCGCGCACCGCAGCTGGCTTCGGCAGGCGCGCGCCAAGCAGGTACAGCAACCCGAACAGGACCACACCGAGGCCATGCACCCACCACAGCCCGGCCGACATCGGCAGGCTGCCGTCGGCGAGCCAGCCGCGCCCGAGCGCCAGCAGGTTCACGTAGACGATGTAGGACAGCACGGCGATGATGAGCTTGCCGAAGCGCGGCTCGCGCGGTGCCGAACGCGCCAGCGGGAAGGCCAGCAGGGCCAGGACCAGCGCCGATACCGGCACCGCCAGCCGCCAATGCAGCTCGGCGCGATCGGCACGCTTGCTGCTGGCGAGCAAGGCCAGGGTGTCGTTGCGGGTCTCGGCACGCTTCGGCCCTTCGGCCTCGGGTTCCGGCAAGCGGATGTCATTGCGCGCAAAGCGCATGGCGCGGAAATCTGGCGCGTCGAGCGTGCCTTCGACGCGAAACCCGTCCTGCAGGCGCAGATAGCGCTCGCGCCCGGCCCGGTCGTTGTACAGCTCGCCCCTGGCGGCGGTGATGATGTCGAGGCGACCGTCATCGTCGGACTGCACGAACAGGCGGTTGAACTGACGCCCGTCGTCGCTCATGGTGCCGATGTAGATCACGCCCATGCCGCCGGGCAGATCGACAAAGCGCCCGGCCTCGAGCCCGGCCACGAGCAGGGACCGATTGGCGTCCTGCACGAGCTTGTCGGCCAGCGCGAGCGCGCGCGGACTGGCGATGAAGGTGATCCCGCCCAGCACCAGCAGCAAGGGCAGGGCCAGCCAGAGCACCGGCTTCAGCATCTCGCGCAGGCGCAGGCCGGAGGCCGCCAGCACCGCGACCTCGCTGTCGCGATAGAGCCGGCCGTAGGCGAGCAGGACGGTGAGGAACATGCCCAGCGGCAGGATGATCGCCAGCGCATCGAGCGAACGCAGGCCGACTTGGGCCAGCAGCAGCGTCGCCGGCAACTTGCCGCGCGCGATCTTGTTCAGCACGTCGGTGAGCACGCCACCGAAGGTGACGAGCAGCAGCACGGCATTGACCGCGACGAAGGATCGCGTCAATTCGCGCAGCAGATAACGGTCGATGATGCGCATCCGGTGCTTCGGCTCGTCGGGGCTCGGGACCGGTTTGCTAGACTGCCGGCCGTGGCGTCGCCCCACGCGGGGCGGCGCGAGTCTATCAGGCGGCATCGCGCTGCCCTCTCCTCTCACATGAACGGAAGCCCACGGTTTCCGCAGGACGATGCATGAATATCGAAGTCGTTTCGCTCAAGGCCCAACCGGCGCAATGCGTCGCCGATGTGCTCGTGCTCGGCGTGTTCGATCGCGGCGCCCTGCCGGCCGCGACCGCGGAAGTCGATCTCGCCAGCGGCGGCGCGATCAGCGCCCGTATCGACGCCGGCGATGTCGGCGGCAAACCCAAGCAACTCACCCGCCTGTACGACCTGCCGAACGTGGCCGCGAAGCGCGTGCTGCTGGTCGGCCTCGGCGAGCCCGGTCAACTGAATGCGGCGCGCTACATCGATCTGTTGCGCGAAGCCTTGCGCTCGTTGCGTACCGGGCCTTCGAAGTCCGCGGCGAGCTGGCTGGCCGAATTGCCGGTACAGGGTCGCGATGCCGCCTGGGCGGTGCGCGAGCACGTGATCGCCGCCGAGGCCGCGCTCTATCGCTACGAGGCGACGCGACGCAAGCCGGAGAAGCCGGATGGACTGGCCGAACTTGCGATCGCCACGCACGACGAGACCAGCGTGCAGTCGGGTCGCGCCATCGCCCACGGCATCCGCCGCACCCGCGAACTCGGCAACCTGCCACCGAACATCTGCACGCCGCTGCACCTCGCGGCGGTTGCGAAACAGATGGCGCACGATCTCGCGAACGTCGATGTCGACGTGCTCGACCGCGCCCAGATGCAGGACCTCGGCATGAATGCGCTGCTCGGGGTCGCGCGCGGCAGCGCCCATCCGCCACAGCTGATCGTGCTGCGCTATCGCGGCAGCCGCGAACGCAAGCCGGTGGTGCTGGTCGGCAAGGGCGTGACCTTCGATACCGGCGGCATCAGCATCAAGCCGGCCGCCGGCATGGACGAGATGAAGTACGACATGTGCGGCGCTGCCTCGGTGTTCGGCGCGATCGAGGCGAGCGCGCGGCTCGGCCTGCCGATCGACCTGATCGGCATCATCCCGGCCGTCGAGAACATGCCGGACGGTGATGCCTCGCGTCCGGGCGACGTGGTCACGAGCATGTCCGGCATCACCGTCGAAGTGTTGAATACCGACGCCGAAGGCCGCCTGATCCTGTGCGACGCATTGACCTATGCGCGCCGCTTCGAACCGGAAACGGTGATCGACATCGCCACGCTGACCGGCGCCTGCATCGTCGCCCTCGGCAAGCACGCCAGCGGCCTGATGACCAAGCACGACGACCTCGCCGAGGAACTGCTCGCGGCCGGTGCCGAAGTGCACGATCGTGCCTGGCGCCTGCCGCTTTGGGACGACTATCAGTTGCAACTCGAAACCGGTTTCGCCGATGTCGCCAACATCGGCGGCAAGAATGCCGGCGCGATCACGGCCGGCTGCTTCCTTGCGCGCTTCACCGACGGCCTGCGCTGGGCCCATCTCGATGTCGCCGGCAGCGCATCCGACGAGGGCCGCAAGGGCGGCGCCACCGGGCGTCCGGTGCCGCTGCTGATGCAATGGCTGATGCAGCAGGTCGCATGACGTGGCGCGTGCCGACTTCTACCTGATCGACAAGCCGCGCTTTCGCGAGAACCCGCTGCTGCTGGTCTGCGAACTGGCGAAGATGGCCTACGCGCAGCAGATCCCGACCTTGATCCACGCGCGCCACCAGGAACAGGCCGAAGCGCTCGACGAACTGCTCTGGGAAATCGATCCCGACGGCTTCATCGGTCATCAAATCGCCGGCGACGAAGATGACGATGTCACCCCCGTACTGATCGTCCCGCCCGAATTCGACAGCCCGCTGCGCGCGCTCGTCATCAACCTGCGCGACAGCACCGTTCCCGGCACACCCGAATCGGTCAAGGAAGTCATCCCGGCCGACCCCGCCGAACGCGACGGTTCCCGCAGCCGCTGGACCGACTACAAGGCCCGCGGCTTCGAATTGCGCAAGTTCGATATGTAACTAGGGCGCCGTGCCCGCCATCACCGCCGCGACGATTTCGACGCAGCGGGTGACGGCGCCGCGCTCGCGTTCGACGGCCGCGAGGGCGTTGGCCGACATGCGGTGGCGGGTGGCGGGGTCGCCGATCAGGCGCGACACGGTGTCGCCGAGTTCGACCGCGTTTTGCACGCGCAGCGCGGCACCGTCGCTGATCAGGTTCTCGGTGACTTCGGCGAAATTGAAGGTGTGCGGGCCGACCAGCACCGGCTTGCCGACCGCCGCCGGTTCCAGCACGTTGTGCCCGCCGATGCGCTCGAAGCTGCCGGCCACGAATGCGACTTCGGCGGCGGCGAAGAAATTCAGCAGCTCGCCCATGGTGTCGACGACGAAGGCCTGGGTGTCGAGATGGGCCACGGTGTCCTCTGATCGCGACAGCGTACGCAGGCCATAGCCGCGACAGAGCTTGATCACCGGCTGGAAGCGCTCCGGATGCCGCGGCGCGATCACCAGCAGGGCTTCGGGAAAACGCCGCAGCACGCGCGTATGCGCTTCCAGCACGGCGGCCTCTTCGGCTTCATGCGTGCTCGCCGCGATCCACACCGGGCGCGACTCGCCCCAGTATTCGCGCAAGACCTTGCCGATGCGATCGAGTCCGTTCGGCACGCGCATGTCGAACTTGACGTTGCCGACCACGCGCATGTGCGTCGGCCGCGCGCCCAGTTGTCCGAGGCGCACCGCATCCTGCTGCGATTGCGCCGCCACGAAGGCGACCGAGCGGATGGCTTCGCGCGCCAGTGGCCGCACCGGACCATAACCGTTGAGCGAACGCTCGGACAGGCGCGCATTGGCCAGCACGATCGGAATCCGGCGGCGCGCGCATTCGTAATACAGGTTCGGCCAGATCTCGGTCTCCATCACCACCGCCAGCGATGGATTGATGCGGTCGAGAAAGCGCCGGATCGAGGCGGTCAGATCATAGGGCAGGTAGACATGGAAGACCCGTTGCCCGAACAACTTCTGCACGCGCGCGGATCCGGTCGGGGTGACCGTGGTCACGACGAAGCGGCGACCTTCGAAGCGCTTCATCAAGGCTTCGATCAGCGGCGCCGCGGCATTCATTTCGCCCACCGACACCGCATGCACCCAGATCGTGTCGCGCAGGTCCGGGTCGGCAAAGAAGCCGAAGCGCTCGCGCCAGCGTCCCCAGTAGTCGCGGTAACCAATGCCGCGCCACGCCAGGCGATACAGGATCACCGGCGTCAACAGGTACATGATCAGGGTATACAGCGCGCGCAGCAGGAACATTCAGGGCTCGTCTTTCGAGGGCGAAGCATAGCGAGCGAGCGCGGCCCGATAGAATGGACGGATGTCCGATCCCCTGCCTTTTCCCCGTACCCTGCTCGCCCCGCAACATTGGCCGGCCTGGCTCGGCATCCTCGTGACGGCCGGCGTCGCGCGACTGCCGGCGATCGTGGCGCGGCCGTGCGCACGCGGCTTCGGTGCCCTGCTGGGCGTGCTGATGCGCGGTCGCCGCAAGGTCGCACGACGCAATCTCGAACTCTGCTTCCCGGAACTCGATGCCGCCGCGCGCGAGATCGTCGTGCAACAGAGCTTCCGCTCGCTCGGCGAGGGCGCCTACGAATTCGCCCGCGCGTGGTGGGGCTCGGTCGAGCACCTGCGCTACACGATCGACGGACTGGAACACATCGAACGGGTCCGTGCCGAGGGTCGCGGCGTGCTGCTGCTGTCCGGACATTTCCTGACGCTCGAGATCTGCGGCCGCCTGCTCTGCAAGCACATCCCGCTGGCCGGCATGTATCGCCGCCACGGTGCGCCGGCCTTCGAATGGGCGGTCAAGCGCGGGCGGCTGCGTTACGCCGCAGCCATGTTCGCACGCGAGGAGCTGCGCGCCGCGGTGAAACACGTGAAGGCCGGGGGATTGCTCTGGTACGCGCCGGATCAGGACATGCGCGGCAAGGACACCGTATTTGCGCCGTTCTTCGGCGTGCCGGCCTCAACCATCACGGCGACCTTCCAGCTGGCGCGACTGACGGGCGCGGCAGTGATTCCGTTTTTCCATCATCGCGATGGCCGCGGCGGCTACGTGCTGCGCATCGGCGCGCCACTGGCCGACCGCGATGGCGAGGACGACACCGCACACACCGCACGCGTCAACGCACTGATCGAGCAGATGGTGCGCGAGGCGCCGGACGAATACCTGTGGATCCACAAGCGCTTCAAGTCGCGCCCGGACGGAGCGCCCGGTCTCTACTGAACGCGACTACCGGTGCCGGAATCCGCGACCGCAGCGTCGCGCCCGTCGCCAGACGTGAAGGATTCGGCAAGAATCGGGCGACCACTGGGGAATATACGCATGGCTTGGCTGTTCGGATTCTTGGGTCTGTTCCTGGGCGCAACGCTCGCCGCCATCGACAAGGCGGCCCTGGGTGCGGTGCTCGGCGCGGCCATCGGCGCCTTGATTGGCGCGCTGCTGTCATTGCGTGCCCGCGTCGTCGAATTGGAAGCGCGCGTACGGCATGCTCAGTCGGCACGTGCCATCGAGCCCGTTGCCCCGCGTGCCGTCGAACCCGCTGCCCCGCGTGCCGCGGCGGTCGAAGCGCCATCTGAACCCGACCTCGCGCCGGCGCCGCGGCCGCAGCCGCCACCGATGCCGGTGCGACCTGAGCCAAGCGTCGCCTCGCTTTCGGAAGCGGTCGCGCAACACACGGCGGACCTGCCGTCGCGCCGCCCGCCGCCACCGCTGCCGCGGCGCGAACCGGCGCCGGCCGTCGCGAGGACCAGCGAGCAATCGGCGCTGGCGAAGTGGCTGTTCGAGAGCAGCTGGATCGCGAAGGTCGGCATCGCGCTCGTGTTCATCGGCGTTGGCGCGCTGCTGCGCTTCGCGGTCAAGGAGGGCTGGCTGGATTTCCCGATCGAGATGCGTCTCGTCGGTATCGCTGCGGCGGCGCTCGGCGCACTCGCCGTGGGCTGGCGCCAGCGCGAGAAGAAGCGCATCTTCGCGCTGAACCTGCAGGGCGGCGCCATCGGCGTGTTGATGATGGTGGTGTTCGCTGCCTACCGGCTGTACCACTTGATGCCGGCCACCGCGACCTTCGCGATGCTGATCGTGCTGGTGACCGGCACCGCCCTGCTCGCGATCCGCCAGAACGCCCTGGGCCTGGCCGTGTTCGGCGTGGTCGGCGGGTTCGCGGCGCCGATCCTGGCCTCGACCGGCAGTGGCAATCACGTCGCGCTGTTCTCGTTCTACGTCGTGCTCAACCTCGCCATCCTTGCGATCTCGTATGCGCGCGGCTGGCGCGTATTGAATGCGATCGGCTTCCTGTTCACCTTCGTCATCGCGACGTTCTGGGGCGTGCTCAGCTACGCGCCGGACAAGTTCGCGACCACCGAACCCTTCCTGATCACCTTCTTCGTGTTCTATCTCGCGATCCCGCTGCTGCCGACGCTGCGTGGCCTCGACCCCTCGCGCCGCGACCACGTCGAAGGCTCGCTGGTGTTCGGCACGCCCCTGGTCGGCTTCGCGCTGCAGAGCGCGATGCTGCACGACAACCGCCCGGCGCTCGCGCTCACCGCTCTGGTGATGGCGCTGATCTACGTGCTGCTGGCGATGTTCGTCTGGAAGCATGGCCGCCTGGCGCGCTGGCGTGCGGCCTATGCGGGCCTGGCACTGGTGTTCACCACCCTGGTGTTCCCGCTCGCCTTCACCAGCGGCACCACGACCGTGCTGTGGGCGATCGAGGGCGCGATGCTGGTCTGGATCGGACTGCACCAGAACGAGCGCCGCCTGCGCTGGGCCGGCATCGCGCTGCAAGCCATCGCCGCGATCGCGCTGATCGACACGCCGGCGCCTGCCGCCGATGCCGTGGCCGTCATGAATCCGCGCACGCTCGGTGCACTCGCCATCGCACTCTCGGCGTTGTTCAGCGCCTGGCGATACACGTTGGCGCATGCCAGCCATCCGCTGATCGGCTTGCTCGCCGCGTATGGTTTCGGCACCTGGTACATCGGCGGCGTACTCGAAGTCGATCGCCTCGTCGACCATCCGAACGAATCGCATGCGGTGCTGGTGTTCGTCGCGATGAGCGCGGCCATCGCGGCGTCGTTGCGGGCGATCAGCGGGCTGCGCGCGCTGTCGTGGCCGGGTTTCCTGTTCCTGTGCACATTGCCGCTGTTCGTGCCGATGACCGCCGATGACGCGAAGTCGCCGCTGTCGCACGCAGGCCTCTGGGCATGGCCGTTGGCCTATGCCTGCGCGTACGCGACCTTGCGCGCGTTGCGCGATCCGTGGCCGCGCGGCCTGGGCTGGGCACACATGATCGGCTGGCTCAGCCTGCCCTTGCTGGCGTCGCTGGAGGTGTATGCGCGCAGCGGCCTGTATCCGGAGATCCCGGGCGGCCTGCTGGCCGGACTCGGCGGCGACTGGCGCTTCCTGCTGACCTCGCTGCCATGGTGGTTGGCGCTGGCCGCACTGCTGTCCTACAGCGATCTCTTCGGTTTGCCGCTGCGCGACGAATTCCCGCAATACCGCCAACGCGCGATGTGGCCGCTGGTGATCCTTGCGCTGGGCTTCGTGTTCGCGGCCTGCTTCCTGCCCGGCCAGGTGCCGCCGATCGACTACCTGCCGCTGTTGAATCCGCTCGAACTCAGCCAAGTCTTCGTGCTGTTGCTGCTGGTTCGCTTCGCCGCGCATGAACTGGGCCGCGGCGCCGACGCCTTCCGCGTCGTCCTCGCCCTGCTCGCGTTCGGGGTGCTGTCGGCAGCCGTGCTGCGCGGCGTGCATCACTTCGGCAATGAATCCTGGAGCCTCGACCTGCTGGCGCGACCGAAGGCACATGCGGCCTTGTCGTGGACCTGGACGATTGTCGGCGCCGCCGCAATGGGCTTCGGTGCACGTGCGCTCGTACGCGGCGCCTGGATCGCCGGTGCGGTCTTGCTCGGCATCGTCGTGCTGAAGCTGCTGCTGATCGACATGCGCTTCCTCGGCACCTTGTCCGGCATCGTCTCGGTGCTCGGGGTCGGCGTGCTGTTCGTCGCGCTGGGCTACTTCGCGCCGATGCCGCGCGAGGAAGCGGAGGCGACGTCATGAAGCGCACTGCCCTGCTGCTTGCGCTGGTCGCGAACACTGCCGGCGCCGCGACACCAGACGACTACGCCTGGCAGTTCCCGCTGACGATCGGCAAGGGCGACGTGCACGAACTGGTGCTCACGCCAGAGCTGTACGACGCCATCGCCCGCAGCGACGCCCGCGATCTGGCACTGTTCACCCGCGACGGCCGCAGCGTCAGTTTCGGGCCCTTGCCCGCGGCCCCCGACACGCCTTGGCGCGACGCGCCGTACGCACTGGAAATCGGCGCCGAGACGCGCGAGCCGACCTCGAGCCGCGATGTACCGGTCGCCTTCCCGAGCCCGCAACGATTGTCCCTGGCCCTGCGCTCGCGTGTGCCCGAGGCAGCCACGATGCGCGCGCTGCGCGTGAGCTGGCGGCATCGCGCGGCACTGCCCGCGGATGCGAACTGGCGTATCGAAGGCACACGCCGGCAAGGTGCGGTGCATGCCGAAGTGATGGCGCATTCGTATTCGCTGGCCACCGGTGTCGGCGAGACCCGCCTGGCCTTGTCCGACTTCGATGGCGACGCGTTGCGACTCAGCGTCGCGCCGATTCCGCCGGATCTCGAGATCATCGGCGTCCTCGCCGAATACGACACGCCGCCGGGCCAGACCCGGCAATACCGACGCGCCGCAATGGTCGTCGACGCCACGAGCGAGCACGCCTATCGCTTCCACCTGCCGCCGGCGTTGCCGGTCAGCGCCGCGCGCATCGATCTCGGCGACGGCGGTGCGCTCGCCACGGTGTCGCTGTCGGTGCGCGAACAGGAATGGTGGCGACAACTCGCCAGCGACACCGCATTCGATGTCGCCGTCGGCGATGCCAACCTCGTGCGCAATCGCCTTGCCTTCCCGACCACGCGCGCGCAGCGCTGGCGGCTCACGGTCGAGCCGGACATCGGCACGCCGATCGTCGACGTCGGCTATCGGCCGGACGTGTACCTGATCGCGTTTCAGGGGCCTGCGGAACTCGTGCTGGTCGCCGGCAGTGCACGCGCCGAGCGCGCCGACTTCCCGATCGAACCGCTGATGCGCGAGTTGCGCGCACAGTTCGGCGCCAGCTGGACACCGCCGCGCGCGACGCTGGGCGCACGCAGCGAACGCACCGGAAAATCGGCACTGAAGCCGGCGCCGCCCGCACCGCCCTATCGTGCCTGGGCGCTTTGGTCAGTGCTGGTCGCGGCCGCGCTCGGGATCGCCTTCCTCGCCATCCGCCTGCTGCGCGAGCCGCCGCGCGAGTGAGCCGGCATTGCGTCGTTGCGCGTGCACTTCCAGCGCCTTCGCATCCTTCAGGAACGCGTAATAGGCCTGGCTGACCGAGGCGATCCAGCCCGCCCAGCCGTTCATGAACTGGCGTTTCAGCACACCCTGTTTCAGCAATACCAGGGGTGGATAGAACAGCAGCCGCAACTTCAGACGCCAGGGCGAACGGCGTGCCGCCAGGACCTCGGCCAGACCGCTGGAATAGCGATCGATGCGCTGCACCTTGCTGTGGATGTCGGGCTCGCCCTCATGCACGAACATGGCGTCGAGCCGTTGCACGCGCCCGACGCGACGATCCGGCGCCGCATGCACCGGATCATGCGCATTCATGCGATGCACGCGCCGGTCGAACAGGCGCAGATGATGGTTGTGCTTGCTCCACGGATGCTGCCAGCGCCAGAACATGCGCTCGCGACGAGGCAGCTCGAATCCGGTCGCCGAAGGTTCATGCAACGCCGCCTCGACCATCTCGGCGGCGCCGGCCGTCAATGCCTCATCGGCATCGAGCAACACGACCCAGTCATGCGCCGCCTGATCGATCGCACTCTGCTTCTGCGGCCCATATCCCTTGAACGCCTCGACCAGCACCCGCGCACCGTGCCGTCGCGCGATCTCGACCGAACCATCGCCACTGCCGGAATCGAGCACGAGCAATTCATCGGCAAACGCCAGCGACGCGAGACAGGCCTCGAGCGTGGCGGCGTTGTCGAAGGTGGTGACCACGGCCGACAGCGGCAGTCGGTTCATGGGCGCGCATCGCGTGGCGGTGCGGCATGCGCGATCCAGACCAGCAGCAGCCAGAAATAGAGGTTCGACCAGAAGCTCGAATAGAACGCGAAGTGGGTGTTGAGCGGGAACAGCATCGCCAGCAGGGCAATGCTGTACGGCGCGGCGGCGTGGCGGCATTCGCGCGACCAGCATCGCCAGTGTCGCCACAACAGGCCCAGCAATGCGATCCAGCAGGCCAGTCCGAATGCGCCGGTTTCCGAGGCGACTTCGAGCAGCCACTGGTGCGCGTGGAACGCGCCTTGTCCGGGGTTCATCGCCAGCCACTGGTCGTCCGCCGCGGCATGGGCGATGTAGTCGTAGCGGAAGGCGCGCACGCCGACACCGTTGAACGGATGCGCAAGACTCATGTCGAGCGCGGTCTCCCAGATCGATGCGCGGTACGCGAGCGCGTTCTCCAGACCGGCGCGGGTCCCGTCGAAGACGGCCAGCGTGCGATCGACGCGCGCCGCGAAGCGGTCCGACAGCGCATAGGTCACGCTGCCGGCCGCGGCACCCACGAGACTGGCGACGAGCAAGCCCATTGCGAAGCGTCGCGGTGTCTGCGCGATACGCCAGAGCAAGGCCAGCGTCACGACCGCGAAACTGATCCAGCCGCCGCGCGCACCCGCCAGCAGCACCGCGATCGCCGCGAGCAGCCACACGAGGGCGGCGACCCGGCGACCGTAGCGATCGAGCGCGACCAGCACCGGCAACGGCGACAGCACCGCCAGCACCGGACCGAGCTTGAGATTGTCATCCCCGAAGATGCCGCTGACGCGATCGGTTTCGAGTGCGCCGCCGA
The DNA here is from genome assembly GCA_016721845.1 of Lysobacterales bacterium. Classification (NCBI taxonomy): domain Bacteria; kingdom Pseudomonadati; phylum Pseudomonadota; class Gammaproteobacteria; order Lysobacterales; species Lysobacterales bacterium. The sequence continues at coordinate 2,128,898 of JADKHK010000013.1, forward strand.
AACCGACGCCGAATGTCGATTGCAGCAAGGCATCGAGGATCCAGAACGCCAACAGCAAGGCGCTCCACCAGACCAGCTGGCGGCGCACCGGCGTGGTCGCGAGGGCGTCGACCGTGAACATCGCGAACGGGACGTAGCGCAGGTCGGTCGCGACCTCCATCCAGCTCTTGTCGCGCGCGATGCTGTCGAACGCCGAGACGAATTCGGGCAGCCAGTACGCGGTGACCGCGAGCAGGGCCAACCGATAGCGCGGCGCGAGGATGCGACGCGGCTCGCGCGCCCAAGCCGCGAGCGCATACAGCGCGCCGATCAGAATGGGAATTTCCGACGCGCGCCCGAACGGCAGCAGGAACAGCACCGACCACAGGCACAACGCAGCAGCGAGTTGACGACGTCCGGGATTCATCGACGCGGCGCTTCCTGCAATTCTCGATAGACCGCGAGGGTCGCGGCCTGCATCTGCTGCAGGCGATATCGATCGAATGCGGCGGGCCGTTCGCCACCGCTGATGAGCGCGCGCGCACGTTGTGCCAGCGCATTGCGATCACCCACGACCACGGCACCTTGCGGAAACAGGTCGCGCAACTGCTCGCCGACACCGGCGAGGTCGAAGCCCAGCACCGGCACCCCCAGGTTCAGCGCCTCGACCACGGTGCGACCGAAGGCTTCCGGTTTCGGCGACAACTGCAGGACCAGCGCGCTCGCCGCCATCACGTCGCGCACATCGCGCCGCGGCGACGTCATCACCACCGCGTCGGCGACCCCCTGGCGCTGCGCCTGGCTCCGCAATTCGTCGACATAGTGCTCGCGACCGGGTTCGCGCACGCCGAGCAGGATCAGCCGCGTCTCGACACCGGACTCGCGCAGGTCGGCGACCAGCCGGATCGCGTGTCCCTGGCCCTTCATGCGGGTGCCGCGTCCTGCCAGGCACAGCCATGGCGCCGGCCCGGACAGGCCAGGATGCTCGGCGACGAAGCGTTTGCGCCAATCGCCGTCGGGACGATGGCCATGCGGAAACTCGACCGGATCGACCGCGCGCGGAATCACGCGCAGACGGGCCGGATCGGTCTTCGGATAATGCTTGAGGATGTGCTCGCGCACTGTCTGCGACACGCAAATCACGCGCTCGCCGCGCGCCATGACGCTGGAATAGAGATTCACCGAATTCAGTCCGTGCATGGTGGTGACGAAACGCGGTCGCGTCGCGCGATCCATGCCGCGCCAGGCCAGCAGGGTCAGCCAGGCGGGCAGCCGCGAGCGGGCATGCACGATGTCGGCGCCGAGCTCGACGAATCGGCGCCGAAGCTTCGGCACCAGCCACAGACTCGCGATCGACTTGCGACCGATGTCGAGTTCGATGTGCTCACTGCCACCTGCGACCAGCGGCTCGACCAGCCGGCCCCCGGCCGAGATCACCACCGAGCGGTGCCCGTCGGCGACCAGCGCCCGCGCGATTTCCAGCGTGCCGCGCTCGACGCCACCGGCTTCCAGCGCCGGCAGCAACTGCACCACGGTCAGGGGCCGCGACATCGGTCGCGCCTCGGAATCAGTCGAGCAACTGGTAGACCGCGCCGCAATACATGCAGCGCGCTTCCTTCTGCTCTTCGAGCGGCAGGTAGACGCGCGGATGCGAATTCCACAACGCCATGTCCGGGCTCGGGCAGGACACCGGCAGGTCGGCGCGCTTCACCTGATAGACGCGTTCGGTGTTGGCGGGTTTCGTGGCGTTCGCGGACATGGGCGCACCTTCGGGATCAGGCGCGCATTGTAGGCGCGCGGTGCAGCGCGCGCGAGCGGTACGCCGCCCTCAGTCCCACCAGACGCGCAGGGTGCGGTCGAAGATCGGGTCGACACTGAACTCGTCGGCCTGCAGTTCGTCGACGAAGACCTTGCGCAGTTCGTCGACCATCTTCGCGTGCGCCTTGGCGTCGATGCGTTCGCCGCGGTCGCCATCGGGCGAGTGTTCGCGCTGGCTCGTCCAGTACGGCAGCGCGATGAGCAGCACCGGCGACTGATCGCGGCCAAACCGATAGTGATCAATGCGTCCCTTGAAGCGTCCGAGTGCGGCCGCAACCTTGGCGCCATCGTAAGCGTTGTATTGATCGACGAGGGCGACGACGGCCTGCGCCGTATCGGTATCCAGTTCGTCCGTCAGGAAATTCAGCGAACGGAACTCGGCCTGGACCTGATCGCCATAACCCAGCTTGACGAAGGCGATGGCATCGTCCCTCAGCGTGCCTGCGTTCACGGGCGAACCCAGCATCGCCACACCCAGGCCGACCAGCACGCATTGCCGCATCCGGGCGGAGAAAATCATGGGTGCACATCCGTTCGGAGTCGGGAAAGGAGGCGCATGGTGGCGCCTCCGGGTCCCGGACTCAACGACCCCAGACCTCGACGCGGGCCTGGTCCAGCGACAGTTCGGTGTCGCCGATGAGGCCAATGGCCCTGACGCAACGTTCGCCACCGCGCAGGTCGATCCAGCGCGAATGACTGCCCTGGCCGATGCGATCCTTGACCGGCAAGTAGTCGACGCCACCCTTGGCGTAGCGCACCCACAGCTTCTCGATTTCGACCTGACCGCGTTCGATGCGCAACTGCACGGCGTTGATGCCGCGCCGGCATTTCTGGAAGCGGATCACGTCGGTGTCGTTCTCGACCTTGGTCAGGCGCGTGCTGCCGAGCAGGCGTTCGGCATCGGCGCGACTCGCGGACGGCACCAGCGAGGCCGTCACGAACACGGCGGCGGCGAGCAGCGTGGACAACGTCAGATTCATGGAGGACTCCCGATCCCGACCCCCATCGGGTCGGTCGGGAGCCTACAACGCGTGAACGGCGGACCGGTTGACCGACCCGGTCAGGGCAGATCGAACAGCAGGAACTCGGCGTCGTTCGCGGCTTCGATGCGCAGCCCGGTTTCACCTTCGATCGCGGCACCGTCACCCGCGAACAGGCGCTGGCCGTTCACCGTGACCTCGCCGCGCGCCACCTGCACCCAGCCGCGGCGGCTCGGCGCGAACGCGTGTTCGACCACATCGCCCGCCGCCAGCACGCTGCCGAACAGATCCGCGTTCTGACGCATCGTCAGCGCGCCGTCACGGCCATCGCCGCTGGCCAGCAGGCGCAGGCGCCCGCGCCGCGCATCGGCATCGAAATGCTTCTGCTCGTAGCCGGGCGCGATGTTCAGCTGGTCGGGCTGGATCCAGATCTGCAGAAAATGCACAGGTTCCATTTTCGAGGCGTTGAACTCGCTGTGCTGGATGCCGCTGCCGGCGCTCATGCGCTGCACGTCCCCGGGTCGGATCACCGAACCGGTACCGAGGCTGTCGCGATGTTCCAGCGCCCCGCCGAGCACGACGCTGATGATTTCCATGTTGGCGTGGCCGTGCGTCGGGAAGCCGCCGCCCGGTGCCACGCGGTCCTCGTTGATCACCCGCAACGGACCGAACCCCATGTGCGCCGGGTCGTAGTAGTGACCGAACGAAAAGGTGTGGCGACTGTCGAGCCAGCCGAAATTCGCGATGCCGCGGTCGCGGGACTTGCGCAGGGTGATCATGGATTCCTCGTCAGGTACGGCGCGACCGCTTCGGATCGCGCCGCAGGTGGATTTACGACTTTGCAGCTTCGGCGGCCGCCGGTGCGGCCTGGATGGTTTCGCTATCGATGCGGATCTTCACCACGTCGCCGATGTTCGGAATGCCGTAATTCATGCCGAAATCGCTGCGCTTGATCGTGCCTTCGGCATGGAAACCGATGGCCGGGCGCTTCGCGAACGGATGCGCAGCGACCTTCTTCATGGTCACGTCCAGCGTGACCGGCTTGGTCACGCCGAGCAGGGTCAGGTCGCCGGTCACGGTCAGGCCATTGTCGCCCTTGGCTTCGACCTTGGTGCTCTTGAAGGTCAGCTTGGGCTGATTCGTGGCATCGAAGAAGTCCTTGGTCTTGAGGTGCTCGTTGAGCTTGTCGACATCCATGTCGATGCTGGCGGCATCGATCGACACGTTGACGCTGGACTTGCTGATATCGGCATTGTCGATCAGCAATTCGCCGTCGAAGGCGCGGAACTCGCCCTGCATTTCCGACAGGCCCATGTGCTCGACGAAATAGAGGATGCTGGTGTGCGCCTTGTCGAAGTCGTAGCGGTCGGCGGCGGCGAGCGGGGCCGAAGCGAATACGGCGGCGGCAATCAGGGTGGCAAGGGTCTTCTTCATGGTGAGGCTCCGTGTGGGGTGCGTGGGGTCAAACGATCGTGCAGGCATCGGCAAAGGCGAGTCGCGGGCTGCGCGGATGCAGGGTGTCGCGACGGCCATAGCCGAGGTTGATCAGGAAACTGGACTTGATGGCAGTGCCGGCGAAGAACTCGGCGTCGACCTGGGCGGCATCGAAGCCACCCATCGGACCGCAGTCGAGACCGAGTGTGCGCGCCGCGATGATCAGATAGGCCCCCTGCAGCGAACTGTTGCGCAGCGCGCCCGGGAACAGTGCCGCCTCGCTCTTGCCGGCGAACCAGCTGCGCGCATCGGTATGCGGAAACAGGTAGGGCAGCTTCTCGTAGAACGCGAGATCAGTACCGATGATCGCGGTCACCGGTGCCGACATGGTCTTGTCGACATTGCCGGCGTCGAGCGCAGGCTTGAGCCGGGCCTTGGCCTCGGGTGTGCGCACGAACACGACCCGCGCCGGCGACGAGTTCGCCGCGGTCGGGCCCATGCGCGCGAGGTTCCAGATCTGTTCGAGCTGGGCATCCGACACGGCGCGGTCCTGCCAGGGATTCGGATTGCTGGCGAAGGTGCGCGCCTCCAGGAAGATCTGGTTCAAGGCATCCTGCGACAAGGGCTGATTCATGGTCGACTCCGTGCTGTGGCGATGACACAGAGTCGGGGCAGCCCGGTTTTTGTGCAAGGCACCACGACGCAATCGCGTCTTGCAGCCCTGCAAGGCTTTGCGGCGCGGCTGCGGCGGGCTAGGCTCGGACGGATGACTTCGCACCGTTTCGCCACCGTGCTCTCCCTGAGCGACCACACCGCCGGCAATCGACGCCAGGCGACGGCGCTCGCGCAGGCCCTGCGCGCCGATGCGCATCACGCCGAGGTGGCATTCCCGCATCTGGCGCGCTGGCTGGCGCCGTACCTGCCGGAACGGGCGTTCCACGCGCTGCCGACCCACGCGCGCGACGCCGAGGGTCCGTTGCTCGCGATCGGCTGCGGTCGCCAGGCCGCACTGGCCTTGCGTGCGCTCAAGCGGGCGCGCGGCCGCGATGTGTTCACGCTGCAGATCCTCGATCCGCGCTGCAAGCTCGACGATTTCGACTTGCTGGTGGTGCCCGAACACGATGGCCTGGCCGGCCCGAAGGTATTGCGCACGCTCGGCGCCCTGCATCCGGTCGACGAGCGCTGGCTGTCCCAGGCGCGCGAGAACTTCCGCGATTTCGCCGGCCGGCCGACGCCGTGGACCAGCGTGTTGATCGGTGGCCCGAACCGCGCCCAGAGCATCGACGCGCATTGGCTCGAACGCCTGTTCGACCAACTGGCCGGACAACGCCCGGACATCGGCACCCTGGCCGTCAGCGCGTCACGGCGCACGCCACCAAAGCTGCGCGAATTGATCCGCCGCCATGCGCTGAAACTCGACGCGATGGTCTGGCTGGACGAACGCGATGGACCGAATCCCTACCCGGCCCTGCTGGCCTATGCCAACCGCATCATCGTCTCGCCGGACTCGGTGAACATGATCTCGGAGGCCATCGCGGTTGGCGTACCCGTGCACACCTTGCTGACGCAGCCGCTCAAGGGCAAGCTGCAGCGCTTCCACGCCGCGCTGCGCGAACGCGGCCTGCTGCACGATCTGGCTGCCCGCGGCTGGCCACGCCCGCCGCTGCGCGAACTGCCGGCCATCGTCGACGAAGTGCGCGCGCGCCTGACCCACACCCTGGCTTAGGCCCAATCCCCGCGCAACGCGCGCACCCTGGCCTCCAGTGCCGCGGCACTGGCCTGTGCGGGCGCGACCGGGTCGCCGACGACCAGCGCGATATGCGACCAGAAACGGCGCGGCAGGCGGGCGCGGCCGAGCGCGGTGTCCTTGCGCGAGAACAGCGAACCCCAAAGACCGCGCAGCGCGATCGGCACCACCGGCACCTGGCGTGCGGCGAGAATGCGTTCGATGCCCGGGCGGAACGGCAACATCTCGCCGGTCCGCGTGATCGCGCCCTCCGGAAAGATGCCGACCACCTCGCCCGCCGCGAGCGCGCGATCGACTTCGGCATAGGCGCGTTCCAGCAATTGCGGATCGACCTTGGCCGAAGCGATCGGGATGGCTTTCGCGGTGCGGAAAATAAAGCTCAGCACCGGAATCCTGAAGATGCCGTGGTCCATCACGAAACGGATCGGCCGGCGCACGCTGCCACCGATGATCAAGGCGTCGACGAAACTGACGTGGTTGGCGACGACCACGCACGCGCCTTCGTCCGGCACCTTGTCGAGCCCCTCCACCTTCAACCGGTACAGGGTGTTGACGATGATCCAGACCAGGAAGCGCATCAGGAATTCGGGCACCAGGGTAAAGATGTACAGCGCGACGATCGCGTTCAGGACCGCCGTCGTGAGCAGCAATTGCGGGATCGAGAGCTTGAAGACATTGAGCAGCACCACCGCGACCACCGCGGCCGTGACCATGAACAACGCGTTGAGGATGTTGTTCGCTGCAATGATGCGCGACCGCCGTTTCGGGTCGGAGCGGCTTTGCACCAGCGCGAACAGCGGCACGATGAAGAAGCCGCTGAAGATGGCCATGCCGACCAGGTCGATCAGCACGCGCCACGCACCCGGCTGGGCCAGGAACGCGCGAATCGCGAGGTTCTGCTCGCCGACCGGATTCGGCCAGGCGAAAAACAGGTCGGCCCCGAACAGGGTCATGCCGATCGCGCCGAATGGCACCAGACCGATCTCGACCTTGTGCCCGGACAAGCGCTCGCACAGCATCGAACCGAGGCCGATGCCGATCGAGAACAGCGCCAGCAGCATCGTGTAGACGCCGGGTGCGCCACCCAGCACCTGCTTGGCAAAGGTCGGCAGCTGCGTGAAATACATCGCGCCGAAGAACCAGAACCAGGAAATGCCCAGACAGGACAGGAACACGGTGCGGTTCTCGCCCAGCAGTTTCAGCGTGCGCCAGGTTTCCTGCGGGATGTTCCAGTTGATCTTCAGTCCCGGATCGACCGGCGCCACTGCCGGCATCGCCCAGGCGGACGCCAGCCCGAGCAGGGCCAACCCGATCGCGACCCCGGATACCCAATACGGTCCGATCCCGGGAATCTGGATCAGCCCGGTGCCGAGCAGTGTGCCGAGCAGGATGGCGAGGAAGGTGGCCATCTCGATCAGGCCATTGCCACCGACCAGTTCCTTGTCGTCGAGCACCTGCGGCAGGATGCCGTACTTGAGCGGTCCGAACAGGGTCGAATGCAGGCCCATCATGAACAGCAAGGTCAGCAGCAGCGGAATATTGCCCTGGGTGAAGCCGACCGCTGCGACCACCATGATCGCGATTTCCAGCAGCTTCACCGCCTGCGCCAGCCGGGCCTTGTCGAACTTGTCGGACAACTGCCCGGCCGTGGCCGAGAACAGGAAGAACGGCAGGATGAACAGCGCTGCCGCGAGATTGGTGAGCGTGTGTTCCTCGGCATCGCTGAGTCCGGCCATCACGTAGGTGATGAGCACGATCAGCGCCTGCTTGAACACGTTGTCGTTGAATGCCCCCAACGCCTGGGTCAGGAAGAACGGCAGGAAGCGGCGTTCTTTCAGCAATGCGAACTGGTTCGGCGTACTCATGCAGGCTCCGGAATCTCACCCGGACGTTAGCAAACCCGACGCATGCATGGACATGCCGGGCGCGGAGTGTCGACTTCCGCGCCCGACAGCATCAACCGATCAGGCGAATCGGCGCGACCAGAGGGCGACACCGGCCAGCAACAGGACCAGCAGGCCAAGGCCCAGCACGGACAACGCCGGCACCGGCACCGAAGGCGCGAGCGCCGTACCCGTGAGCGAGAACGTGCCGCCAACGGCATTCGTGGTGACCGTCATGAACTGGCTCGACCCGGGGCCGCTGGTCGGCGCATAGGTGTACAGCAGGGTGCAGCTGGCGCCCGCTGCCAGAGCGAACGGGGTCGAAGCCGAGCAGGTCCCGCCGCTGCGGGCAAACGGTGCGGCCGCCGCCGTCAACGCAGTGACGTCCAGCGATCCGGTACCGGTGTTGGACAAGGTCACGGCCTGCGCTGCGCTGGTCGAACCGACGAGGACGCTGCCGAAGTCGATCACTGCCGGCGAGATCGTCAGGTTGCCCTGGGTGCCGTTGCCGCTGAGCGCGATCGAGCCGCTGCCCGTCGTGTTCGCGGTGACGGTCAAGGACTGGTTCGCCGCACCGGTGGCGGCCGGCGTGAAGGTGTAGTCGAGGGTGCAATTGGCGCCCGCGGCCAGCGTGATCGGCAAGGAGCCGCTGCAGGTACCGCCGCTGCGCGCGAACGAGCCCGAAGCCGCCGTCAGCGCGGTGACATCCAGGGACACGGTGCCGTCATTGCCCAAGGTGACGGTCTGCGCCGCACTCGTGGTTCCGACATTCTGGTTGCCGAAATTGATCGCGGTCGGCGTGATGGTCAGGTTGCCGGAACCGGCCACCGTCGGCGTGCCCAGCACATTCATCACGATGTGCATGTTCGGGAAGCCGACGGTGGCCAGACTGGTCGGCGCGGCAATACCGCAATCCGACGCCTGAATGTATCCGGGAGCACTCTGCCCACCGTTGTTGGAGCCGATGAAGAACGAATGGCCGGCAGTTTGCCCGCTCGGAGAAAAGACTTCGGCGACCAGCTCGGCGCCGGCAGGCACTGCCGCCGTCACCGGCGCTTCCAGGATCGTCAGGGTCTGATCAGCGACCGACACCGCCGCCGTTCCGACCAGCACGCGGGTTCCGGCCGGAAACGTACCGCCGGTGTTGGCGTAGATGTTCACCGTGACCGGCTGCGTCGTCGCCGGATCGCCGGCATTGGCCTGTTCAACACCAAACTGCAGTGCGCAGACATCGAAGCCGTTGGGAAACGCGCCGAGCGAAAACGCACGGAAATAGCTGTTGTTGGTGTGCAGACCGGTGGCGTTGCAGGAAATGCTCCCGGCCACGATCGACTGCGAGGTCGACTGCGTCAGCGTCGTCGTGCCGCAGCCGCCCAGCGCGCGCTGCCCTGCCGGCACGGCATTGACCACGCTGCTGCCGGAAAAGCTGGCTGCGGAAACCACGGATGCGAGGCCAAGCAAGGCCCCGCCGGTAAACAGGCGTCGAATCAACATGGAATCTCCCGAAAGTGTGATGGTGTTCAAGTCGAACTTGGGGAGCGTATCAAGAAATGCCGGATTCCGGCGAAACCGCCGGCACCACGTCCATACGCATCGAACGCCCGTTTCAAGCGCCGATTTAGCGCAAATCGCCTGCGATTCTGCGGCTAACTGGACAGGATTGTGTCGCGCCTGCAGACTACGGATTCTTTGACGGAAGCACCGTGGCGAAGATCCTGCTGCTCAATGGCCCGAACCTCAACCTGCTCGGCACGCGCGAGCCGGCGGTGTACGGACATGCGACGCTGACCGAGATCGAGCAGCACCTGCGCCGCCTGGCGGTGGCGAACGGCCACGAACTGGCGGCGCTGCAATCGAACAGCGAACTGGCCTGGATCGAGCGCCTGCACCTTGCGCGGACCGATGGAACGTCGTTCATCATCGTCAATCCGGGCGCGTTCACCCATCAAAGTGTCGCCATCCGCGATGCCATCGTCGCGACCGGCCTGCCCTTCGTCGAAGTGCATTTGTCGAACGTGCATGCGCGCGAACCGTTCCGGCATCGCTCGCTGTTTTCCGATCGCGCCACAGGCGTCATCGCCGGCCTCGGGCCGGAAGGCTATGAATTCGCATTGACCGCCGCGTTCCGCCGACTGCAACTGGTCGCGGCAAACGGCATCCAGACGGGGATCTGAGCCTGGCGCTCGGATGCATTGAACACGGGAGGAACACCATGGATCTTCGCAAGATCAAGAAACTCATCGACCTGCTTGAAGCCAGCGACCTGAGCGAACTGGAAATCAAGGAGGGCGAGGAAGTCGTGCGTCTGGCGCGCATGCCGAAGAACATGCCGGTGATGATGTCCGCGCCCGCCGCGGCCGCTCCGGTGACGCATGTGCATGTCGAACAGCGTCCGAGTGCCGGCGGCCAGCACCACGCGCATGTCGAGGCCAGCCACGGCGGGGGCGGTGGTCGCGAACTGCCGGATGGTCACGTCATCCGCGCACCGATGGTCGGTACCTACTACGCCTCGCCGAACCCGGAAGCACCCGCTTTCGTCAAGGTCGGCCAGCAGGTCAAGGCCGGCGATGTGCTCGGCATCATCGAAGCGATGAAGATGTTCAACCAGATCGAGGCCGACATCTCGGGCACGGTCACCGCCATCCTGTCGACCAGCGGCCAGCCGGTCGAATTCGACGAACCCATGTTCGTGATCAGCTGAGCGCGCCCCGATGCTCAACAAGGTCGTCATCGCCAACCGCGGCGAAATCGCGCTCCGCGTGCTGCGCGCCTGCCACGCGCTGGGCATCAAGACCGTCGCGGTGCATTCCACCGTCGACCGCAATCTCAAACATGTCGGCATGGCCGATGAATCGGTCTGCATCGGCCCGGCGCCGGCCTCCGACAGCTATCTCAACATTCCGCGCATCATTTCCGCCGCCGAAGTGACCGACGCCGAAGCCATCCATCCCGGCTACGGTTTCCTCAGCGAAAACGCCGACTTCGCCGAACGCGTCGAGAAATCCGGCTTCGTCTTCATCGGCCCGACCGCGGACGTGATCCGCCTGATGGGCGACAAGGTCGAGGCGATCAAGGCAATGAAGGCCGCGGGCGTGCCCTGCGTGCCCGGATCCGGCGGTCCGCTCGGCGAGAACACCGAGGAAAACGCGAAGTTCGCGAAGGACATCGGCTACCCGGTGATCATCAAGGCCGCCGGCGGCGGCGGCGGTCGCGGGATGCGCGTCGTGCACACCGAAGCGGCCCTGCACAATGCCATCAGCACCACCAAGGCCGAAGCCAAGGCGGCCTTCGGCAACGACATGGTCTACATGGAGAAATTCCTCGAAAACCCGCGCCATATCGAGATCCAGGTGCTCGCCGATGGCCAGGGCAACGCGATCCATCTCGGCGAACGCGACTGCTCGATGCAGCGCCGCCACCAGAAGGTCGTCGAGGAAGCCCCCGCCCCCGGCATCACCCCGGAACAGCGCGAGGAGATCGGCAAGGTCTGCGTCGAAGCCTGCATCCGCATCGGCTATCGCGGCGCCGGCACCTTCGAGTTCCTGTACGAGAACGGCCGCTTCTACTTCATCGAGATGAATACGCGCATCCAGGTCGAACATCCGGTGACCGAACTCGTCACCGGCGTCGATCTGGTCCGCGAGCAACTGCTCATCGCCAGCGGCCACAAGCTGTCGATCCAGCAGAGCGACATCGTGCTGCGCGGCCATGCCATCGAATGCCGCATCAATGCCGAAGACCCTGACACCTTCATGCCGAGCCCCGGCCTGATCAAGCGTTTCCACGCACCGGGCGGTCCGGGGGTGCGGGTCGACACGCATATCTACGACGGCTACCGCATCCCGCCGAACTACGATTCGATGATCGGCAAGCTGATCGTGCACGGCGCAACGCGCGAACAGGCGATCTCGCGCATGCGCGTGGCGCTGGCCGAAATGGTCGTGGACGGCATCAAGACCAATGTGCCGCTGCAGTCCCGGATCATGGCCGACCGTGGCTTCCAGTCCGGCGGCATGAACATCCACTACCTCGAAAAACGCATTGCCGAACGCAAGGACAAGCCGATCGGGCTGTAACGGAGACGCAAGGATGGCCTGGCTGGAATTGTCGATCGAGGTCGAGCAACGCTCGCTGTCGCGGGTCGAGGCGGCCCTGGAAGATCTGGAAGCGGCATCGATCACCCTGCTCGATGCCGAGGATCACCCGATCCTCGAACCCGGCCCCGGCGAAACGCCGCTGTGGCCGCAGGTGACGATTCGCGCACTGTTTCCCGACCACGTCGACCGCATCGGCCTGTTCGACGCGCTGCAGATCATGGTGCCGTGGCTGACGCCGGAAAAGATCACCGCGCGCGGGGTCGCCGACGAGGACTGGACGCGGGTCTGGATGGACACGTTTCAGCCGATGCAGTTCGGCCGCCGCACCTGGATCTATCCGTCCACCAGCGAACCGCCGGCGGACGCCGAGGCCGCGATCGTGCGCCTCGACCCCGGCCTCGCCTTCGGCACCGGCACGCATCCGACGACGGCCCTGTGTTTGAGCTGGCTCGACGGCCTCGACCTGCGCGGCAAGACCGTGCTCGATTTCGGTTGCGGCTCCGGCATCCTCGCCATCGCCGCACTCAAGCTGGGTGCGACGCGCGCGATCGGCATCGACAACGACCCGCAGGCGATCATCGCCAGCCGCGACAACGCCGAACGCAACGGCGTGGTCGGGCAACTCGATCTCTACCTGCCGGAGGACGTTCCGTCCGACCTGACCGCCGATGTCGTCGTCGCGAACATCCTCGCCGGCGCGCTGATTGCGCTGCAGCCCGTGATCACCGCCCATTGCCGCGCCGGCAGCCCGCTCGCCTTGTCCGGGGTCTTGGGCGATCAGGCCGAGGAAGTGGCGGCCGCCTACCGTGGCGACTTCGACGACTTGTGCGTGACGGCACAAGAAGACTGGGTACGGATCGGCGGCGTCCGTCGCTGATCGCGCTGCGGCATAATCGCCGCGATGTACACCCAGTGTCCCGAATGCCTGACGATCTACCGGATTCCGGTCGATGCGCTGACGCGCGCGCACGGGCGTGCGCGTTGCGGTGTGTGCCGGGCCGAATTCGATGCGCTGGCGACCCTGGCGGATCATCTGCCGACGGAACCGGTGAACAAGCTGGAACGCCATCAACCGGGACCGTTGCCGATCCTCGACGTACCGGCGATGCGGCCCAAGGCTGGTCAGCACGACCTGTTCGCGATCGACGAGGATGAGGAGATCGCGCCAGCACCCAGTTTCGTGCACGAGCCGCGGCCAACACCGCGCGGCAGCCGCATGCTGCGCTACGCCAATCTGCTGTTGCTGCTCGGCCTGCTCGCTCAGGCGACCTATGCCGGGCGCAGCTGGTGGATGAACGAGCCGCGACTGCGACCCTGGCTGGATGCCGCCTGCCTGCGCTTCGACTGCCGGCTGCCACCGCGCACCGACCTTGGCCAGATCGCGCTGGTCTCGCGCGATGTGCGCCCGCACCCGAGCCAGGCCGGCGCCCTCATCATCTCGGCAACGATGCTGAATCGCGCCGCATTCACCCAGCCCTACCCGATCGTCGAGATCACCCTGTCCGATCTCGACGAGCAACGCGTCGCGATGCGCCGGGTCGCGCCGCAGGACTATCTGGTCGATGCGCGTGCGCTGGCGCGCGGACTCGCCCCCAATGCGACGGCAACGATCGATCTCGAAGTGCAAGACCCCGGCCGCAATGCGGTCGCGTTCGAGTTCAAATTCCGTTAAAGGCGGAATGTTTCCTTGCCGCACGCAAACAGCGCCGGCTATAACGCGCCTTCGCCTTTGCTGCCGTACATGAAGAACCCGTTCCGATCCCACCCCAGTTCGACGCCGATGATCGTGCAGGCGCACGATCCTGCCGGCACGCGCCGCGCTCGCATCGCGCTGGTCGCCGGCTGGCTGCTGAGCCTGGCGGCGACCTGGCTGATCGCGTCCTATCTGGCCGCGCCCGGCCTGTTCGACATGCGCCAGCGGCTGACCCAAGCCGAGTCGGAACGGGACCGCAGCCGCGACGAACTCGAGCAGGCGCGCGCGAAGCTCAGCATCAGCGAGCGCTCCGATCAGGTATCGCGCAGCGCCAACGAGGTCCTGCAGGAATCCCTGACCGCGAGCGAGGATGAGATCGCCTCGCTGCGCGCCGACCTGGCGTTCTATCAGCGGCTGATGGGCGGCAAGGCGCCGCGCCAGGGGTTGACGGTGCAGCAACTGGCCCTGCGCCGCATCGGCGACGGCGACGGTTACGAGATGCGCGCGACACTGACCCAGAACCTGCGCAAGGGCGAGATCACCAGCGGTTCGGCCAGCATCCGCGTCGAAGGCATGCTGAAGGGCGCACTGCGCGCGCTCGAATGGAACGAACTGCCCCAGCACAAGCCGGCACAGGCGCCGGATTTTTCCTTCAAGTATTTCCAGGAACTCGACGTCAGCTTCGTGCTGCCGGAAGGCTTTACCCCCAACCGCGTCGTGCTCGTGATGAAATCCGCGCAGGGCGACCAATTCGAGCGCAGCTTCCCCTGGGATCAGACACTCGCCACCGGAGCAGATGAGCATGTTTGGAAGTAACAAGAACAGCAACAACCGGCCGACGATGACGATCGACACGCTGATCGGCGCCAAGACCAAGATCAAGGGCGACATCACGTTTTCCGGTGGCTTCCGCGTCGACGGCTGCGTCGTCGGCACCGTCAGCTCGGACGGCGGTCCGGACTCGGTCCTGTCGATTTCCGACCAGGGTTCGGTGGAAGGCGAAGTGCGCGCCCCGCACGTGATCATCAACGGCGTCATGAAGGGCGACGTGATCGCCAGCGAACGGGTCGAACTCGCGGCGCAGGCGCGCGTGCATGGCAACGTGCATTACAAGGTGCTGGAAATGGCTGCGGGCGCGCAGATCACCGGCCGCGTCGTGCGCGAGGACGAACCCCGCAAGCAATTGCCGAAGCCCGAGCCCAAAGCCGACGTCGCCGCCGGCGACGGCGAATCGGCGATCGACGTGCGCGTCGAGCCCAGGGACAAGTCCAAGGTCGACGCCAAGCGCAACTGACCGGTTGAATCACGCGTGCGCCAGCCCGATCTGAAGGTGCAGCCAGGAGTTCGTCATGAACGAGATCGCCACCCCGAATTACCAGACCAGTGCCGCTTCGGCGCTGAACTTCACTGCGTCAGCGGCGCGCAAGGTGCGCGAACTGATCGATGAAGAGCAGAACCCGGCGCTGAAGCTGCGCGTCTACATCCAGGGTGGCGGCTGTTCGGGCTTCCAGTACGGCTTCAGCTTCGAGGAAGCGGCCGAGGAGGATGACCTCGCGGTCGAACGCGATGGCATCACCCTGCTCTGCGACCCGCTCAGCCTGCAATACCTCGGCGGCGCCGAGATCGATTACAGCGAGAGTCTGCAGGGTGCGCAGTTCGTGATTCGCAATCCCAATGCGAAGACGACTTGCGGCTGCGGTTCGTCGTTCACGGTCTGAGCATGGACGTCGCGTTCATCGGCGGCGCGCTGGACCGTAACGGCGAATCGCGCGATGACGCTCGCTGGTTGCGAGCGCGCTTCGACGATGATCTCGCCCAGGTCATCGTGCTGCGCGGCCATCGCGATGTGCTGCTCGCGCAACCGGAACCGCGTCTGCTCAGCATCCCGCTGCCGCTGCTGCGCGACCGCTTCGAATTCGAACGCTTCAACTACCTCGGCCAGCAGGATGTGCGCACGCTGTTCGCGCTCGCGTTGCGCGATGACGAACACGATGAGTTCGCGGCGATCCACCAGGCCGTCGCCAGCGAGTTGCGCGCCGCTGCGATGAACCTGCCACCGCATGAGGCTGGCCTCGCCGCATTTGCGAGCTCGCTCGCCTACTGGCAATCGCGCTCGCGCCATTGCAGCGTCTGCGGTTCACGCACGATCTTCACCGCCGGCGGCCATCGCGCCCTGTGCAGCAACGGCGATTGCGGCGCAGCGTTCTTCCCGCGCACCGATCCCTGCGTGATCATGCTCGTGCACGACGGCGAACGCGCCTTGCTCGGACGCCAACCGTCCTGGCCGGAAGGCCGCTATTCGACCCTGGCCGGTTTCGTCGAACCCGGCGAAACCCTCGAAGATGCGGTGCGCCGCGAGACCTTCGAGGAGGCAGGGATCCGCGTTGGCGACTGTCACTACCAGGGCTCGCAACCCTGGCCATTTCCGGCCTCGCTGATGCTCGGATTCCGCGCGCAGGCCCTCTCCAACGACATCCGCATCGGCGCGGAAATGGCCGACGTGCGCTGGTTCACCCGCCACGAACTCCGCTCCGGCGCCGTCAAGCTCTCGCCACGCTTCTCGATCTCGCGTCATCTCATCGACACCTGGATCGCCGGCGAGGCCACGACCGAGCATCACCCGCAAACAGGTGCTTACGTCCAGATGCCATAGCGTTTGAGAATGGCCACGGTCGCATCGGTCCACGCCTGCAGGTCCGCATCGCGCGCAATCACGCGCGGGCGCAGATCGAGGCTGCAATCGAGGGCGCGACTCAGGCATTCCTGATGGGTACGCAGCAGCACCGCCTGCGATTCGCCGTCGAGCACGCCGACGGCATGCAATGCGGCAATCAGTTGCGGCGTACGACCGATCGTCGCCAGTCCCGAGTGGACATGCGCATGCGCAAGCACCAGCGCCTGCAGCAGGAATTCGATATCGACCAGGCCGCCTCGGCCCTGCTTCAGGTCGAAGCGGTCGGCACTGCTGCGATCCAGCTCGGTGCGCCAGCGCTCGCGCATGCGCGCGACTTCGGCAAACACGGCGGCGGGATCGCGCAGGGTCTCGAGCACATCGCCACGAACTCGGGCAAATCGCGACTGCAAGTCCCCCGGCCCGGCCACCGCACAGGCGCGGACCAGGGCCTGGTGTTCCCACAGCCAGGCGCGCTCCCGTTGATAGTCGGCGAACGATGCCAGCGAGGACACCGGCAGCCCTTTCGCGCCGTCGGGGCGCAGGCGCATGTCGACATCGTAGAGATTGCCGGCCTGCGTCGTCGTCGCCAGCCAATGCAGCACGCGTTGGGCAAGTCGCGAAAACCAGCGCAGCGCTTCGAGCGGACGCGCCCCGTCGCTGCTGCGCTCGGCCAATCCTTCATCGAACACGAAGACCAGATCGAGATCCGAGCCGAAGCCGAGTTCGCGCGCGCCCAGGCTGCCGTATCCGACAATCAGGAACCCTTCGCCCGGCGTACCATGGGACACCGCCAGATCGCGCGTCGCCAGCGCCAGCGCATGCCGCAAGGCCGCCGAGGCGACGTCGGCCAGCGCGGTCGCGGCGTCGACGGCGTCGATCCGCCGCGCCAGCCAGGCCAGGCCGATGCGGAATACCAGACTCTGACGGGCGTCGTGCAAGGCCGCGAGCTCCGCTTCGACATCATTCGTGGTCGCCCGCGCGAGTTGCCGCGCGAAGGTCTCGGTAATCGCCGCCGCATCCGGCACCGCGTCGTCGAAGCGTTCGTCGAGCAGATCATCGAGCAACAGCGGATGCGCGATCACCCGCTCGGCGAGGAAAGCACTGTGCGCGAATACCTCGACCAGGCGTGCGCGCGCACCGCGCTTCTCGGACAGCAAGGCGAGGTACGCGGTGCGTCCGGCGATCGCGTGCAGTAACCGCACCACGCGCAGCGCGGCCGCTTCCGGTTCGGCCAGCGTCCGCACTTCCGCAAGCAGGCGCGGCACCGCGCGCTCGAAACGCTCGCGCGCGCGACTGTCGAGTCGACGCACGCCGAGACTGCCCATCAGGCTTTGCAAGGCCTCCGTCACCGCCGCGGACCAGCCGCCCAGCGCATCCTGCGCGCGCGTCTCGAATTCGTCGGCCACATGCAGGCCCTTCGCCCGCGTCGGCGCCTCCAGCGTGCGTGCGAACAGATCTGCGACCCAGGCGCGTTCGATCGTCAACGCCTCGAGCATCGCCGCGCTATCGGCAAAGCCGAGCGTGGCGGCGATGCGCGCACGCGCCAGAGCATCGTCCGGCAAGCTGTGCGTCTGTTCGTCGCGCAGCATCTGCACGCGATTCTCGGCGCGGCGCAGGAACAGATAAGCGCGGCGCAACCGCGCCGCGGTGTCGGCATCGAAATGTCCAAGCTGCTCGGCCGCGGCCAGCGCGTCGAGCAGACGCGGCGTACGCAACTCGGGTTCGCGGCCGGCACGAATCAGTTGCAGCAGCTGCACCGTGAATTCGACCTCGCGGATGCCGCCCGGACCGAGTTTCAGGTCCTGTTCGCGCTCGCGCCGTTCGACTTCGGCATCGATGCGCGCCTTCAGTTCGCGCAGGCCTTCGATCGCGGTGAAGTCGAGGTACTTGCGATACACGAACGGCCGCAGGCTCGTGATCAGTTCAGCCCCGGCCTCGCGATCACCGGCGATGCAACGCGCCTTGGTCCAGGCATAGCGTTCCCAGTCGCGGCCCTCGCGCTGGTAGTACTGCTCCATGGCCGCGAACGACAACGCGACGCGGCCGGCCGAACCGAACGGCCGCAGCCGATAGTCGACGCGCAACACGAATCCCGACGCCGCGACTTCGGACAGCAACTGCGCCAGTCGCTGGCCGACGCGGGCATGGAATTCCTCGGCGCTGATCGGGCGTGCACCGTCGGTGTCGCCGTGGTCGGCAAACGCCAGGATCAGGTCCACGTCGGACGAAAAATTCAACTCTCCGCCACCGAGCTTGCCCATGCCGATCACGCTCATGCGCGCGACCGCGCCGTCGCTGCGCCGCGGCCAGCCATAGCGCGCGGCTTGCTGCTGCTCGACATGGCGCAGCGCGCATTCGATGCAGTCTTCGGCGAGGCGGGTGGCGCGCGCCAGCGTGGCCAGCGTCGTTTCGTCGTCGCCCAGGTCATCGACCAGGATGCGCAGGCTGGTCGCACGACGAAAGCGGCGCAGCGCTTCGGCGAAATCCTCGCTGCGCTCGAAGCCGTACGGATCGGGCAAGGCCGGCGGCGTCTCCGCAACCACATCGTCGAGGAACTGCTGCGGCGCGCGCAGGGCGGCTTCGATCAGCCAGTCGCTCATCAGCAAGGCGCGGTCGCCGCATCGTGCCGACCAGGCCGAGGGCGGCCAGACCAGACCGTCTTCCACGAACCGGCGCTCGAGTTCGTCGTGGCGCTGGCCGAGGAAGGCACTCAGTTCGGGAATGCGTCGGGGATCGGTCATCGGCGCAGTTTCGCACGCCGGAAATTAAAAGCCCGCCGCGATCCGGGATCGCGGCGGGCTGCCCTCCCCTTCGGCCTTCCGGCCGGGGCCGCGCGAACATAGCGGCATCCACGAAGCAGTCACGCGGCGCTGCAACAATGCGAGAATGCGCCCATGAGCAAACCTCTGATCACCGCACTGCTGTTGATTTTCGCGCTGCCCGCCATCGCTGCGGACAATCAGTCGATCGTTCGAATCAATGACGGTGATGGCGCCTGGCGGCAACGCCTCGGCGAACATTTCGGCCACCTGCCGCGCGATCGCAAACGCGGCGAGATCGTGCTGCAGGTCGATGCCGCCGACTGGCGCTGGTTGCAGACGCAAGGTTATGCGCCGCGCTTCGATGCCGCGTTGAGCGCGCAGCTGCAGACCACGCTGGCCAAGACCATTCCCGGTTACAGCTGCTACAACACCGTCGAAGAGACCGATGCCTTCATCGACACGCAGGTGTCGACCCATCCGACGCTCGCGAGCATCGTCGACATCGGCGATTCCTGGGAGAAGACCTCACCCGGCGGACTTGCCGGATACGACCTGCGCTTGCTCAGGATCAGCAACAGCGCCGTCGTCGAGGACAAGCCGAAGATGATGGTGATGAGCGGCCTGCACGCGCGCGAATACACGCCGGTGCAGTTGAACCTGAAGTTCGCGGAGTGGCTGCTCGCGAACTACGGCACGAATGCGGAAGCAACCTGGCTGGTCGATCACAACGAATTCCACGTCTTGCTGCAGGCAAATCCGGATGGTCGCAAGATTGCCGAAGGCGGTTCCTCGCAGCGCAAGAACCGGCACTACTTCGGTTCGTGCAGTGGTACCGGCATCGGCGTCGATCTCAATCGCAACTTCCCGTTCTACTGGAACCTGGTGCCGGGTGGGTCCAGTGGCTCGCTGTGCAGCGACACCTATCGCGGCCCGACGCCCCGTTCGGAACCCGAGGCGGCCGCCGTCGACGACTACGTCACCTCGATCTTTCCGGACGCACGCACCGGCAGTGAGAACGACCTCAACGATGCGGCCAACGCGAACACGCCGACGATGTTCATCGACCTGCACAGTTACGGCGGCACCATCCTGTATCCGTGGGGCGTGGCCGTCACGCCGACGGCCGCAGCCAATGATGCGGCGTTCAAGGCGATGGCACGGCGCATGACCTGGTTCAACAACTACGACCCGGGGCAGTCCGGGTCGGCCCTGTACCTGACCGACGGCGCCTCCGATGACAACGCCTACGGCAAGCTCGGCGTGCCGGCCTTCACCTGGGAACTGGGCAGCAGCTTTTTCGATTCCTGCACGACCTTCAACAGCGAGTGGCCGGGCAACCTCGACGCACTGCGGTACGCCGCGCGTATCGTCCAGGCGCCGTACCTGCGTGCCGCCGGACCGGACGTGCACACGGTCGCGGCGATGCCGGCCGCAGTCGACCAAGGCACGCCGGTCACCATCTCGGCCACGGCCACCGATGCGCGGTTCAACCAGACCAGTGGCAGCGAGACGATCCAGAACATCATGTCCGCCCGCGCCTATGTCGACGTGCTGCCCTGGCAGTCGGGTGCCATGCCGATCGCGATGGCTGCGGCCGACGGCTCCTTCAACAGTGCAACGGAAGCGCTGAGCCTGAATCTCGCGACCGCGTCGCTGACCGACGGCCGGCATGTCGTCTACATCGAAGCCAGCGATGCCTCCGGTCGCGCCGGTGCAATCGGCGCAACCTTCCTGCAGATCAGCAGCGGCTTGCTGTCCGACGGCTTCGAATGAGCACACGCCGCAGCCGCATCGACGCCTTCCTGACCTGGCTGCGCGACGTCAAGCGGCTCGCGCCGAGCACGCTCGCCACGTATCGCCACGATCTTGAACGACTCGATGACTGGCTCGGCGGTTCGATGCCGATGGCCGACTGGGCGGAGCTGAAGCCGGACAGCGTGCGCGCGCACGTCGCCAACGAATTTCGCAACGGACTGTCCGGCGTGTCGTTGGCGAAGCGTCTGTCCGCCATCCGCAGTTTCTACCGCTGGTTGCTGCGCGAAGGCCATGCCCATGTGAATCCGGCCGACGGCATCCGCGCACCGAAGTCGTCGCGCAAGCTGCCGAACGTGCTCGACGTCGATGAAATGCAGGCCTTGCTCGACCATCCCGGCAACGCCACTCCAGCCTCCATCCGCGACAGGGCGATGTTCGAACTGCTGTATTCGTCGGCCTTGCGCGTGTCGGAACTGTGCGCGCTGCGCTGGCCCGATGTCGACTTCGGGCAACAGCTGGTCCGCGTTGTCGGCAAGGGTGCGAAGACGCGCGTGGTGCCGTTCGGGTCTCAGGCGGGCGCGGCTTTGCGCGCCTGGCGCGAGTTGGGCGTATCCGCGGCCGATGCCGCGGTGTTTCCGGACCGCACGGGCGCACCGGTATCGACCAACACGGTGCGCGAGCGACTCCGGAAGTGGGCGCAGTCGGCAGGGGTGTGGAAGCGCGTGCATCCGCATCTGCTGCGGCATTCCTGCGCCAGCCACCTGCTCGAATCCAGCGGCAATCTTCGTGCGGTGCAGGAGATGCTCGGCCATGCCGACATCGGCACGACGCAGATCTACACGCATCTCGATTTCCAGCACCTCGCCAAGGTCTACGACGCGGCCCACCCACGCGCACGCAAGAAACCGGAATGAGCCTGACCGATCTCGCGCTTGCTGCGCTGTTCCTGATCATCGCCGTGGCCTATGCCTCGGTCGGCCACGCCGGCGCGTCCGGCTACATCGCCGCGATGAGCCTGTTCGGACTCGCGCCCGCCACGATTCGTCCGGTCGCACTGGCGTTGAACGTGCTGGTCGCGAGCATCGCCGTATGGCGCTTCCATCGCGCCGGCTTGGTGGACTGGAAGCGGATGTTGCCCTTCGTGCTCGGCTCGATGCCGACCGCCTTCCTCGCTGCGAAGTACCTGCATTCGCCGGAACTGATCAAACGCGTGCTCGCAGCGGTGCTGCTGTTCGCCGCCATCCAGTTGTGGCGCACCGCCAGCGGTGCCGTGCGCGATGACGCCGCTGCGCGTGCACCGAATCCGCTGTTCGCGTCCGCTGCGGGCGCGACCATCGGCGTGGTGTCCGGGCTCACCGGCACCGGCGGCGCCATCTTCCTGACGCCGCTGCTGCTGTTCGCACACTGGGCAAAGACGCGCGAGGCCAGCGGCCTGTCCGCAGGCTTCGTGCTCGCGAATTCGCTGGCCGGTTTGGCCGGATTGAATGCAGCGGCGATCCAGTTCCCGCCGGCGATGCCCTGGTGGTTTGGCGCAGTTGCACTCGGCGCCGTGCTCGGTGCGCGCCTTGGCACGTCGAGGCTGCCGGTGCCGATGCTGAAGCGTGTGCTCGCCGTCGTGCTGGTGGTAGCGGCAGGAAAACTCGCGTTCACTTGACGCGCCCGTGAACGCCCCCATCTCCCCGCTTCCCACGGGAGATTGAGATGTCGAAACCCGAAACCTTTCATGCCACGACCATCGTGTCGGTGCGTCGCCATGGCCGCGTCGTGATCGGCGGCGACGGCCAGGTCACGCTCGGCAACACGGTGATGAAGTCGAACGCGCGCAAGGTGCGCCGACTCGGTCGCGGCGACGTGCTGGCCGGATTCGCCGGTGCCACCGCCGACGCCTTCACGCTGTTCGAACTGTTCGAGGCCAAGCTCGAAAAGCACGGCGGCCAACTCGTCCGCGCTGCCGTTGAGCTGGCGAAGGACTGGCGCACCGAGCGCCGCTTCGGCCGACTCGAAGCCCTGCTCGCGGTCGCCGACAAGCACACCTCGCTGATCATCAGCGGCAATGGCGACGTGATCGAACCCGAACACGGCCTGATCGCGATCGGCTCCGGCGGTCCGTTCGCGCAAGCGGCCGCGCGTGCGCTGCTCGAACACACCGATCTCGACGCCCGCAAGATCGCCGAGGCCGCGCTCAAGGTCGCGGGCGACATCTGCATCTACACCAACGGCCACACGTCGTTCGAGGAGCTGTGAGCATGGATCATTACACCCCGCAGCAGATCGTCGCCGAACTCGACAAGCACATCGTCGGACAACATGCCGCCAAGCGCGCGGTTGCAATTGCACTGCGCAATCGCTGGCGGCGGATGCAGCTTGCGCCCGAGCTGCGCAATGAAGTCACGCCAAAGAACATCCTGATGATCGGCCCGACCGGCGTCGGCAAGACCGAGATCGCGCGCCGCCTGGCGACGCTGGCGGAAGCGCCGTTCGTCAAGGTCGAAGCGACCAAGTTCACCGAGGTCGGTTATGTCGGCAAGGACGTCGAGGCGATCATCCGCGACCTGATCGACGTATCGGTGAAGATGGTCCGCGAGAAGGCCAAGGCCGGCGTACGCGCTCAGGCCGAAGCGAATGCCGAGGAACGTATCCTCGACGCGTTGCTGCCACGTCCGCAGGCGGTGCGCGTCTGGGGCGAGGAACCGAAGCACTCGGAAGAATCGAATGTCACCCGCGAGAAATTCCGGCAGATGCTGCGCGAGGGCAAGCTCGACGAACGCGAGATCGAACTCGAAGTCAACTTCAACGTCGGTGTCGACATCATGGCGCCGCCCGGCATGGAGGAAATGGGCGCACAGCTGAAGCAGATGTTCTCGCAACTCGGCAACCAGAAGTCGCAGAAGCGCAAGCTCACCGTCGCCAAGGCGCGTCCGCAACTCATCGAGGATGAGGCGTCGAAACTGTTGAACGAAGATGACGTGCGCGCACAGGCGCTGGAAGCCGCCGAACAACGCGGGATCGTCTTCATCGACGAGATCGACAAGGTCTGCCAGCGCTCGGACTGGGGCGGAGCGGGCGTCTCGCGCGAAGGCGTGCAACGCGACCTGCTGCCACTCGTCGAAGGTTCGACGGTAAGCACCAAGCACGGCCCGGTGAAAACCGACCATGTGTTGTTCATCGCCAGCGGTGCCTTCCACGTCGCCAAGCCGTCCGACCTGATCCCGGAGCTGCAGGGACGTTTCCCGATCCGCGTCGAATTGAACGCGCTGTCGGTCGACGATTTCGAGCGCATCCTCGCCGAACCACAGGCGGCGCTGACCAAGCAGTATTCGGCCTTGCTCGGCACCGAAGGCGTGCAACTCGATTTCCGTCCGGACGCGGTGCGCCGCCTCGCCGAGCTCGCGTTCGCGCTGAACGAGCGCCAGGAGAACATCGGTGCACGCCGCCTCTCGACT
The DNA here is from genome assembly GCA_016721845.1 of Lysobacterales bacterium. Classification (NCBI taxonomy): domain Bacteria; kingdom Pseudomonadati; phylum Pseudomonadota; class Gammaproteobacteria; order Lysobacterales; species Lysobacterales bacterium. Next base: position 2,153,163 of record JADKHK010000013.1, read on the forward strand.
GTGCTCGAACGCCTGCTCGACCAACTCAGCTTCGAGGCCCCGCAGTCGGAAACCAAAACCGTCGTGATCGATGCCGCTTATGTCGATGCCGAACTCGGCGAGCTCGCCGGCAACCCGGACTTGAGTCGCTACATCCTGTAGGAATTCGCTGTGGTTGAGGAAACACTCGGCCACGAGCGGGTAGAATGGACGCATGACCAAGATCGTCGAACTCAAACCCAAGTCCATTCCGGCGCGGCTGCGCGAGGCGATGCGTGAACGCACCCTGGTGCGCGTGTGGCGCGAGAACCTGGAGCCCGGCAGTTTCACCGGCTATATCGCGACCGTGGGACAGGACCGTTTCCTGCTCTGGGCCTTGGGCGACTACATTGGTTTCGACGGCCTGTTCGTGCTGCGTTATCGCGATGTGACCCGGCTGGAGACCCCGGATCATCATGCCGATTTCCTGGAGAAGGCGATCACGCTGCGTGGCCTCACGCCCGAGCTGCCGATCACGTTCCCGCTGGATGACCTGCAGCAGATTCTGGTCGCGGCGGCCGAACGCGCACCGGCCATGAGCATCTATGTCGACACCGAAGCCGAGAACGAGATCTGCTACATCGGCAAGCTGCTCGGCTTCGAAGCCGATGGTTTCACCGTGCAGGAAGTCTCGCCGCATGCGGAATGGCTGCGCGAACCCTCGTTCTTCGGCTGGGACGAGGTCAGCTGCATCAGCATGAACGAGCCGTATGCGCTGGCCTTGTGCGAAGTGGCCGGCACGCCGCCAGCGCTCGAGAAGACCAGTATCGACACGCGCACCAAGCACTGATGGCCGTGTCGGCGCCGAGCCCGACGGCGATCACCCTGCATCGGGCCTCGCGTCTGCTGGAAGTCGGCTTCGACAACGGCGAGGTGTTCAGGCTCGATTGCGAATACCTGCGCGTGCATTCACCCAGCGCGGAAGTTCAGGGCCACGGGCCGAGCCAGCACATTCTGCAACTCGGCAAGCGCGGCGTGAACATCGTCGAGATTCGTCCCGTCGGGCAATACGGCGTCACCCTCGTGTTCGACGACGGCCACGACACCGGCATCTACAGTTGGGACACGCTGTATGCGCTCGGCCGTGACCATGCCCGCAACTGGGCGGAGTACCTCGCTGCAGTCGAAGCCAGCGGCGGATCGCGCTAGGCGCGCTCGATCCCCAGACGCTGCTCGACCCATTTCGTCGCGACATCGAGGCCGCTGCGCTCGGTCGAGGAGAACAGTTGCACACTGGCCGCGGCACGATGATCGGCCAGCCCCTTGCGGACTGCATGCAGCACGTTGGTCCCGGCGCTGCGACCAAGCTTGTCGGCCTTGGTCAGCAGGATATGCACCGGCAACACCCGGGCGCGGGCGAAAGCGAGCATGATCTGGTCGTATTCGGTCAGCGGATGGCGCACATCCATCGCCAGCAACAGCCCAGACAACGACTGACGCTCACGGAAGTATTCGTCCAGCGCACGATGCCAGACCTCCTGGATCTCGCCCGGCACTTTGGCGAAACCGTAGCCGGGAAGGTCGATCAGGCGGCGCTCGGCGTCGATCTGGAACACCACGAGCTGCTGCGTGCGCCCCGGCGTCTTCGACACGCGCGCCAACGCACTCTGGCCGGTCAGCGCATTCAATGCACTCGACTTGCCGGCATTCGAACGGCCGGCGAAGGCGATCTCGGCGCCGCGGTCCGGTGGCAGATGCTGCGGTGTCGGCGCGGACAGCAGGAACGTGGCCGCAGCGAGTGCCTTCGACGGCTTGAACTCGGGCTTCGGTGCGGGCTTGGACTGGGTCGATTTCTTGGGGGCGTAGGTCATGCGCGCAGTGTGGGTGCCGCAGCCCCGCCGTGGCAAGCGCCGTCCGATCCCGACATTCTCCCGCTTCGTCCCGTTGCCCGCGGCACCCGTGACTTTCCGCCCGCTGCAGCGGGTCGCGCGCGCCTAGACTCGATGGCATGCGAGCCGAACGATGACCGATCAACGCGTGCGACTGAGCGTCCTGGAAGCGCTGACCCTGGTGCGCGGCGACGAGCGCGTACAGCTTGCGCTCGCGTTCGTCTATTTCTTCTGCGTGCTCGGTGCCTACTACGTGCTGCGACCGATCCGCGACGCCATGGGGATCGCTGGCGGTACCGACGACCTGCCCTGGCTGTTCCTCGGCACCTTGCTGCTCACCCTGATCGTCAGCCCGATCTTCGCAGCCCTGGTCGCGCGCATGCCGCGGGCGCGCTTCGTCACCTGGTCGTATCGCGGGCTGATGCTGTGCCTGCTGCTGTTCTTCGTGCTGATCGGGCAGAGCGATCCGTCACAGCAGCTGTGGATCGGCCGCATCTTCTACTGGTGGACCAGCGTCTTCAGCGTGTTCGCTGTGTCGTTGTTCTGGGCGGTGATGAGCGATGTATTCACGCCCGACCAGGGCCGGCGTCTGTTCGCCGTGGTCTCCGCGGGCGGCACGCTCGGCGGACTGGTCGGCGCCGGCATCACCTCGCTGTTCGCGACGGCATTCGGCGTCCTGCCCTTGCTGCTGGTGTCGGCCCTGATGCTGGAGGTCGGCCTGCGCGCGATGCGCGCGCTGGCGGCACGCGCGGCAGCGCGCAGCGAGGTCCAGCGCGAGCGCGAGCGTGAAGTGATCGGCGGATCGGCGCTCGCCGGCTTCCGGCTGATGCTCGGCTCGCCGTACCTGATGGGCATCGCCGGCTTCATGGTGCTGTACACGATCGGCTCGACCTTTCTGTATTTCCTGCAGGCCGGCATCGTCGCCGACGCGGTCCCCGATCGCGATGCGCGCTCGGCGCTGTTTGCACATATCGATGTCTGGGCCAATGCCGCGACGCTGTTGATGCAGGTCTTCGTGTCGGCGCATCTGTTGAACCGATTCGGCATCGCCGTCGCCTTGTGCGTGTTGCCGCTGCTGTCGACCCTGGGGTATCTCGCACTCGGCGTTGCGCCGGTCATCGGGGTCGTCATCGCCTTCCAGTCGATCCGGCGCATGGGCAATTTCGCGCTGACCCAACCGGCGCGCGAAAACCTGTATTTCCCGCTGCCGCGCGAGACCCGCTACAAGGCCAAGAACCTGATCGACACCTTCATGTTCCGCGCTGGCGACCAGATCGGCGCATGGACACACACCGGCCTCGGCCTGCTCGGCCTGACCGCCAGCGGCATCAGTTTCGTCGCCGCGCCGATCTCGGCGCTGTGGCTCCTGCTCGCGATCTGGCTCGGTCGCGCGCATCGTCGTCTCGTCGCGGCACAAGCCGCATCCACGCCACTCCCGACCCAAGAGGCAAACCATGCACACCACGCGTCGTGATCTCCTGAAATTCGCCAGCGTCGCCGCTGCCGGTGCGATGCTCACGCCCGCGTTGCGGGCTTATGCGGGCGAGCTCAGGCACGTTCCGAAAGCCGCGAAGCCCTTGAACCTCCTGATCCTGGGCGGCACCGGCTTCACCGGCCCGTTCCAGGTGGCGTACGCGCTGGCGCGCGGCCACAAGGTGACGCTGTTCAATCGTGGCAAGCGGCCGTCGCCGGAATGGCCGGGCGCGGTCGAACAGTTGCTCGGCGATCGCAACAACGACCTGAAGGCGCTGGAGGGCGATCGCACCTGGGACGCCTGCATCGACAACCCGACCAGCGTGCCGGTATGGGTGCGCGATGCCGGCAAGGTGCTGAAGGGCCGCGTCGGGCAATACGTCTTCATCTCGACGATTTCGGTTTACGCCGACAACAGCACGCCGGGCATGGACGAAACCGCCGCGCTGGCCGTCTACAAGGGCAAGGACGCGATGGCGGAGACGCGCGAGACGCTGATGGCCGACATCGAGCATCTTTACGGGTCGCTCAAGGCGCTCAGCGAAGCCGAGGGCGAGAAGTGGTTCCCGGGCATCACCACGGTGATCCGTCCCGGCTACATCGTCGGGCCACGCGACGATTCCGATCGTTTCACCTACTGGCCGCTGCGCATCCGCGAAGGCGGCGAGGTGCTGGTGCCTGGCGACGGCTCCGACCCGATGCAGGTGATCGACGCACGCGATCTCGCCGAGTGGACCATCCGCATGGTCGAAAACAAGACGTTCGGCATCTTCAACGCCACCGGTCCCGATTTCGAACGCAGCACCGATGCCACGCTGTACGGCATCCAGGCCGCGACCGGCGGCAATGCGAAGCTCGTGCACGTGCCGATTGATTTCCTCGAAGCACAGAAGATCGTGGTCGGCGGCGACCTGCCGATCTTCGCGCCGGGCACGGGCGAGTCCGCCGGTTTCCATCGCGTCAGCGTCCAGCGCGCGATCGACAAGGGCCTCACCTACCGCCCGCTCGCGACCACCATCACCGATCTGCTCGACTGGTGGGACAAGCTGCCCGCCGAACGCCGTGCCAAGCCGAATTCCGGCATCACCCGCGAACGCCAGGACGAGTTGCTGAAACTCTGGCGCGCGAGGAAGGCTTGACCGCGCGCACACATCGCTTCGACATCCCGGGTGCAGACTCCACCTGTCCACGTGGAGTCCACCCATGCTCGACACGATCCGACTGACCTGTCCCTGGTGCGGCGAACGCTTCGAGACCGTCGCCGACCCCTCCGCTGGCGACGCCGACTACATCGAAGACTGCCCGGTCTGCTGCAAGCCGATCACCGTCCATCTCAGCACCGACCTTGACGGCGAACTGACGGACTGGCGCGCGGACGACGATCGCTGAGTACGCCGGTAACACATCCCCCGCCCTTGCCGTAAGTCGCCAAGCCTGCGTTAGGCTGCGCGGGCTGTCTGGTGTCCCGCGCGTCTCGGTACGAGGCGTTCGGGGTGAAACGGGAAGTCGGTGCAAGACCGACGCTGCCCCCGCAACGGTAAGCGAGTTGGAACGTCTGAACCACTGTGCGCTGCATGGGAAGGTGACGTTCCGGGGAAACCCGCTCGCGAGCCCGGAGACCGGCCCGATGGCATTCACCAGCGCTGCGTGGGGCGGCGGGGGCTGATGCACATCGCGAATTCCGCTTGCTGCCGCAGACCGCACGGTCCCGCGTGGCGTCTCCCCATCACCGGCACGGGTGCGTGCCGAACGAGGAAGACTCCATGCTCTCGAAGAACCCGAACTCCGTTTACCTGTCCGTCGCGATCGCTCTTGCGCTGGCCACCTCTTGCGCGACCGCGGGCAATGCGGCGAACACCACACGCGGCCCGACCGTCGAAGTGACCGCGCGTCGCGAATCGACCGCAATCGACGCATCGCTCGCTGCCGTGCGCGTGATCGACCGCGCCGAGATCGAACGTCGCCAGGCCGGCGACCTGATGGAACTGCTGCGCACCGAAGCCGGCGTCGACATCACCCGCAGCGGTGGCGTTGGTCAGGCGACCACGCTGTTCCTGCGCGGCTCGAATTCGAACCACACGCTGTTCCTGATCGACGGCGTGCGCGTCTCGTCGGCGAACTCGGGCCTGTACGACCTCGCCCACCTGCCCCTCGCGAATGTCGAACGCATCGAGATCGTGCGCGGACCGCGCGCGGCGTTCTGGGGCTCGGACGCGATCGGTGGCGTCGTGCAGATCTTCACCCGCAAGGTCGAGGGGTACGCCGGCCGCGTGATGGCCGGCAAATACGGCCGACTCGGCGTCGATGCGAGCTTCGGCGGCCAGGGTGAGCGCGGCGAATTCTCGCTGACGGTCGGCCAGGAACAGACCGACGGCTTCTCTGCGACCAACGAGAACGCCTACGGCTTCAACCCGGACAAGGACGGCTACGAGAACAACCACGCGCGCCTGAACATTGCCTCCAGCATCGGCGAGCAGATGCTGCGTTTCGCCGCACAGGGCACCCAGGCGGAAGTCGACTTCGACCAGGGCGTGACCGACGCCGAGAACGCCTCGGCCGTGTTGTCGATCGAAGGCGCGCTTGCGGATCGCTGGACGCATCGCCTCGACCTCGGCCATTCGCGCGAGGACCTCGACACGCCCGCTTATTTCGGTGCCTACGAGGCGCGTCGCAACACGCTGGACTGGCATCACCAGTACGCACTGAACGATGCCACCACGCTGTCCGGCGGGCTGAACCACGCGCGTGAACGCGGCGCCGAACTGGAGACCTTCGGGAACACCGAAGTGTTCGGCGCACGTCGCCACAACTCGGCCCTGTATGCCGGCGTCGCGCATCAGGTCGGCGACCATGATCTCGAACTCACCGGCCGCTACGACGACAGTTCCGTCTTCGGCGGCGAAGCCACGTTCCAGGCAGCCTGGGGCTGGCAGTGGACCGACGCGACGCGGCTGCGCGCCAGCTACGGCGAAGGCTTCCGCGCCCCCAGCCTGAACGAGTTGTACTCGCCCGGTTTCGGCGGCCTGTTCGCCGGCAACCCGTTGTTGCAGCCGGAACAATCGGACAGCCTCGAACTCGGCCTGCATCATGCATTCAACGCGGACCATGGTCTCGAGGTGAGCGCCTACCGGACCCGCATCGACGACCTGATCAGCTTCAGCGGCGGCGAGTTGTACCAGGCCGTCAACATTGCCCGGGCCGATATCGACGGCATCGAGTTCGATTACAACGGCCGCGTCGGCGGGTTCTCGATCGCCGCGAATGCGACCTTGCAGGATGCCGAGAACCGCGACACCGGCAGCGACCTATTGCGACGCCCAGGGCGCAAGGGCAGCGTGCGCGTCGACTACGGGTTCAACGGCGGCGCCCGCATCGGCAGCGAAGTATTCGGCTCGGGCACGCGCGAGGACTTCGATGGCAGGCTCCCCGGTTATGGCCTGGTGCATCTGGTCGGTTCGCTGCCGTTCGGCGAGCGCTGGCGTGTTGGCCTGCGCGTCGAGAATCTGCTCGACCGCAACTACGAGGTATTGTCCGGTTACAACACGCCGGGTCGCGGCGCCTACGTGACCCTCGCCTGGGGCGAATGAGCACGGCAGCGGACGCTTTTTCACATACGCTGGCGAGATTCTTGCATGTGAACTGGATCACACTTGTGCCGGGCCTGCCCGGCATGGGCAATCGATTCGGAGGTCAGCATTCATGGAAGTTCCCAGCCCCGGTCGCGGCCGACCGGCCGCCAAGCGCGAGCCGCTGCTGACCCTCAAGTCCCGCCCGTTTCCCGGGCGGGTACGCGCCATTCTGGATACCTTGCTGGGACAATTGTCGCCCTTTCTGGAACACGGCATGATCGACGCGCTCGATGCGCTCGAGCAGAGCCTGTTCCGTCGGGCCGAACAGGCGCGCAGCAACGAGGAGCAGCAACGCTGCTTCGAATCGCTGCGCGAGGTGCGGCGCATCCGCTCCGACCTGGCCCCTGCGCTGATCGCATTGTTCGAATCGAGCCTCGCCAGCCTCAATGAGCCGCGGCGGCAGTCCGCCCTCGCCAAACCTTTGCGCGGATTGCGCAGCGAACTGTCCCTGGTCGAATCGTCCGACCTGGAGGAGTCGCTGGTCCTGGTCGAGGCCGCGAACCGTGCCGAAGTGCGTTCCAGCCAACCGCTGTTCGCACTTGGCATGCGCTTCGCGACACTGGCCGAAGCGCCCTTGTTCGAACCCGAAGACCTGCCGATCGGCCCGCACCGGCTGAGCGAATGCGTGCGTCAGGCCGCCGAGCGACTGGAGTTGCCGGCCGAACATCGCGTGCAGTTCTTCCGCTGCATCGACCAGAGCCTGTTCACGCGCCTCGAGGGCTTCATCGATGAGGCCAATCGCATCCTGATCGACAGCCGCGTGCTGCCCGATCTGTTCGTGCTCAATCCGCGCGCGCGCCGAAACGAAGCGGTCAGCCATGACGGCGATCGCGAGTTGTCGCCCGCCGCGGCTGCAGGACGGGCTGGCGTCGCGCGGACGCCCGCTGATGCCGACACCGGCCTCGGCACGCCGGAACCGGCCCATCCGGCCGAGCATCTGCCGCGCCAGACTGCCCTGCCGGAAGTCGCAGCACCGGCGCCCGTCATCGCGGCACCGACCGCACCCCCGCCTGCGTCGATCGCTACGCCGCACAGCGAGGCCAGTGCACGCTTCCAGCAACGCTCGCAGCAGACCCGCTTCGGCCTCACGACACCGGCCGCGACCACGGTGGCCGAAGCCGAGACCGGCGACAGCGGTCGCTTCGGCGGTTTCGCGCGACCGATGACCGGATGGCCGGGCGTACCAGCCAACATGCCCGCGGTAGCGCCCGGCAGCGCGACCGCTGCACGCGAGAACGCGGGCAATGATGGTCAGGACCGGCAGATGTTCGAGACCATGCGCGAACTGCTCTCCGGGCGCCGTCAGGCGCTTGGCCTGGGCGCGGCGCCGGCACCGGACGCGAATGCTTTCGCGGCGCGCAGCGACGACGTGCAATCGGTGCTCGGGGTGCTGCAGCAAAAGCCGGCGATGCCCCTGTCGGTCGGCGGCAAGCTGATGCCGCGCGCGATCAGCCACGTCAAGCAGGACATCCTCAACCAGTTGCGTCAGGTCACGCCGGAAGGCCGCATTCCGCGACTGCACGAGGAAGATGCCGACACCATCGATCTGGTCGGCCTGTTGTTCGAGAACCTCGCCAAGCATGGCGCGCCGAATCCAACGGTGTCGCAGCTGATGACCAAGCTGCAGATTCCGTTGCTGCGCGTGGCGTTGCGCGACAAGAGCTTCTTCACCCAGCGCGCGCATCCGGCGCGACAGCTGCTGAACGCCGTCGCCGAAAGCGGCCTGTACTGGCTCGATGAGGGCGAGGACGATCGCCAGCTGGTCGAGAAGATGCAGAGTTCGGTCGATCGCGTGCTGTCCGAATTCCACGATGATCCGGTGGTGTTCGAGCAGGTACTGAGCGACCTGTCGCGGCATCTGCACACGCAGGCAAAGAAGTCCGAAGTCGCCGAGCGCCGCCACGTCGATGCGGCGCGCGGTCGCGAGAAACTCGAATCGGCGCGACATACCGCGACCCGCGCGATCGCCGAACACATCGGCAGCAGCAAGCCGCGGGCACTGATCCGTACCCTGCTGGAACAGGCCTGGACCGACGTGCTGGCCCTGACCGTATTGCGCCAAGGCGAAGACTCGCCGGTATATCGCGAGCGCATCGGCTTCGTCGATGCCTTGCTCCGCTACGGCCGTGGCGAAGCCGCCGACATCACGCCCGCCAAGCGCGAGGCCCTGCGCGAAGCCCTTGAAGGCGGGCTGAGCCAGATCGGTTTCCACATCGAGGACATCCAGTCGGTCGGCGATCGCCTGTTCGGTGTGCGCCATGGCACGCCGGTCAGCGCCGCGAACGATGATCCGGCGACCTTGACCGAGGTCGCTGCGCGCCTGAAGGCGCACAGTCGCTTTGGCGAGGAAGGCGATCATCACGCGCATCATCATGCGCACAAGCCGCATGTCGACCCGCCACTCATTGCCGCCGAGCAATCGCTGCTGGCGCGCCTGAGGACGCTGCCTTTCGGCACCTGGTTCGAAATCTCGTTGCCCGGCCAGAAAGAACCGGTGCGCCGCAAGCTGTCCTGGTTCAGCACGCTCACCGGACGTTGCCTGTTCGTCAACCAGCGCGGCGCCCGGACCCACGAGAATTCGCTGGAACAGTTGGCGCGCGACATGCACGAGGGCCGGGCCAAGGTCTACGAGGAGCCGCAAGAGACCCTGATCGATCGTGCCTGGCATGCGATCGTGCGCAAGCTGAAATCGTTCACCGGCCAATCCGCCGAAACTGCCGAGGCCCAATGACATGCGTGAACACCGACGCTCGAAACGCCGCGATCCCGAAATTCCGGTGCAGGTCGTGAACACCATGAGTGGCGAACCGATCGGCCAGATCGGCAACCTGTCGCCGGACGGCATGATGCTGATCGCGAATCGCGAACTGCGCGCCGACGCGCTCTACCAGTTCAGTTTCCCGCTGCCGATCCACAACCATGCGCCGATCGAGATCGAGGTCGGCATGCACGAACAGTGGTCGGAGCCGGCCGGCGTTCCCGGCCAGTATTGGTCGGGCCTGCGCATCGTCTCGATTTCGGCGGAAGACCAGGAACTGCTGGCGGAGTGGGTGGACGGCGGCGTCAACGCCTGATCGCGTTCACTGTCGACAGGCAGCGGGCTCGGGCAGAATGAGCACCCCGCAGTGGAGTCCGAGATGAGCGAACGCCTGGCCGAGTTGTACCCGAACCATCTCGCGACCGTGGTCGGGCGCGCCGAGCGTGCGCTCGCCTTCGGCGGCTTCGACCATCTGCTGATCGCCTCGGGACGCGAGCAATACCGTTTCCTCGACGACCGACCGCTGCCCTTCGTGTCGCATCCGCCGTTCAAGGCCTTCGTGCCGCTGACACAGCAGACCGATTCCTGGATCGTCGTGACGCCCGGGCGCAAGCCGGTGCTCGTGTATTGCCAGCCGGACGACTACTGGCATCTGCCACCCGCGCCGCCGCACGGCTACTGGGTCGAACACTTCGATATCCGCGTCATCCGTCAACCCGACGAAGCGGTGCAACACTTCCCGGCATTCAGCGATCGCCTCGCCATCATCGGCGAAGCGCACGACGCGGTCGGTGCCTACGTGCCGAACAATCCGGCGCGCGTGATCTCCTCGCTGCATTACACGCGCAGCGCCAAGACCGACTACGAACTCGCCTGCATGCGCCTCGCGCAAGCGCGCGCGGTGCGCGGCCATCGCGCCGCGGAGTCGGCGTTCCGCGGCGGTGGTTCGGAACTGGAGATCCATCGCGCCTATCTCGAAGCGACCGGTCACAACGACTTCGACCTGCCCTATACCAACATCATCGGCCTGAACGAGCATGCGGCGGTGCTGCACTACCAGTACCAGCGCCATGATCGCCCGAGTGAACATCGTTCGTTCCTGATCGACGCCGGTGCGCAGGTGCACGGCTACGCCTCCGACATCACCCGCACCTACGGCAATGGCGACGCCGACTTCGGCGCCCTGATCGCCGGTGTCGAGCACGTGCAGCAGCAGTTGTGTTCGAAGGTGCGTGCCGGCCTGAACTATCCGGAACTGCATCTCGAAGCGCATCGTCTGCTGGCCGGCGTGCTCGCCGAACAGGACATCGTGCGCATGAGCCCGGAAGCCATGGTCGCCGAAGCTGTCACCTCGACCTTCTTCCCGCACGGCCTCGGCCATCCGATCGGCCTGCAGGTGCACGATGTCGCCGGCTTCCACGCGAATGAGGCTGGCGACACGATCCCGCGCCCCGCCGGCCATCCGTTCCTGCGCATGACCCGCACGCTCGAAGCAAACTTCGTCGTCACCATCGAACCGGGCCTCTACTTCATCCCGATGCTGCTCGCCCAACTGAAGGCCGGCCCGCACGCCGCGCACGTGAACTGGTCCAAGGTCGACCACCTCACCAAGTTCGGCGGCATCCGCATCGAAGACGAAGTTCGCGCCACCACGGGCATCCCCGAGAACCTGACGCGGGATGCGTTTGCAGTGGCGTGAGCGCTGTCTGTAGGAGGGCCACTCGTGGCCCGATCGATGTCTCGATAGCTCCTGGTCGGGCCACGAGTGGCCCTCCTACAAATCTTCAGCGATTCGCGAGGATGGCTTCGATCGCGTCGGGTTCTTTCGGGACGGCATGGCTGAGCACGTCGGGGCCGGTGGCGGCGATGACGACGTCGTCTTCGATGCGGATGCCGATGCCTTTCCACTTCGCGTCGATGCCGGTTTCATCGGGCGCGATGTAGAGGCCGGGTTCGACGGTGACGACCATGCCGGGTTCGAGGATGCGCGGCTCGTCGTCGACGCGGTAGTCGCCGACATCGTGCACGTCGAGCCCGAGCCAGTGGCCGGTCTTGTGCATGTAGAAGCGCTTGTAGGCGCCCGATTTCAGGTTCGCGTCGAGTGAGCCTTCGAGCAGGCCGAGCTTGATCAGGCCGCGCGTCAGCGTGCGCACGGCGGCGTCGTGCATCGCGGTGAACGGCTGGCCTGGGCGCGCCTCGTCGATGGCGCGGTACTGCGCCTCCAGCACCAGCTCATACAGCGCGCGTTGCGGCGCGCTGTAGCGGCCATTGACCGGCCAGGTACGGGTGATGTCCGAGGCATAACACTGGAACTCGGCGCCGGCATCGACCAGCAGCAGGTCGCCGTCGCGCAGCACCGCGTTGTTGGCGCGGTAATGCAGGACGCAGGCGTTGGCGCCGCCGCCGACGATCGGTTCGTAACTCGGCACCGCGTGGTTCGTGTGGAAGGCGTGGATCAGTTCGGCCGCGATCAGCGCCTCGCTGGAGCCCGGCCGCGTCGCGTGCATCGCGCGCAGGTGCGCCTCCGCGGCGATCTGCGCCGAGCGCGCCATCACCCGCAGTTCGGCGCGCGACTTGAACAGGCGCAGGTCATGCAGGATGTGCGAGAGCGCGACGAACTCATGCGGCGGCCGCGCACCCTGGCGCATCTGCGCGCGCACGCGGTTGACCCAGCCGATCAGCTTCTGGTCGAACTCGATCTCGCGCCCGAAGTGGTAGTAGACGCGCTCGCGGCCTTCGATCATGCCGGGCAGGATGTCGTCGATGTCGTCGATCGGAAACGCGTCGTCGAGTGCGAGCTGGTTGACCGCACGCTCGGGCCCCAGTCGCGGGCCATCCCAGCGTTCGCGTTCGGCGTCGCGCTCGCGGCAGAACAAGATCACTTCGCCGGCCTTGCGACCGGGCACCAGCGCGAGCACGGCATGTGGCTCATCGAGCCCGGTGAGGTAATGGAAATCGCTGTCCTGACGATACGGATAGTGCGCGTCGTTGTTGCGGATGCGCTCGGGCGCCGCCGGCAGGATCGCGATGGCGTCGCGGCCGATGATGCGCATCAGCTGCCGGCGACGGCGCTGGAACTCGGTCGACGCGATCATCGGCGCCGGCGTCATGCTCAATGCCGCTTCGCCGCTGCGGCGCATTCATCGCGCAACAGCAGGGCCGCGACCCGCACGAATTCGAGGATCTCGGCATAGGCCTGCTCGTCCGCCTCGCCCTCGTCGACGCTCAATTCGCTGGCGGCGATGCGACCGAGATCGGCGATCGCTTCCTCGGCGTCCTCGGACAAGGCGCCGCGCGCACGCGGATTGGCAAGGCCGATGCCGCCGAGGAATCCGCGACACCAGGACACCAGCGCATCGGCGCGCATCGCCAAGGCCACTTCGTCCTCCGGCATCAGCGGCGTGAAGGCATCGTCCGGATCCGCGAGCGCGTCGACCGTGGCCTCGAACAGGGCCCGCAGATCGTCGGCGTCGCCACCGCGCTCCAACTGGGCGTCGTGCAGGGCATCCAGGGCCAGGGCCTCACCCCAGGCGTCAGGGCGACTGCGTCCGCCTGCGCACAGAAACCCGGCCAGCGCGCCATGCACTTCGGCGGCATCGACCCCGGCCTGCAGCCGGACCAGCAATTGTTCGAGTAGCTCGTGATTCAGTGCGCTCATGGCCGGATTGTAGCGGGCACACTGGGCCCGCACTGACGCGCCGACCATGAACGGATATGCTCGCGCCAATGGAGCCCATCACAGTGGCGATCAAGCCGTCGCCCGAACGTCGTCGCCTTGCGACGGCGGCGTTGTTGTTCGGGCTGATGCTGGTCGCCGGCCAGGCCACCGCCTTCGAGCGCAGCCACTACTTCGCGCCGATGAGCGGCAACGAGGAACTCGCGCAGGGCACCGTGAACGCCGTGCTGCAGGACCACAGCGGATTGATGTGGATCGGGACCCAGGGCGGCCTGCATCGCTACGACGGCCAGGAACTGCTGGCCTACCAGCACCAGGCCGATGTCGAAGGCAGTCTGCCCGAGAGTTTCATCACCGCCCTGGCCGAGACGGCCGATGGCGACCTCTACATCGGCACGAATCGCAGCGGCGTGGTGCGACTGGACCGTGGCAATGGCCAGTTCGTGCGCATTGCCGGCGCCGACGTTGCCGGCGCTGCGCACGACATCGTCACCGCACTGGCCGCCGATGCCAGACATGGCCTCTGGATCGGCTCGCAGTTCGGCCTTGAGCTGCTTGGAAGGGACGGTGCCCGGGTATCGGTGCTGGCGCTGTCGGGCGATGCCTTCCGGATGGTGCGCGACCTTGCGGTATGCGAGGACGGGAACGTACTCGCGGCGACCGCACGCGGTGTCTACCGCGTCGGTGCCGAAGCGCGCGAGGCGATCCGGGTCAACACCGATGCGAGTGTCGGCGACGACATCGTCGCCGTGCATTGCGGTCGCGACGGCTCGCAATGGTTCGCGACGCCACATGCCCTGTTCCATCTGTCGGGCGACGAGGTCCGGCCGCGCTGGACAGCGCAAACGGACGATCGCGGGACGATCCTCGACATCGCCGAAGACGCGCGCGGCGCCCTCTGGCTGGCCCGCCACGGCGACGGCCTGATGCGGATCGATCCGCAATCGGATGACGCGCTGCTGCTGGCGCACGACCCGCGCATCGCCGGCAGCCTGCCGGAGAACTCGATCCGTACCTTGTTCGTCGACCGTTCCGGACTGCTCTGGGTCGGCGGCGATCTGCGCGGCCTGTCCAGCACGGAACCCGGTGGGGCCGTGTTCGGCTACCTGTTCGACAGCTCGGGCGCCAGCGACGAGTTGCCCGGCAACAATGTGCGCGCACTGCTTGCCGATGGCGAGCATGGCCTGTGGATCGGCACCGAAGGGGAGGGCCTGAAGCACTACGACTTCGCCAGCAGGACATTCACCGCGCATCGCACTGCCGCGATGGTTGCGGCGGGCACCGACGGCTCACAGGCTCAGCGCGTCACCGCGCTGGCCGACGCCGGCGATGGCCAGATCTGGGTCGGTACGCCGCTGGGACTTGCCCGATTCGACCCGGGCACCGGACTCGGCACGCGCCTTGCCGTCGACCCGGCCCGCGGCGACGCCCTGCCGGACGCCGATATCCGCGCGCTCGCACGCGGTGCCGACGGTTCGCTGTGGATCGGAACCCTGGCGGCCGGGCTGGTCCGCTACGAGCCGGACCGGCATCGCTGGGAACGTTTCGCTGCCGCCTCCAGCGGTGATGCGGCCGGACTCTGGAGCAGCGCCGTGATGGCCGTGCATGAAGATCGCGGCGGCCGCGTCTGGATCGGCACGCTCGGCGGCCTCAACGTCTACGAGCGCGCCACCGGTCGCCTGTACAAGATCGCGCCACGCAACGGCGACAATGCCGGACTCGCCGGCGACATGGTGCGCAGCATTCTCGAAACCGGCGACGGCGGCATCTGGATCGGCACACACAGCGGCTTGAACCAGCTCCTGTCCTACGAGAACGGCGTCGCCCGCTTCCGCGCCTATCGGATCTCCGACGGGCTCGCGAACGACACCATCTACGGCCTGCTCGACGACGGCGACGGCCGGATCTGGGCCAGCACCAACCGAGGCGTGCTGATGCTCGACCCGCGCAGTGGCGAGATCAGCAATTTCACTGCCCGCGACGGATTGCAGGGCCCGGAATTCAACGGCGGCGCGCAGGCCCGGATCGGCGGCGGGAAACTGGCCTTCGGGGGTACCCGCGGCATCAACTGGCTGCTGCCCTCGGCCGCCGAAATCAGTCGCTACGATGTGCCGCTCGCGTTCACCTCGGTGCAGATCGGTTCGAAACGGCGCCGCATCGACGACCCCGTTCATTTCCGCGAAGTCCGGCTGACCGCGGACGATCGCGTGCTGATGCTCGGCTTCGCTGCCCTGGATTTCGCCGCGCCCGAGCGCAACCGCTACCGCTATCGCCTGCTCGGTTACGACGAGCAATGGGTCGATCTCGGCACGCGCCGCGAAGTCGCGTTCACCAATCTCGGGCCGGGCAGCTACGAACTGGAAGTGCTGGGCAGCAACCACGACGGCCATTTCGGCACACAGCCGCTGACCGCGCGTGTCAGTGTCGCGCCGATCTGGTGGCAGACCACGGCGGCGCGTCTGGCGATGGGCGGACTGGTCGCGCTCGGCGTGCTCGGCTATGCGATCTGGCGCCGGCGCACGCTGGCCTCGTTGCGCGCCCAGCACGATCAGCTGAAGCTCTACAGCGATCGCCTGTCGCTGGCGTTGTGGGCCAGCCGCGACGGCTTCTGGGACTGGGACATCGTGGCCGACCGCATGTTCCTGTCCGGCCCGGAGGAATTCCTCGGCGGCCAGCGCGAAACCACGGTGTCGGCCGACGTCTGGCGCAAGCACGTGGTGCACAAGGACGACCGCGACCGCGTCATGGCGGCGCTGGAAACCCATGTCGCCGGCGAACGCGACCATTACGAAGCCGAATACCGCGTCTACACCACCAATCGCCGCATTGCCTGGATCGTCGCCCGCGGCCGCGCCAGCGAACGCGATGCCAATGGTCGCGCCTTGCGCATCGCCGGCACCTTCCGCGACATCAGCCTCGAACGCGAACGCGACCGTGATCGGCGCATTGCCCAGGAAGTGATCCGCAGCATGGGCGAAGCGGTCTGCGTGACCGGTCTCGACTACCGCTTCACCTCGGTCAATGCGGCGTTCTCGCGCATCACCGGTTATGCCGACCACGAAGTGATCGGCGTCGATGCCAGCATCCTCGACAGCGAGCAGCATCCGCGCGAGTTCTTCAACGAGCTGCGCACGACCATGAACCAGCGCGGCCACTGGAGCGGCGAGCTGTGGCAACGGCGCAAGGACGGCGAGCAGTTCCTGTCCTGGCTCGAAATCAACGAAGTACGCGACGCCGGCGGCGAACGCACGCACTGGGTCGCGGTGATCTCGGACATCACCGACCGCAAGCGCGCCGAGCAGGAACTGCGCTATCTCGCGAACTACGACACCCTCACCGGCCTGCCGAACCGCACCTTGTTGAGCGAACGCCTGGCACATGCGCTGATCCGCGCGCGCCGCCTCGGCACCAAGGTCGCGGTGCTGTTCCTCGACCTCGACCGGTTCAAGCACGTCAACGATTCGATGGGCCATGCCGCCGGTGACCGCCTGCTGAAGTCGGCGGCGGCACGCATCGTCACCAGCGTGCGCGAATCCGACACCGTCGCCCGCCTGGGCGGCGACGAGTTCACCGTGATCCTCGAAGACCTGCGCGATGCCGACGAGGCCGAGCGGGTCTCGCAAAAGATGCTGGTGGCCTTCGGCGCGCCGCTGGAAATCGATGGCCGCCAGGAAGTGGTGATCACGCCATCGATCGGCATCAGCCTGTACCCGGAACATGGCCAGCTGCCGACCGATCTGCTCAAGCACGCCGACACGGCGATGTACCACGCCAAGGATCGCGGCCGGAACACCTACCAGATCTACGACGACGCAATGGATACGCAGGTGCGCCTGCGCGCCAACCTCGCCAGCCAGCTTCAGCGCGCGATGGAGCGCAAGGAGTTGTCGCTGGTGTTCCAGCCGAAGATGTCGCTGGGCGAAAACCGCATCACCGGTGCCGAGGCGCTGCTGCGCTGGAACAACGGCACGCTGGGTTCGATCCCGCCCAACACCTTCATCCCGATCGCGGAGGAAACCGGCCTGATCGTCCCGATCGGCGACTGGGTGCTGCGCGAAGCCTGCCGCCAGATCGGGCGCTGGACCGAGGCCGGCCTGACCCTGCACACGATCGCGGTCAATGTTTCGGCCCTGCAGCTGTTCCGCGGCGACCTGGTGCGGCGTCTGCGCGAGATCCTGGCCGAGGCCCGGGTGCCGGCGCACCGACTGGAACTGGAGCTGACCGAATCGATGCTGATGGCGAATCCCGAACAGTCGATCGCCACGCTCACCCAGATCAAGGCGCTGGGCGTGCACCTGTCGGTCGACGATTTCGGCACCGGGTATTCGTCGCTGGCCTACCTGAAGCGGCTGCCGATCGACACGCTCAAGATCGACAAGACCTTCGTCGGCGACCTGACCACCGATCCGGACGACGAGGCGATCGTCTCGACGGTGATCATGATGGCGCACTCGCTCGGCCTCGATGTCATCGCGGAAGGCGTCGAGACCAACGACCAGCTGCGCTATCTGGCCGAACAGAAGTGCGACGAGGTGCAGGGCAACCTGATCAGCGCGCCGCTCGATGCCGATCGCATCCTGCAATTCCTGCTCGATCGCCGCGCCCAGGCCGAACGCCGCATTCGCGGGCGCTTCCCGGCCGCGAGCAGCGATTGACCCCGCTTCGACGTTTGCCCTAACGTCGCCGCATGGAACCCTCGCCGACCCGCGAAGAACTGAAGGCCATCGCCACCCGCGTCGATCAGCTGATCGCGCTGTGCCAGCGCCTCGCCGAGGAAAATCGCAGCCTGCGCCAGAACCAGGAAGCGATGGTCAGCGAGCGCGCGAACCTGCTGGCCAAGAACGAACAGGCGCGTTCGCGCGTCGAGGCGATGATCGCGCGACTCAAATCGCTGGAGCAGAACCCGTGAGCGAACCGGTGTCGGTGTCGATCCTCGACCGCGAATATCTCGTGGCCTGCCCGCCCGAAGAGCGCGATGGCCTGCGTTCCGCGGCCAGCCTGCTGGATGGCCGACTGCGCGACCTGCGCAATGCTGCGCGCAATGCCACGCCGGAACGCATCGCCGTGCTGGCGGCCTTGAACCTCGCGAACGAATTGCTGCAGCTGCGTTCGAAGTCGGGTTCATCCAATCATCTGGTCGACGCCGAACTCGCCGCGTTGCGCATTCGACTTGATGCGGCGCTGGGCAGCCTCCACAATACCCGGGCACCGTAACTGCCGTGCCGTTGCGCGGACATTTATTGCCTTGTCCCATATAGAAACCCCGGGGTCGCAGAGTTCGGTCGGTGTGCATGTCCGCTACGTGCGGAAAGCCTGAAGACCGACGCGCCATCCCACCTGATCCTCGGGATCAAGGGTTTGTCCGTGTGCGGTATCGGCGTTGCGGTGCACTTCTTCTCCCCGCCGTGAGCACGGACCGCCTGCAATGAGCCACGGTGAACGCGACGAACTGCGAGACCGGATGCGTGAGCGACGCATGGCGCTGTCGCCTGCGGAGCGCATCGCGGCCGCGCGCGGCGTCGGCGAGCAGCTCGAACACCTGCCCGAATTCCTCACCGATCTGCGCATCGGCGCGTACTGGGCGGTGCGTGGCGAATTGCCCTTGAGTCATGCCCTGCCGTCCCTGTTCCGACGGGGACAGATCGTGTTCCTGCCGGTGCTCGGCGCCGACCAGCGACTGCGTTTCGCACCTTGGTTGCCAGGTCAGGATCTCGCCGCAAACCGTTACGGCATCCCCGAACCCGAACAGAACGCCGCGAACGCGGTCGATCCGCACGCGCTCGATGTCGTGCTGGTGCCGCTGCTCGCCTTCGACCGTCGCGGCCATCGCCTCGGTTCGGGCGGCGGCTGGTACGACCGCAGTTTCGCGTTTCTGGCCGACCTGCCGCGGCCTGCGCATTGCGTGCTGGTCGGCGTAGGCTACGCGTTCCAGGAAGTGCCGATGCTGCCGGTCGAGGCGCACGACGTCCGCCTCGACTTCATCGCCACCGAACGCGAACTGATCGACTGCAACCCGGCCACGCACTGAATCCGCATGAACCACTGGCTCATCAAGTCCGAACCCGACGAATTCTCGATCGACCGCCTCGCCAAGGTGAAGCGCGAACCCTGGAGCGGCGTACGCAACTACCAGGCGCGCAACTACATGCGCGACGGCATGCAGCTCGGTGACGAGGTGTTCTTCTACCACTCGAATTGCGACACGCCCGGTATCGTCGGCTTGTGCACGGTCGCGAAGCTCGCCTATCCCGATCCGACCCAGTTCGACCCGGCGAGCGACTACTACGACGCCGCCAGCCCGCACGACAACCCGCGCTGGCTCTGCGTCGACGTCGCGTTCAAGCGCAAGCTCAAGCGCACCATCACGCTCGACGAGTTGAAGGCGATGGACGGGCTGGGCGAGTTCGCGCTGACGCGTCGCGGCAACCGCCTGTCGGTGCTGCCGGTGACCGCCGTGCAATGGACAAGGATTCTTTCGGTGGAGCAAGCATGAGCGTCGACAAAGAGAACGAGAAGCGACTGTCCGCCGAAGCGGCGATCGAATTCATCGAAGAGGGCATGACCGTCGGCGTCGGCACCGGTTCGACCGTAGCCTATTTCATCGAGGCGCTGGGCCGGATCAAGTCGCGCATCGAAGGCGCGGTATCGAGCAGCGACCAGAGCACGGCGAAATTGAAGGCGCTCGGCATTCCGGTGCTGGACCTGAACCACACCGGCGACCTTGCACTCTATGTCGATGGCGCCGATGAATGCGACCCGCACAATCGCCTGATCAAGGGCGGCGGCGCGGCCTTGACGCGCGAGAAGATCATTGCCGCCGCGTCGAAGAATTTTGTCTGCCTGATCGATGCCGCCAAACAAGTGAACGTGCTGGGCAAGTTCCCGCTGCCGGTGGAAGTGATCCCGATGGCGCGCAGCTATGTCGCGCGCCAGATCGTGAAGCTGGGTGGCCAGCCGGTGTGGCGCGACGGGGTCGTCACCGACAACGGCGGCCTGATCCTCGACGTGCACAACCTGAGCATCACCGATCCGCTGAAGCTCGAAGCCGAGATCAACCAGATCACCGGCGTGATCGCGAACGGACTGTTTGCGAAGCGCGCCGCCGACGTGGTGATCGTGGGCGGCAAGAAGCGCTAGTAGTGCCCTTGTGGGAGCGGGCTCTGTCCCGCGATTCGATTCGATCTACCGCTGCTTCATCATCGCCGCCAGACCACCCTGTAGCGCAAAGGCCGCGAAGCCGACCTTGCCGAGGATGAAAGCGGCCGCGGCGCTGCGTTCACCGGTGTTGCAATAGACAATGACGCTGCGGGTGCGATCGAGTTCATCGATGCGGTCGCGCAGGTTCAGCAAGGGGATGTTGAGCGCACCCTTGATCGCCGCCTCCTCGAATTCGTCCTCGGTCCGCACGTCGAGCACCTGCGCCCCGGCGCGGCTCAACTCGGATGCCTTGGCCGAATTCACCCAATCAACCACCGGCGGCGTCAGGATTTCGGCGAAGTCCTTGTTCGACAGGCGCATCAGCTTGCCGTCGGTCTTCATCGACACGGTGGCATTGCGCACCGACTTGGTCAGCAATGCGTCCTCGCCGAAGGTGTCGCCGCGGACCAGATAGGCGACCACCGATTCGTGGCCGTCGATCTGCTTCGAGACCTGCGCCGACCCTTCCTTGATGACGTAGAAATAGTCGGCCTCGTCGCCTTCGCGCACGATGATCTGGTCCTTCACCGCGATCACTTCTTCGAGGCGCTGGAACAGGCGCTCGACCGCGCCGGTCGGCATCTTGTGCAGGGCACGGTTGTGCAACAGGCGGAATACCCAACGGTTGCCGCCCGGATCCTGCGCGTAGTGCTTGAACCCGACCGCCTTGGTGAGCTGATCGAAAATCATCACTTTCTCGGCATAGCGCCGGTCCAGCTTGAGCAGGGTCGCGGTCAGCGACTCGACCGTGGCCGTGAAGCGCCGCGGCTGCAGGTCGCCGAGCGCATAGCGGCCCTGCAGCGAGCTGCCGTCGGTGCTCTTGGTCTTGCCGTCCGGATAGTCGCCACGAACGACGCCGGCAGCGACATAGATGGTGTGGTCGTCGGTGTCTCCGGCGCGAAACAGCACGCTGCCCTTGCCGACTTCGATCTGTTCCGCTTCCTTCGCCAATTGCTCGATGCACTCGCCACCGAGCTTGTCGAGCGGGTAGAACTTTGCGAGCACTGCAGCATCGACCGCCATCGGGCGCTCCCTGTCATCAGCCGGGTGATGGGCCGAGTGTAGACGCGCGACCGTAGGTGCGGAAGCCGTGGCGGCGTCGCGACCGCGAATATCGGTTGCATGAGCTAGTCTGCACGCCTTGCCGCGCGAGTCCGATGCTGCACATTCCGCTCTATCAACCCGATCTCTCGGGCAATGAACGCGCCTACCTGCTGGAGGCGTTCGACAGCGGCTGGATTTCGTCGAAAGGTCGCTTCGTCGCCGCATTCGAGTCGGCGTTCGCGGTCCAGGTCGGCTTTGCTCACGCAATCAGCGTCTGCAACGGCACGGCGGCCCTGCATCTGGCCCTGCTCGCGCTCGGCATCGGGGTGGGCGACGAGGTGCTGGTGCCGACCCTGACCTATGTCGCGACGGTGAATGCCATTCGCCATGTCGGCGCGACGCCGGTATTCGTCGATGCGGATGCGCAAACCTGGCAAATCGATGTCGCCGACGCGCGCCGTCGCATCTCGCCGCGCACCCGGGCCGCGCTTGCCGTGCATCTTTACGGCGGCAGTTGCGACCTGCACGCGTTGCGGTCGCTGTGCCGCGACCACGACCTGCGCCTGATCGAGGACTGCGCCGAAGCGATCGGCAATCGGTTTGACGGCGAACATGTCGGTCGCGGCGCCGATGCCGCGACCTTCAGTTTCTTCGGCAACAAGACGCTGAGTACCGGCGAGGGCGGCATGGTCGTGTGCATGGACGACACCGTGGCCGATCGCGTGCGCCGGCTGCGCGGACAGGGGCTGGTGCCTGGGCACGAGTACTGGCACGACATCGCCGGCTACAACTACCGCATGACCAACCTCTGCGCGGCGATCGGGCTCGCGCAGCTCGAGCGGATCGCGACGACCTTGGCCAGCAAGCGGCGGCTCGATGCCCGCTATCGGTCGGCACTTGCCGGCAGCGCCTTGCGCTTCCAGTGCCACCACGACGACGACCAGCCCTCGCACTGGATGACCAGTGTGCTGACGCCCGAACCCGGGCAGCGTGATCCCCTGCGCGCGGCCCTGGCAGCCGCCGGCATCGAGACGCGGCCGTTGTTTTCGCCGGTGCATCTGATGCCGATGTACGACGGTCGGCGCGGCGCGTTTCCGGTCGCCGAGGATCTGTCCGGGCGTGGCCTGAATCTGCCAAGCTGGCCCGATCTTTCCGAGTCGCAGGTCGCCCACGTGACCGCGACCATCCTCGACCACTTGGAGCAACAGGGATGCGGGTGATGTTCGGTTCGCGCGGCTGCGCGCGCGATGCAGGCTGGCTATTGCACGAATCGCACCCCGATGCGCGGCTCGACGCGTTCGTCGCAGCCGATGGGGCGGCAGAAATCGGTACTCGCATCGGCGATGTCGCCATCATCAGCGAGCGCGACTGCTTCGAGCGCTGGGGTGAGCACGGGATCGACATCTATCTCGGCATCGGCACATCGGCATTGCGCCGCGCCATCCGCAACAAGTGCCGGCATGCGCTGCCTGCGGGGCGGTATCCGAGCCTGGTGCATCCCTCGGTGCGCTTCGATCGCCGCGATGGCGCGACGCGAATCGGCGAAGGCGCGATGATCTGTGCCGGCTCGACACTGACCACCGAGGTCACGGTCGGCGACTTCGCACACATCAATCTGCATTGCACGGTGGCGCACTGTGCCGAGATCGGCGCCTTCGCGACCCTGTCCCCGGGCTGCCATGTTTCGGGCGGCGTCCACATCGGCGAAGCCTGCTTCCTCGGGGCCGGCGTGGTCGTGGCGGAAAACGTACGCATCGCGGCTGGCGCGATCATCGGCGCCGGCGCCACGGTCTTGCGCGACATCGACACCGCCGGCACCTACGTCGGCACGCCGGCGAGATTGATGCAACGATGAAAATCCTGATCCCCCTGCACAACTTCATCACCTGGAACGGGGGTGTCGACCTGATCCGCCTGATCGTGACGGCGCTGAGCTCGGTCGCGGACGAACAACCGCTCCAGCTGGTTTTCGCGATGCCCGAGGCTTGGCCGGGAGAGACCCGCGAAGCGACCCAACTGCGCACGATGACGCACGAGTTCACGCAAGGCTGGCCGGTACTCGATTGTGGCGATGACGGACGCAGCGTCAGCCGACTCGCGGTCGAGGTCGGCGCCACGATCGTGTTCCCGAGCATGCAGCCGATTCGCGGCAGTCATGTCCGCAAGGTCGGCTACATCTACGACTTCCAGCATCGCGATCTGCCCGGAAATTTTTCCGCGGCGGAACGCGCGCAACGCGATGAACAGTTCGCCGCCATCGCGGCGAACTCGGACGCGATCTTCACGACATCGCGCTTCGTGGCCGAGGCGGTGCAGCGGCACCTCGGCGTCCCTGCGCAACGCGTGCTGACGTTGCCGTTCACACCGTATGCCCAACCGTCCTGGTTCGCCACCGCGTCGGCCGACGCGCAGACGCGGCATGCCACCGGCGAGCGCTACGCGATGATCTGCAACCACTTCTGGATCCACAAGGACCACGCCACGGCCCTGCGCGCATTTGCACAGGTCGTGCAACGGCCGGAGCATTCGGACCTGAATCTGGTCATGACCGGCGCCACCTCGGACTTCCGCGATCCCGCACATTTCGAGGGCATCGTCGCGCTCATTCGATCCCTCGGCATCGAGTCGCGCTGCCGCATCCTCGGCCTCATCCCGAAGGGCGACCAGATCGCGCTGTTGCGCGCCGCTCGTGTGCTGATCCAGCCGACGCGCTACGAAGGCGGGCCCGGCGGCGGTTCCAGCTACGAAGCGATCGGCCTCGGCCTTCCCGCCGTGCTGTCGGACATCCCGGTCAATCACGAGGCGCGCGCCGATGGCGTTGACTATTTCCGGGTCGGTGACGTCGGCGATCTCGCGGACACATTGCTGCGCGTGCTGGCACTGCCGCGCCACGAGCCGGCCATCGACGCCTTGCTCGAACAATCGCAAGCGCGTCTTCGGCATGCCGGCCGCAGCCTGCTCGCCGGACTGCAAGGCCTGATGCTGCCACGCGTGGCATGAGCCGGCTCAACGGCTGAGGTGATGCCGCCGCAACGCCGACGTCGCAGCCCCTGAGACGCCCATCGGCCACACTGCCCTTCCCGACCGGAGCGCTTCGATGCATGTGATCTACAGCGACTTGATGATGGCGCCGGCGCAGGGGTCGTCGCCAAGTGCGGCCAAGCCGCGGCCCGTGGTCGAAGCCTGGATGGACCTCGATCCAGACCTGCGCATCCTGCCGCCGAAAGCGGTGACGATCGACGATTTCGCGCGAGCGCATGAACGCCGTTTCGTCGAGGACGTGTTCGCGCAGCGCATCGCGAACGGCTTCGGCACGCGCTCGGCGGACGTGAACCGTTCGCTGCCGTTCACCACCGGCGCGATGCTCGATGCGGCGCGGCTCGCGCTGTCGCAGCACACCGCGGTGGCGGCACCGGTATCGGGCTTCCATCATGCGCGCTGGAATGAGGCGGCGGCCTACTGCACGTTCAATGGCTTGATCGTGACGGCGATGGCGTTGCGCGCCGAGCATCCGAAGCTGCGCGTCGGCATCCTCGACTACGACTACCACTATGGCGATGGCACCGACGACATCATCAATTGCCTCGGGCTGCACTGGATCTCGCACTACACGGCCGGCCAGAAATTCCTCTGGCCGGAGCAGGCAGGCGCTTTTCTGGACGCCATTCCAACGCACGTGGCCTTGATGGCCAGCTGCGATGTCGTGCTGTATCAGGCCGGCGCCGATCCACACATCGATGATCCGCTCGGCGGATTTCTCACGACGGCCGAACTCGCCGAGCGTGATCGCCGCGTGTTTCAGCATCTGCACGACCGCGGCATTCCGCTGGCATGGAATCTGGCCGGCGGCTATCAGCAACCGCTGAGCAAGGTCGTCGCGATCCACCGAAACACCTATCGGGCGTGCAAGACGATTTACGACGTGCCGATGGCGCGCGTCGCGCCGTGACATTCCGCCATGGCGGCACCCCGGGTGCGGATTGATCGAACAGTGGCCGATCAGCCGCGCCGGTCGCCGATGTCACCGCACTCGTCCAGCACCAGCGAACGCAGCCAGCGATGCGCCGGATCGGCGTCGAGGCGGGGATGCCAGAACAGCGACAGCATGAACTCCGGAAGCGGCAACGGCAGGTCGACGCGCTGCATGTCGGCGTGCAGCGCTCGCGTATGTTTCTCGGGCACCGTGGCGACCAGATCGGAGGCTTGGGCCAGGGCGATGGCGGTGGCGAATCCGCTGACCGTGGCGGCGATGTTGCGGCGTAGTCCCAATGCGTCGAGCGCCTCGTCCAGCTGACCCGTTCCGAGCCCGCGCCGCTGGATCATCACGTGGGCAGCGGAAGCGTAATCCTCGGGCGTGATCCTGCCGCGACCCAGCGGGTGTCCGGCGCGAACGACGGCGACCAGACGGTCGCGAAACAGCCCGACAGTGCGCAGTTCCGGACCCATCGCGGCGCTGATCACGCCGGTTTCAAGATCGACCGTGCCATCACGCAACGGCGTGCTGTCCTTGTCCGGCTTGGCATGGAACCAGAGTCGGGCACGCGGCGATTCGACCGCCATGCGCGCGATCAGTCGTGGCCCAAAGGTTTCGGCGAATCCTTCGCTGCACCGGATCGAGTAAGTGCGCTCCAGCGACGCGAGGTCGATCGTCAGCGCCGGGCGCACGACCGATTCGGCCGCATCGACAACCTGACGCACGCGGTCGCGCAATTCGAGCGCACGCGGTGTCGGGACCAGGCCGCGACCGGCCCGCACCAGCAGCGGATCGCCGATCGCCGTGCGCAATCGGGCCAGTGACCGGCTCATCGCCGATGCACTGAGTCGCAGGCGCCGAGCGGCACCCACGACGCTGCCCTCTTGCAGCAAGACGTCCAGCGTCACCAGCAGGTTGAGGTCGGGGGTCGACACGCCGGCAGCAATACCACGTTCATCGCAGACATGGCGTTTCGTGCACGAATTCATTTCATCCAATGCGTCTACCGCCTGTTTTCGGTCGCGCGTAGCGTGGCTGCATCGCCCACACGCACTTCCGAGCCCGATATGACCGCCGCCTCTGAACCGACCACCGATGTCCGCCGCGAGGCGTCACGGGTGAACTGGACCCTGGCCAGCCTGGCACTGACGATGCTGTTGTCGTCGCTTGGCACCAGCATCGCCAACGTCGGCTTGCCGACCCTGGCCCGGGTATTCGACGCATCCACCGCGTCCGTGCAATGGGTGGTGCTCGCGTACTTGCTGGCAGTGACGTCGCTCGTGGTCAGTGCCGGTCGACTGGGCGACCTGTTCGGGCGTCGCCGCCTGTTGCTGGCCGGAATCGCCCTGTTCACCTTGGCATCGACCCTGTGCGGCAGCGTCGAAGACCTGGTCTCGCTGATCGCAGCGCGTACGGCCCAGGGCGCCGGCGCCGCCCTGATGATGGCGCTGGCGCTCGCCGCGGTCGGCGCCAATGCCGGACGTGGCCGGGTGGGCCGCGCCATGGGTCTGCTCGGCACCGTGTCGGCGATCGGCACCGCCCTCGGACCCACGCTCGGGGGTTGGCTCATTGCCGACTTTGGCTGGTCGGCACTGTTCTTCGTGAACCTGCCGCTCGGCGTGATCGCGTTCGCGCTGGTCTGGCGCCTGCTGCCGCCGGATCTGCCATCGACGCCTGCTCGCTTCGATGGGACCGGCGCCCTGCTGCTGACGCTCGCACTCGTGGCCTACGCGCTCGCGATGACCTGGGGCGGTGGCCACATCGGTGCGGCCAGGGTGGCGCTGCTGGTCGCCGCCGTGTGGATCGGGTTCGGCTTCATCCGCCACGAAGCGTCGACGCGTTCGCCGCTGTTGCAGCCCGAACTGTTGCGTAACCGCCTCATCCGCCGCGGGTTCGCGAGCGGTGCCCTCGCAGCGACGGTGGCGATGACAACACTGGTGGTCGGCCCGTTCTACCTGTCCGGTGCCTTGCACCTCGATGCCACCGGGACCGGCCTGGCCATGTCGGCGGGGCCACTCGTCGCCGCGATCGCCGGCGTCCCGGCCGGACGCAGTGTCGATCGCTGGGGCGCGGAGCGGATGATCGTCGTCGGACTGGTCGCGATGGCACTCGGTGCGTCCGCCCTTGCCGCGGTCGCCACGACGACGGGCGTGCCCGGCTACGTCGTGCCGCTGATGTTGCTGACCACCGGCTTCGCGACATTCCAGGTCGCGAACAACAGCGCCGTGCTGGGCGCCGCCGACAGCGCGCAGCGCGGTGTGGTGTCCGGCCTGCTCAACCTGTCGCGCAACCTCGGCCTGGTGACCGGCGCATCGGCCATGGGCACCGTCTTTGCAGCTGGCGAGAGCATCGTGTCCGGCACGCGCATGACGTTCGCGCTTGCCGCCGCATTGATCGCGGTCGCCCTCGTCATCTGCATACTTCCGGCCCGCGTCCCGCCAACCAGGTTGCAGCAGACTTCAGCACCCGCCGCCGTGTCGAGATCACCGTGATCCAACCCTTCCTCGATCGCCACCGCAAGCTTCGCAATGGTTGGTGGATCCTCATCTTCTTCCTCGTCCTCGGCGCACTGGTCGTACCCGCGACGGTCTTCGCAAATGCACGCGGCATCGAACTCGGACCCGGCGCACAAGCCGTGCTGGCAGCAATCGCCACCGCGATCTGTCTGGCCCTACGGCGCGAAGCCGCAACCACCGTCATCGGCCCGTGGTCGAGTTGGCGCCTCGGCGTACCGCTCGGACTCGCACTCGGGTCCGCCGTATGGGTGACCACGGCCCTGGTGCTGTGGATCGGCGGCCATGTGCACTGGTCCTGGAACGGTCCGGCCGCGATGCTTGCCGCAGGCTTGCTGGATTGCTTGGCCGTCGCCGTCGTCGAGGAACTGGTGTTCCGGGGCTTCGTGTTCCAGCGACTGATCGCGGGAATCGGCGCATGGCCCGCGCAGATCGCGATGGCCGCGTATTTCGTACTGACGCATTCCGAGGGCATCGCGTCCGCAGGTGTCGCACAGCCCATCGCGATGCTCAACATCTTCCTCGCCGGATTGCTGTTCGGCGCCGCCTGGCTGCGCACGCGTTCGCTGTCGATGCCGATCGCATTGCACTTCATGCTCAATTTCGTGCAAGGACCCATTCTCGGCTTCGGTGTCAGCGGCAACGAGTCGGCGGGATTGCTGCAGCCGACCGTCGGCGGCGCCCCCGCATGGTGGACCGGCGGCACCTTCGGACTGGAGGCAAGCCTGCCGGGCACCCTGGTCGTCCTCCTGGCCCTGTGGCTGGTTGCAGGTTCGCCACAGGTTTGGCGCGCCGGGAAATGACCCCATCGCAAAAGCAAAAGGCCCGCATCGCTGCGAGCCCTTTGTTGGATTGGCTGGGAGACTAGGATTCGAACCTAGATAGGCAGAGTCAGAGTCTGCAGTCCTACCATTGGACGATCTCCCAAAAGCGGGATTAGCGCTTCGAGAACTGCGTGGCGCGGCGTGCCTTGTGCAGGCCGACCTTCTTGCGCTCGACTTCGCGGGCGTCGCGGGTCATGAAGCCGGCCTTGCGCAACTGGCCCTTCAGCGAGTCGTCGTAGGCGACCAGCGCGCGCGACAGACCGAGGCGGATCGCGCCGGCCTGGCCGGTGATGCCGCCGCCGGAGACCGTCACCAGCACGTCGAACTGCTCGGTCATGTTCAGGGCTTCGAGCGGCTGACGCACGATCATGCGCGCCGTCTCGCGACCGAAGAACTGGTCGAGCGGTTTGTCGTTGACCACGATCGAGCCCTTGCCCGGGCGCAGGAACACGCGCGCAGCAGAGGACTTGCGACGACCGGTACCGTAATTCTGCGAAATCGCCATGATTGCGTTCCTATCAGCCGATGTTCAGCGCTTGAGGCTGCTGAGCGGTGTGCGGGTGCTCGGCACCCTTGTAGACCTTGAGCTTGCGCGCCATGGCGCGGCCCAGCGGATTCTTCGGCAGCATGCCCTTGACGGCGATCTCGATCGCGCGTTCCGGGTGCGTAGCCAGCAGGTCGCGCAGCGACATCGTCTTCAGGTTACCGATGTAACCGGTGAAGCGGTGGTACTGCTTGTCCTGCAGCTTGTTGCCGGTGACGGCAACCTTTTCCGCGTTGACCACGACGAGGTAGTCGCCGGTGTCGCAATGCGGGGTGTAGACAGGCTTGTGCTTGCCGCGCAGGCGATGCGCGAGCTCGCTGGCGAGACGGCCGAGCGTCTTGTCCGTGGCGTCGACGATGTACCAGTCGCGCTTGACGGTCTGCGCATTGGCGCTGACGGTTTTCATCTGCGTGCTCCGAAGAGGGTCGGGGTCAAAAAAGGCCGACGACTATAGCCGGCACGGCCGGCTTTTGGCAAGTCACCCCGACATCCAGCCGATTCAGGTCGACGGCTCGGGCCGCCCGAAGCGCGCTCGCAAAGCCGCACCGAGCCACGGAATCCGGGATTTTCGCGGCCTAAACGGGCGCCCGGATTCGTCGACATTGTGGCAGCCGCCGGGGTGTCCGGCCAAGTCTGCGACCGCCCTCCTGCCACCGCGCTGGTGCCGCTGTTAGCATCGGGCTTTCGTCGCAACGGAGGCTGCCATGGCCGAACTCTTCGATGACCGCCGCCAGGAAACGCGCTTCGCGACCCAAGGGGAAGGCGAAGTCGACATCCAGGGCAAGTCCGTCCGCGGCACCCTGGTCGACCTGTCCATCAACGGCCTGCGGATGGTGCGGCCGCCGGAGTTTTCGCCGCCGGACGGCAGCCGTTTCGCATTGACCCTGCTGATTCCCGGCGCCGACCCGTTCCGAGCCGAGGTCGCGATGATCCGGCTGGATGCCCAGGCGTTCAGTGTCGAATTCATGGACATGTCGCCCAAGGACTTCGGGCTGCTTACCACCTTGATCGAGCGTTTTGCCCACCTCAGCGCGCAGGCGCGGATGCAGCAGTCGGAATGAGTCCGGTGCGCCCGACCACTCTTTTCGCCCTGCTGGCACTGACGCTGGTCGGGTGCGCCACGGGCAGCGGCGCCCAGGTCGAACTGAAGGGCCACCGTTTCGGTGTTGAAATTGCCGACAACGACGACGAGCGCTCGCGCGGCCTGATGTATCGCGAATCCATGGACCCCGACCACGGCATGCTGTTCGTCTTCGAGGAAGACGCACCGCAGGCGTTCTGGATGAAAAACACCTCGATCCCGCTGGACATCATGTATTTCGACGGTGAACGCCGCTTCGTCAGCGCGCACTATCGGGTGCCGACCTGTAAATACGGTGGCAACAACTGCCCGAGCTACCCGAGCGAAGGCGATGCCCGCTACGTGCTGGAATTGAACGCCGGTGTCGGTGCCGCGCTGTCGCTTCAGTCGGGCGATGTGATCACCTTGCCGGGCAATCTGAACAAAGCGCGCTAGCTTGCTTGACGCCCGACCGCGACGCCCCTATCAAGCGGTCATGGACACCACACTCGCCGCTTTGGACGCCCAGGCCAGCTGGCAATTCCTCCGCAGTGCCCGCGATGAGGACATCCCCTTGCTGTGGGCGGCGCTGCAGATCGCCCGCGACGAATATCCGGCCCTCGATCCGGTCGCCTACGAAGCGGTCGCCACGGCACATTCACAGGCGCTGCGCGCACGCATCGGCAACAGCACCGATTCGCTCGACGCGCTGCGCGCACTGCACGGCCTGCTGTTCGAGGAGCAGGGCTTCAGCGGCAACGACCAGGACTACTACGACCCGCGCAACAGTTACCTCAACGAGGTGATCGAGCGCCGCACCGGCAACCCGATCGCGCTTGCGGTGCTGGAACTCGACCTCGCGCGCCGCGTTGGGCTGCCGCTGCAAGGCGTCTCGTTTCCGGGCCATTTCCTGATTCGCCTGCCGGTCGACAACGGCCTGCTCGTGCTTGACCCATTCAACAAGGGCCGCTCGCTTGATGCCAGCGAGTTGCGCGTGCGCGCCAAACCGCACGTCCCGGGTCGCTCGGTCGACGACGAACAGCTCGGGCGCATGCTGGAACCCGCGCCCACCCGCGCCATCCTGACCCGCATGCTGCGCAATCTGCGCCAATGCTACGTGGAACGCGAGGAATTCGAACGCGCGCTGCGCTGTGCCGATCGCATCGTCTGGCTCGACGATCGCGACCCGGACGAGATCCGCGAACGCGGCCTGCTCTACGCGCGCGTCGGCCATGTACAGGCCGCGCGCGAGGACTTGCGGACCTATCTCGCGGCGCTGCCGCAGGCCGAGGACAACGAACGCATCCGCCAGATCCTGGTCGAGCTGGGCGGACGCGGGGGGCGCCTCAACTGACCTCGGTCATTTCGAAGTCGGCCTTGCCGACGCCACAATCCGGGCATACCCAATCTTCGGGAACATCGTCCCAGCGCGTGCCAGGCGCGAAGCCTTCTTCGGGCAAGCCTTTCGCCTCGTCGTACAGGAAACCGCAGACCACGCAGACGTAGACGCGGAACGGCGTATCGGCAGCCACACTCATCTTTCGATTCCGGAAACGAACAAGGGCGACATTGTGGCAGGCAGCAGCAACCAGCGTCACCGCGTTCGCGGCGTCTATCTGCTGACGCGCGAGATGGCGGACACCGCGACCCTGTGCACAGGCGTCGAAGCGGCATTGCGCGGCGGCGTGCGCCTGCTGCAATACCGCGACAAGAGCGGTAACGCGACGCGCCATCGCGAACAATCACGGGCGCTGCGCGACCTGACGCAACGCCATGGCGCACTGCTGATCATCAACGACGATGTCGCGCTCGCCGCCGACTGTGGCGCGGATGGCGTACACCTCGGCGAACACGATGGCGCCGTCGCTGCGGCGCGTGCGGCGCTCGGCACGCACG
The DNA here is from genome assembly GCA_016721845.1 of Lysobacterales bacterium. Classification (NCBI taxonomy): domain Bacteria; kingdom Pseudomonadati; phylum Pseudomonadota; class Gammaproteobacteria; order Lysobacterales; species Lysobacterales bacterium. The sequence goes on from JADKHK010000013.1 coordinate 2,185,597, forward strand.
CGATCATCGGCACCTCCTGCTACGACGATCTCGTCCGGGCCGAAGCCGCTGCGCGCGCGGGTGCCGACTACCTCGCCTTCGGTGCGTTCTTCGATTCCTCCACCAAGCCGGCGGCACGCCGCGCCGACGTGACCTTGCTGCACCAGTCTGAACGCTTCGGATTGAACCGGGTGGCGATCGGCGGCGTGGATGCGCACAATGCCGGCCCGTTGATCGTCGCCGGCGCCGATGCCATCGCCGTGCTCGGCTCGATCTGGGATGCGCCGGACATCGAAGCCGCCGCCCGCGTCCTCACCGACCTGTTCCCATTTCCGGAGTCCCCATGAACCGCAATGCCGACCTGTTTGCCCGCGCCCAGCAGTTGCTGCCCGGCGGCGTCAATTCCCCGGTGCGCGCGTTCAAGTCGGTCGGTGGCGAACCGTTCTTTGCGGTGCGTGCCGAAGGCCCGTATCTGTGGGATGCCGACGGCGAGCGCTACATCGACTACATCGGCTCCTGGGGCCCGATGATCCTCGGTCACGCCCATCCGGATGTGCTGGATGCAGTCGTGCGTACCGCCGCGCACGGACTTTCGTTCGGCGTGCCGAATCCGCTCGAAGTGACCATGGCGGAACGCCTGGTCGAGCGCGTGCCCGGCCTGGAGATGGTGCGCATGGTCAATTCCGGCACCGAGGCGACGATGTCCGCCATCCGTCTGGCACGTGGCTACACGAAGCGCACGCGCATCGTGAAGTTCGAAGGCTGCTATCACGGCCATGGCGACGCCTTCCTGGTCAAGGCCGGTTCGGGCGCGTTGACACTGGGCCTGCCGAATTCGCCGGGAGTGCCGGCCGCACTCGCCGACCTGACCCTGACCCTGCCCTACAACGATTTCGATGCCGCCGAGCAATTGTTTGCGCAACACGGCACCGACGTCGCCTGCCTGATCGTCGAGCCGATCGTCGGCAATGCCAATCTGATCCTGCCGCGACCGGGCTATCTCGAGCATCTCCGTGAACTGTGCACTCGCCATGGTGCCTTGCTGATCTTCGACGAAGTGATGACCGGCTTCCGCGTCGCGCCCGGCGGTGCGCAAGACCTCTATGGCATTCGTCCCGATCTGTCGACCTTCGGCAAGATCATCGGCGGCGGCATGCCGGTGGGCGCCTACGGCGGTCGTCGCGAGATCATGCAGATGATCGCGCCGAGTGGCCCGGTCTATCAGGCCGGCACCCTGTCCGGCAATCCGGTGGCGATGGCCGCGGGCCTCGCCACCCTCGACCTGCTGGCCGAGCCCGGTTTCTACGCACGACTGGAAGCGCAGACGAACGCGCTGTGCGACGGACTCGAAGCGGCCGCAGCGGAAGCCGGCGTCGCGTTCAGCACCAATCGCGTCTGCGGCATGTTCGGCCTGTACTTCACGCATGAACACGTCGAAACCTATGCCCAAGCGATCGCCAGCGACAGTGCACGCTTCAACCGGTTCTTCCACGCCATGCTGGAACGCGGCGTCTACTTCGCGCCGTCGGCATTCGAAGCGGGCTTCATGTCGATCGCGCACAGCGACGACGTGATCGAGGAGACGCTGGCGGCCGCGCGCGAAGCCTTCGCCCTGATCGCCTGAATCAGCCGCGCGCCGACCCCGCGCGCCGCCATGCCAGCATCTCCGCGACCGGCATCGGCCGGGCCAGATGGAAGCCCTGCGCGTAGCGGCAACCGATGGCACCCAGGGTTTCCGACTGACGCGCGTTCTCGACGCCATGGCCGATCGTGGTCAACGCCATCGCCCGACCGAGCCCGAGCAGGGCTTCGACCAGCGCGCGCGCCGCCCGCTCGTTCGGCGCACCAAGGCGCGCGACGAAATGGCGCGAGATCTTCATCGTGTCGAAGGGCAGGCGCTCGATCGTGGTCAGCGCCGCTTCGCCGATGCCGAGATTGTCGATCGACAGGCGCACCCCGAGGTCCTTGAGTTGCATCAAGGCCGGTCGCAACTGCTCGCCACGACGCTCGCCGATGCGTTCGTCGAACTCCAGCACCAGGCGTTCGGCCGGCCAACCGTTCGCGGCCAGCATCGCGGCGAGATCGCGCACGAAATCGACGTCTTCGAGTTGCAGTACCGAAATGTTGACGGTCAGCAACAGCGCCGGCGCATCGAGTTCTGCGGCGAGACGGCCGGCATCGCGCAGCGCATGCACCAGGACATGGCGGCCGAGTGCGTCGATCAGGCCGGCCTCTTCAGCCGCAGCGATGATGTCACCCGGCGCCAGCGGCTCGTCGCCCTGCGACCAGCGCAGCAACGCCTCGACCCCGATCAGCGCGCCATCGTCGAGCGCGACGATCGGCTGGTAGTGCAACGCGAATTCGTCGCGTGCCAATGCCCGCCGCAGCGCCTGATGCAGTTCCAGCCGAGTGCCGACAGCCTGCTGCATGGCCGGCTCGTACACCGCAACGCGCGCCCTTCCACCGCTCTTGGCCTTGTACACGGCGAGGTCGGCATTGCGCATCAGCGCGTCGGCGCTGTCGCCATCCTGCGCGAACGCGACGCCGACACTGGCGCCGATCACGGTCGGTCGCGCATCGACCACCAGTGGCATCGACATCACGTGCAACACGCGCCCGGCCACGCCGATGACTTCGTTCTGCGAACCGGCATCCTCCAGCAACACCGCGAATTCGTCGCCACCGAAGCGCGCGACGGTATCGACCGCGCGCACGGTATCGACCAGGCGTTGGCCGATCAGCCGCAGCAGATGATCGCCGGCGAGATGGCCCAGCGACTCATTGATCAGCTTGAAATGATCGAGGTCGAGAAAGAGCACGGCGACACTGCCACCCAGGCGCCGTCGTCGCACCAGGGACTGCATCAGGCGATCGATGAACAAGGCACGATTGGCCACGCCGGTGAGCGGATCGTGCAGCGACTGGTGGCGCAAGCGCTCTTCCAGCGCCACCCGCTCGCTGATGTCGCGCACGTTCACGACCAAGCCCTGCACGGCGGCGTCGTCGAGCTGGTTCGAGAGCGCGTTCTCGCAGGTCAGCCACTGATCGTCGGCGCGGGCGATGCGCCATTCGACCGTGGTGTCACCACCGCCGCGGCGGATCTCGTCGAGCGCCGTGCGTGCCCGCATCTGGTCGGCGGGATGAATCAGGTCCAGCAAGGCCGCCCCGACCGCCGGCGTGGTCGCATTGAACAGGCGCGCCGTGCCGGGACTGGCGTAGCGCACGCGCAAGTCCGGGCCGAGCAGGAAAATGGCTTCTGCCGATCGCGATACCAGGGCCGCCAGCCGGCGCTCGGCGAGCTGGCGCGTGTCGGCAAGGGCCTGGTCCTGATGGCTGCGCGCCGCCAGCCACTGGCGCAGGAACACGGTGCCGGCGAGCGCCGCGCCGATCAGTGCCAACGGCACCAGGTCGCGCGCTTCCGACAGGATCCCGACCACCAGGACGCCCATGCCGGTGGCGATCGCGAGATACGGCATCAGGCGCGTGAATTCACGCGACAGATACGTACCACGCACGAAATCCGCGTGACGCTTGCCTCGCCAGGCCATTTCGGTGGCGGCCAGGAACAGGCAGGCGCCGATCAACCAGCCCAGATCGCCGAGGTCACCGGTGTCGTAGTTTTCGAGCAGGGCCAGGATCGACCAGGCCGAGTCGGCACAGAGATAAAGCGCGATTGCCGCACACAGCAATTGGTAGGGCCGACGCTCGACGCCTTCGGGCAGGCGCATCATCAGGCTGGCCACGCCGAACAGGGTGATCGCGCCGAGGAACGGGTAGAGGGTCAAGGTCAGCACCTGCAGCAGGCCATGCGGCCCGCTGTGGTCATCGAGAATCGGATGCACCACGAATTCGGCCAGCAGCATCGCGCCGGCCAGACCGACTGCAACGACATCGAGCGCGAACAAGGGGCGTTCGGCACGGGTCTGAGAGGGCGGCGTCAACAGCAACAGCCCGGCGAACATCGCGATGAAATAGGCGTAGAACGGCAGGTTGACCCAGTTGTAGGTCGGGTCGATGCCGAGCACCGCCTCGTACCAGCCGAAAGCGGCGAAACCGAATCCGTCGCACAGCAGCGCCAGTGCGACCAAAGCCCAGCCGCGACGCTGACGCGAATCAAGATGGGCTAGGCGCGCCAGGCGGGCGGCGTAGACCGCTGCAAGCAGCACCGGCGGCACCGTGGCCCAATTGCCGATGGCCAGTCGCAACGCCGGCGGAAGCGCGATGCCGAACATCAACAGCAGCCACAGCAGCGGCAGCGCGAACATCGCCGTGGCCACCGGTCCCGGCCGCGTAGCCGCAACACGCTTCAGGGCGAACGCTTCAGCCATCGCGGACGCCATCGTCGCTGAGCGCACGCAGGGCATCGGCATGCTGCTCCCAATGTTCGCCGTCGAAGGGCGTGACCGTCAGCTTGCGCACGCTGCCGCGATCGAGCGCGCGCACGTTCACGTCGATGCCATCGGGATTCGAGCGCGGCACATAAAAACCCTTGACGCCGCAGACGCGGCAGAACAAGTGGCGCGCGACCCCGGTGCCGAAGCGGTATTCGGTCAGCTCGGACTCGCCGGCCATCAGCCGGAATGCCGAACGCGGCACGATCAGATGCAGAAAACCGCTGAGCCGGCACATCGAGCAGTTGCAATCGAGCGCCTCGATCTCGGCCGGCGCCTCGACTTCAAAGCGCACGCGCCCGCAGTGGCAAGCCCCACGATGCGTCACGACGTCTGGATTTGCGCTCATGCGTGCATACATCGGACAGGCTGCACCCCGCAGCATCGGGATTGTCGCTCATGGATCCGGCCATTGGATATGCATTCGCACTGGTCTTCATCCTGGTCGGGCTGGCCGGCATGGTGCTGCCCGCCCTCCCGGGCGTGCCGCTGGTATTCGCCGGCCTGCTGCTCGCGGCCTGGAGTGACGGTTTCCAGCATGTCGGCGGCTTCACCGTACTGCTGCTCGCGGCCTTGACCCTGTTCGCGGTGGCAGCGGACCTGGTCGCGAGCGCATTTGGCACGCGCCTGGCAGGCGCCAGTGCCTGGGCGTTCGCCGGTGCCGGCGTCGGCGCCGTCATCGGCTTGTTCTTCGGCATCCCCGGCGTGCTGCTGGGGCCGTTTCTCGGTGCATTGCTCGCGGAATGGCTGGTGTTCCGCAATCTCGGGCGAGCGGCCAAAGCCGGCGGTGGCGCCGCAATCGGCCTGCTGATCGGTGTCGCCGTGAAGATCGCCGTCGTGTTCACGATGCTCGGCGTGTTCGCGCTGGCCTGGTGGATCGACTGATCAGCGACCGCTCTCCGAAAGGCGTCCGCCCAGCCACGGCAAGAGGTGCTCCAGCGCCATCGGCTGAGCCAGGGCGGTGCCGATGCCGTAGAGGCAACCGAGCTCGCTGAGTGCGTCGCGAATCTCCGGGGTGTCGACGCCGGTCGCGATAGCGCGTGCACCGAGTGCTTCGGCCAGCGCCACGACGCCGCGCACCAGCGTGTGGCCACGCCCCCCCACCTGCAGCCCCTGACTCAAGCCACGCGACAGGATCAGCGCATCGAACAGCGGTTCGTGCAGCGCCGCGAGCGATGAAGCGCGACTGCCGAAACGCGCCAGTGCCAGACGCACGCCGATGCCGCGCAACTGCCTGAGCGGCCGCAAGGCCAGTTCGCTGTCTCCGCCAAGCGCTTCTTCGCTGACCGCGACCATCAGGTTCACGGCCGGCATCCCGAGCTGGTCGAGCAGGGCGGATACACGCGCGACCAACCCGGCTTGCTGCAGATGCCGGGCGTCGAGCGGAATCAGCAGCGATAGCGCCCCGGCGGCCGGCTGATAGCGCATCAGGTTCGTGTACTCGCGTTGCGCCGTGGCCAATACCCATTCGCCCAACCGGAATGCGACATCGGCGTCGTGCACCACTTCGCGCAAGCGTTCGATCGGAAACGGCGCCGTCGCCGGATCACGCCAGCGCAGACGCGGCCGCAGCGCGATCGGATAACCGTCGACCAGACCGACGATCGGCTGCAACTGCACGGTGAAGCGATCGTTGTCGAGCGCGTCCGGCACCGCCGCCTGCAGCGCCAGGCGTTCGACCACGCGTGCATGCAGGGCCGGCTCGAAGATGTGATATCGATTCGGACCGGCCTGCTTGGCCGTGCTCACGGCCGTGTCGGCGTCGCGCAGCAAGTCGTCGGGACTGGCGCCGTCGCGTCCCACCGCGACGCCGATGCCGGCGCTCAGGCGCAGGCTGTGGCGCCCGATCCGGAACGGCCCCTGGAAACTCGCGAGCACGCGCTCCAGACGTGTGTTCAACAGGCCCGGATCGCCGACATCGTCCAGCATCATGGCGAATTCGTCGGCACCGAGGCGGGCCAGCGAATCGCCGCTGCGCAGGCTGCTCTTCAAGCGCTCGGCGACCAGCACGATGACCTGATCGCCGGTGGCATGGCCGAGACTGTCGTTGATCAAGCGGAACTGATCGAGATCGAGCACGGCGACGGCAACCCGATGCCCGTCGCGCCGCGCATGGCTGTCCGCGCGCCCGACCCGGTCGAGGAACAACTCTCGGTTCGGCAACTGTGTCAGCGCATCGTGCAGCGCCTCGTGCTGCATCTGCTCCTCGAGCCGGTGGTGTTCGGTCACATCGCGCACGTTCAGCACGACGCCCGCAAGGTTGGGATCATGGCGTTCGTCGGTCACCGTCGTTTCGGTCTGGGCATGGCTGCCGTTGTCGGCGGCAAAACGCAGCATCAACTTGCCGCCGCGACGACCGGTATCGCGGTCGAGCCCGGCGAGCAGGGTTCGCAAGGACTCGGCATCGTCGGGCGGCAGGAAATCGGTGATCGGCAGACCGATCAGCCGGACCGGCCGGGTCGCCAGCAGGCGCAGCGCGGACGGACTGGCATAGACGATACGGAAATCCTGGTCGAGCACGAAGATGCCGTCGGCGGCATTTTCGATCAGCTTGGCGAGCCGGCTTTCACTGGACAGTCGCGTGCGCTCGCTGAGCAAGCTGGCGTTCTCGCGGCTGGCCAGGGTCTGGCGTGCGACGACGCAGGCGATCAGCACCGCCCCCCAGGCCAGCAGGCTGGGCAGCGCATCGCTTCGCATCGGACCAGCATCGATGGCGACGGCCGCGATCAGCGCATAGCCGGCCGCCAACGCCAGGTAGGGCAACGCCGCAAAGCGACCGATCCGTTCGCCGCGGCGCTCGTTGAAGGCATGCGCGCGCCGCCGCGCGGTGTCGGCCATCAGCACGAAGCACAGCGCCTGCGCGAACCAGAGCAGTTCGGCGAACACGCCGGACGCACCCGCGAGCAACTGCAGCAGGATCCAGACCAGGTCGCCCGCGAGACTGGCCGCGAGGGCGAGGCCGAGCAGCAGATAGACGCTGCGCGTCGGCCCGGTGGGCAGGCGCAACCACACGGTGGCGATGCCCACCAGGGTCAACAGGTCGCCAACCGGATAGGCAATGGCGACCCAGGCGACGAGCGGATCGGCATGGCTGTTCGCAATCAATGCGGGACGAATGCCGAGATGCCAGACGAACATGCCGCCGCCGACCGCCACGGTGGCGCAATCGAGCAGGAATTTGGCGAGGTCGCTGCGGCCGCTGAAGACCCGCGGCAATTGCAGCAGACCGGCCAGCATGAGCGGGAAATAGCTCAGATAGAAGGCATCGGAGAGGCCGAGCACGGGATTGGGGTCGCCGTGCAGGCTGGTCAGCGCGCGATTCGCTTCACCGAGGAAGATCGCGGCAATCGCTGCCCCGATGCACAGCCAGGAGCGGCGGACCCGTCCGGGGTGCAGGTGCGCCAGGGCGTGATGCAAGACCAGGGTGGCGGCGACCAGCAGCAAGACCGCACGCATCAGGGCATAGACCACTTCCGGACGCGGCGTACCGGCCAAGGCCGGCAGCAATACGAAGGCTAGCCACAGGATCGCCACCAGGCACGCGAACACGCTCGCGCGATAACCGCGCAACAGCCCGACGGGCTCGCTCCGATTCGTGCTCCGGTCTGCGTCCTGCTGCGTCGCATGTGCCATCGGCTGCCTCCTGCCAACCTGTCCGATGGTGCCATCAGCGCCGGTCAGGGCCAATCACATGGGCGATCCCACGGCGGTCAATCTTTGTGCTGCATCGGGGCGGGCCGATCAGGCGGCGGGTGCGGCGCCGATCAGTTGCCGGATCAACGCCGCGATCTCGTCCTTGCCGCCGGTCACGGTCATGAACGTGTCGCGGGTGAATGCCGTGCCGAAGGTGACCGCGTATTCGACGCGATCGTTGCCGTCCTCATCCATGCTCGGATACGAATCCGGCTTGCTGACATAGGCGATGCGGTTGGCGTCGATGATGTTGCCGTTCGGCAATTTGACCCAGCGGGCGGCCATGGCGAGTCCTCGTGATCAGGTTGGCGATCAGGCGAGCATAGCGCCGCGATCACTCAATCGGCCGCATCCGCGGCGGCCAGCAGATTCAGGCTGAAGCCGGCGACGTTCACGAAGAAGTCGGGATCGATCGCCGCGTAGGTATCCGTCGGTCGATGGTAATCGGCGTGATCGGGAACCCCGAGGTAGAGGAAGGGCACGCCCGCATCGTGGAATGGACCGTGGTCCGATGCCGACACCCAATCATCCGGGTCCCAGAACGGGCGTGGCTGGTCGTGGCCATAGAGCACGACGATGGGCGCATGGGCACGCAGCGGATCGGTCAACGCCTTCAGCTCCGGATGTTGCCAGGTGCCGGTGACGAACAGTTCGTGGTCGACACTGCGCGAGAGCATGTCGAGGTTGAGGACGAGCCGGATCTGCCCGATCGGGACCAGACCGCTGGCAACGAAGTGCCGGGCGCCGGCGAGGCCGGTTTCCTCGCCATCGAACAACGCAAATACGACGCTGTGGCGGGGCGGATGCGCGCGCAGACGGGCGGCGGCCGCCAACACGGTCGCGACGCCCGAGGCATTGTCGTCCGCACCCGGATACATCTGGCCGCCGCGCTCGCCGAGATGGTCGTAATGCGCGCTGAGCACGAGGTAGTCATCGGGCCGCTCGCGGCCGCGAATCACGCCGAGCAGATTGACGCCATGCGTCTCGATGCCGCCAGTCCAGAACTGGCGGATACGCCGGCGCGTGAACGTGAACGGCTGGCGATAGTCCGGCACCATCGGCGCGATGCCGATCTGACGCAATCGTGCGACCAGATGTTCCTGCGCCAGGCGTCCGCCCGCGGTATCCACTCGCCGTCCGGCATACTTCGGCGACGCCAGTTCACGGACATCGCCGAGCAGGGTCTCGCGATCCAGCACATTCCCGGACGGATGCACGGTCCGCTCCGCCAGCATCGCCCGCTGACCCGGCCAGTTTTCACGTTCCGGCGAGAACGAATGCGCGTAGATCACCCCCGCAATGGCCACGACCAAGGCCAGGACCAGCACCCGTTTGAGACGTCGCCACAACCACGCGCGCACACGCTGCCCACGCGACCGCTCCACGATGACCTGCATCCCGATCTCCCGCAAACCGCCACCTTAGCCGGCTTCCATGCCCGCCTTCATCCGCCGGAAGTCTCGCCGCCTCGATATGCTCGCCCCAACCTCAGGAGCGCGCCATGACCATCACCCCGATCTACGCCGGCCTGCTGGCCATCGTCTACTTTCTGCTGAGCTGGCGCATCATTTCGATGCGCGGTCCCGGCGGACCGAGCTTCGGCGACGGCGGCGATCCGGTGCTGCTGCGGCGCATCCGCGCCCATGGCAACTTCGCCGAGTACGTGCCGTTCTTGCTGATGATGATCGCCCTGCTCGAACTCGGCCATCAACCCGCCTGGCTGCTGCACGGCCTCGGCGCGACCCTCGTCATCGCGCGCCTGCTGCATGGATACGCGCTGTCCTTCACCGCCGGCTTCAAGTTCGGCCGCTTCTGGGGCACGGCACTCACCTTCCTGCTGCTGCTCGTCTGCGGTGGACTGTGCCTGTGGCAAGCCTATGCCGCATACGCCGCCTGAGCGGCCATGAGTCGCGCGATCACCGCCGCGGTCGCATCGGCGGTGGTGGCGCTGCCCCCGAGATCGCGGGTGCGAATGCCATCGCGGATCGCTGCGTGCACGGCGGCTTCCAGCGCCACTGCGGCTTCCGGCGCACCCAACGATTGCCGCAACATCATCGCCGCACTCTGGATCGTGCCGTAGGGATTCGCGAGGCCCTGGCCGGCGATATCGGGGGCGGAACCGTGGATCGGTTCATAGACGCCCGGACCCGAATCGCCCAGCGACGCGCTCGGCATCAGCCCGAGCGAACCCGACACCGCCGCGCATTCGTCGGTCAACACGTCACCGAACAGGTTCTCGGTGACGATGACATCGAAGTCGCGCGGGCGACTGACCAGGTACATCGCCATCGCATCGACCAGCAGGTGTTCGAGCTGCACGTCCGGGAATTCGTCGCGAACGACACGCGTGACCACGTCGCGCCACAGTCTTGATGTCTCCAGCACATTGGCTTTGTCGACCGAGGTGAGCTTGCCGCGACGACTGCGCGCAAGCCGCGCGGCGGTGCGCACCACGCGTTCGACTTCGGCCACGGTGTAGGCGCATTCGTCGGTCGCACGCGTATCGCTGCGCGTGCGTTCGCCGAAATAGATGCCGCCGGTGAGTTCGCGCACGACGACCAGGTCGACACCGTCGATGCGCTCGCGCTTGAGCGGCGAGGCATCGACCAGGGCCGGATGCACTTGCAGCGGCCGGATGTTCGCGTACAGGCCGAGCTCGCTGCGCAGCCGCAGCAATCCGGCTTCGGGACGAATCGCCGTCGGCACATTCGCCCACTTCGGACCACCCACGGCACCCAGCAGGATGGCGTCGGCGGCCCGACACGCGGCCAGCACCTGCACCGGAAACGGATCGCCATGGGCATCGATGGCGGCACCGCCGAACGCATGCGCTTCGAAGCTCAGGCCGAGCTGCCGCTGCGCATCGAGTGCGCGCAACACCTCGACCGCGGAAGCCGTGACTTCAGGCCCGATGCCATCGCCACCCAGCACCACGATGTGGCGGCTCATGCCCGCATTCCTTCGAACCGCGCGATCGCATCGGTCCGTGCCAGCAGATAGCCGAGTTCATCGACGCCATCGAGCAGGCATTGCCGCGCAAAGGCGTTGATCGTGAAGTCGATCGGCGCTTGGCCGATCCGTCCGATCCGTTGCGCGCGCAGATCGATCGTCAATGTCTCGCCCGCGGCGGCGAGCAGGCTCGCGTGCTCGGCGGGCGAGACGACGATCGCGAGCAGCCCGTTCTTCAACGCGTTGCTGCGGAAGATGTCGGCGATCGCGGTGCTGATCACGGCGCGGATGCCGGCATCGAGCAGGGCCCAGGGCGCGTGCTCGCGCGAGGAGCCGCAACCGAAGTTGTCACCGGCGATCAGGATGCCTGCGCCTGCGTTCTCCGGGCGGTTCAGCGCAAATTCCGGGTTCGCGCTGCCGCCCTCGCGCCAGCGCCAATCCTGGAAGGCATGCCGACCGAGGCCGGCCCGCGACGTGGTGGTGAGGAAGCGCGCCGGAATGATCTGGTCGGTATCGATGTTCGCGATCGGCAAGGCGACGCTGCGCGACGTGATGAAGTCGATGCCGCTCATGCCGCGATCTCCTGCTGATAGGCCCGAGGATCCGCGACGACCCCCGCGACCGCCGACGCCGACGCCGTCGCCGGACTCGCCAGCACCGTGCGCACACCCTTGCCTTGTCGTCCTTCGAAATTGCGATTGCTGGTGCTGATCACCAGTTCACCCGGCTTGGCGATGTCGCCATTCATGCCGAGGCACATCGAACAGCCGGGCTCACGCCATTCGGCACCGGCCGCGCGGAAGATGCGATCCAGGCCTTCCGCCTCGGCCTCGCGCTTGATGCGCTCGGAGCCGGGCACGACCAGCATGCGCACATGCGCGGCAATGCGGCGGCCACGCAGGATGTCTGCGGCATCACGCAAGTCGTTGATGCGGGAATTCGTGCAACTGCCGATGAAGACGACATCGACATGCGTACCCGCCATCGGTGCGCCCGGCGTCACGCGCATGTAGTCGAACGCACGCGCATTCGCAGCGGCGTGAGCCGGAAGCGCAGCATCGATCGCGACCACCTTGCCGGGGTCGGTGCCCCAGGTCACCGTCGGGCTCACCGCGGTCGCGTCGATATCGATGCTCCGGTCGAAGGTGGCGTCCTCATCCGTACGGAATGCGCGCCAACGCTTGGCAGCCGCGTCGAAGGCATCACCTTGCGGGACCTGGCGACGGCCGCGCAACCATTCGATCGTCGTGCTGTCGGCGCCGATCAATCCGGCACGCGCACCCATCTCGATCGACATGTTGCACAGGGTCATGCGCTCTTCCATCGTCATGGCGCGGATCGCATCGCCGCGGAATTCGATGACATGGCCGGTGCCGCCCGAAACGCCTACCTGTCCTGCGATGTGCAGCGTCAGGTCCTTCGCACTTACCCCGGCGGGCAAGCGGCCATGCACGTTCACCGCCATGGTCTTCGGCTTGTGTTGCAGCAGACATTGCGTCGCCAGCACATGCCCGACTTCGGTACTGCCGATGCCGAACGCCAGCGCACCGAACGCGCCGTGCGTGCTGGTATGGCTGTCGCCGCAGACGATGGTCATGCCGGGTTGGGTTGCGCCGAGTTCCGGCGCCATCACGTGCACGATGCCGCGGTCCGGTGATTCGTATCCGTGCAGGGTGATGCCGAAGTCGGCGCAGTTGCGGATCAGCGCATTGACTTGCGCTTCGGTCGCGGCATCGAGGTAATCGCGCGAACCATCGGCGCGTGCCGGCGTCGTCGGGGTCGAGTGGTCCAGCGTGGCCAGCGTTCGCTTCGGCTGGTGCACGCGCAAACCGCGTTCGCGCAATTGCGAAAACGCCTGCGGTGAGGTGACTTCATGGACCAGGTGCAGATCGATGTAGATCACCGCCGGCAGACCAACCGCATCTGCTTCGACCAGATGCGTCTGCCAGAGTTTTTCGAACAAGGTGGTGGCCGTCATGGCTCAGCTTCCCGTGGCTGCAAGTTGTGCCTGACGCTCACGCGCGGCGTTGACGCTACTGATGCGATTGATGGCTTCGAGCAAGGCCCGCGCCGAGGCTTCGATGACATCGGTGCTGACCGCCTGGCCGCGATACTCGCGGCCCTCGTGCAACACCCGCACGCTGGCGCGACCCTGGGCGTCGCCGCCGCTGGTCACGCTCTGCAGCGCGAAGTCCTGCACACTGATGCGCACGCCGGTGGCGCGCGTCAGCGCATTCGCGATGGCATCGACCGGACCGTCGCCGACCGCCGCCTCGCGCACCGTGCGCCCGGCGCTGTCGCACAGGGCGATGCTCGCGGTCGGCTCGTTGCGTGTGCCGATCGCGGTCGCAACATGCAATGCATCCATCGTCCATGGCTGTTCGGCACTGTCTTCGACGCCCAGCCACAAGGCTTCAAGGTCGGCGTCGAACACCTCCTTCTTGCGATCGGCCAGACGCTTGTACGCGACCATCAGCGCATCGAGATGGCTGTCATCGATGGCGTAACCCAGCGTGGCCAATCGATCGCGCACGGCGGCGCGACCGCTGTGCTTGCCGAGCACCAGGGAGGAGCCCGGCACACCGACATCCTCGGGCTTCATGATCTCGTAGGTGCTGCGGTCCGCGATCATTCCGTGCTGGTGGATGCCGGATTCGTGCGCGAATGCGTTCTCGCCGACGATCGCCTTGTTGCGAGGAATGGCGTGCCCGATGAACGACGCCAGCAGCCGCGCGCTGCCATACAGGCGCGGCGTGCGGATATTCGTGAACACCGGGTAGCGATCCGGGCGCGTGCGGACCGCCATGACGATCTCTTCGAGCGCCGCATTGCCGGCCCGCTCGCCGATGCCGGTCAGCGTGCATTCGACCTGGCGCGCACCCGCTTCGACCGCCGCCAGCGAGTTTGCGACCGCCAGACCGAGATCATCATGGCAATGCGTGCTGAGGGTGACGCCGTCGATGCCGCGCACCTCGCACTTCAACCGCCGGATCAGTTCGAAGTATTCACCGGGCGTGGTGAAGCCGACCGTATCCGGCACGTTGATCGTGCGGGCACCGGCCTCGATGACGGCGCCGAACAACTGGACGAGGAAGTCGGGTTCGGAGCGCGTCGCGTCTTCGGCCGAGAACTCGATGTCCTCGCACAGGGCACGCGCTTGGCGCACGCCGGCGATCGCACGCTCGATGACCTCGGCCTTGCTCATGCGCAGCTTCATTTCGCGATGGATCGGGCTCGACGCAATGAAGACGTGGATGCGCGGCTGCGCGGCGTCCTTCAGTGCTGCGGCCGTGGCGCGGATATCGGCCTCGTTGCAGCGCGCCAACCCGCAAATCTGCGCATCGCGGACACTGCGTGCGATCGCCTGCACGGCGTCGAAGTCGTCCTCGGATGCATTCGGGTAACCGGCTTCGATCACGTCGACGCCGAGCGATTGCAGCGCTTCAGCGATGCGCAGCTTCTGCGTCCGGTTCAAGGTGCAGCCGGGACTCTGCTCGCCATCGCGCAGGGTCGTGTCGAAAATCCGCAGGCGCTCGCTCATTGACGTCGACTCCGCACCGGAATGGGTCGCAGGCGCGCACGGGGCGCCAGGAAGGTCGCGAACACGCGGTCGATCAGTGCGAGCAGAAGGTTCATGGGTCGGTCCTCGTGGTTCGATTCGGGGCGAAAAAAAACCCCGCGCCGTTGCCGGTGCGGGGTTCTGGATTCCTGATTTCGTCGCTGCTGTTCTAGGTCGAAAAGGCGCCATCCCGCAATGTCGGCGGAATAAGAAGCAGCCCGAGAAGTACCGCGCACACGACCGTTCGCGCGGTGTCGCGCGAAGGTTTCGGGTCGTGGTGCAGTGCAGTGCTCATGGACCGAAGCTCGCATGCGTTCGCGAGAGCTGTCAAGCGCAGGGCAGATGACGAAGCGTCATGTGGCGGGATCACTTCGACCTTCTTCTAAGGTTCGCGCGAGCGCATGCGTGCGAGCTCGGAGACGCCGGTCGCCGCCATGATGCACTGCGACAACTTCTCGCTTGACAACTCCAGAACTTCGCATCTAGGTTCGGGCTCATGACGAACGTCCTCGCCACCACGAACCTGCGCCACGACATCGCGATGTCGTCGGTGGCCGTGGTCGCCAACCGCCGTCTCAACCTCGTAGTACTTATTCGCAGCTTTGCCGAGCGGGATGAGTGCCAGCCCTGATGTAAGACGACGAAATCAGGACTCCACGAAAACCCCGCTCCGAAAGGAAGCGGGGTTTTCGCGTTCTTGGGGTCCGGTTTCTCCACTGCAGAGAGATCCGGATGCGTAGCAATGCCATCAAGCACGGCCCCGACCACGCCCCCGCCCGCGCGATGCTGCGCGCGACCGGGCGCGATGACGCGGCCATCGCCAAGCCCTTCGTCGCCGTCGTGCATTCGTGGTCGGATGTGTCGCCGTGCAACTTCACGTTGCGAGCCGCCGCACAGCACGTGCGCCGCGGCATCGAGGCGAACGGCGGCACCGCGATCGAGTTCAACACCGTCGCAGTGACCGACGGCATCGCGATGGGCACCGCCGGCATGCGTGCCTCGCTGGTGTCGCGCGACTGGATCGCGGATTCGATCGAACTCGCGGTGAACGGTCACAGCCTCGATGCCATGGTCATCCTCTGCGGTTGCGACAAGACCATTCCGGCGGCGGCGATGGCAGCGGCGCGCATCGACGTGCCGACGGTGATCCTCTACGGCGGCTCGATTGCGCACGGCGTGCACCACGGCAAGCCCATCACCATCCAGGAAGTGTTCGAGGCGGTCGGCGCGCATTCGGCCGGCAAGATAAGCGACGCCGAACTGCTCTCGGTCGAGAAAGACGCCTGCCCCGGCGCCGGGGCTTGCGGTGGCCAGTTCACCGCGAACACGATGGCGATGGTGATGACGGCGCTGGGCCTATCGCCGCTCGGTGCGAACGACCTGCCGGCGATCCATGTCGATCGCGCCCGTGCCGGCGAGGACTGCGGCAAGCTGGTGATGGACTGCTACCGCCGCGGCTTTACGCCGCGCCAGGCGTTGACGCCGGCGGCGTTTCGCAACGCCGCGCGATTGGTCGCCGCGACGGCCGGCTCGACCAATGCCGTACTGCATCTGCTCGCGATCGCGCACGAGGCGCAGGTGCCGTTGTCGATCGACGACTTCGACGCGATCTCGGCGATCACACCGGTCATCGCCGACCTCAAGCCCGGCGGTCGCTACACCGCGATCGAGCTCAGCGCAGCGGGCGGCACCACACGCGTCGCGCAGATGCTGAAGGACGGAGGCATGCTCGAAGACCATCCGACCGTCGAGGGGGATTCGATGCTGGCGCTGCTGTCCGAGATCGAACTCGACCCGCAGCCGGAGCCGGTGGTGTATCCGTTGACGCAACCGCTGAAGCCACGCGGCGGCTTCGCGATCTTGCGCGGCTCGTTGGCGCCCGAAGGCTGCGTCGTCAAGCTCGCCGGTCATGGCCGGATGCGCCACGAAGGTCCGGCGCGCGTGTTCGACGGCGAAGCCGCTGCATTCGCGGCCGTGCAAGCCGGCGCGATCCGCGCGGGCGATGTCGTCGTGATCCGTCACGAAGGCCCGGCCGGCGCGCCCGGCATGCCGGAGATGCTGGCGGTGACTGCGGCGCTGATGGGTCGCGGTCTCGGCAGCGACGTCGCCCTGATCACCGACGGTCGCTTCAGCGGCGCCACGCACGGACTGATGGTCGGCCACGTGTCGCCGGAAGCCGCGCGCGGCGGGCCGATCGCGGCCATCGCCGACGGCGACACGATCGTCATCGATGTCGAGACACGTCGCCTCGACTGCCTCGCCGACCTCACGAATCGCATTCCGAAACCGCTGCCCCCACGCGCCACGACCGGCGTGCTGGCGAAATACGCCCGACTGGTCGGATCCGCGTCGCAGGGCGCGATCACGAATCCCTGAATTCATTCCCACCGAACCCCCGAGGAGAAACGCAAGATGAGCCCGATCAACGCCCCGCTGAAAGAACAAACCATCGCCGTCATCGGTTACGGCAGCCAGGGCCGCGCGCATGCGCTGAACCTGCGCGACTCCGGCTTCAAGGTCATCGTCGGTGCGCGCAAGAACGGCCCGAGCTGGCATCAGGCCCAGGCGGACGGACTGGCCGTGTTCGAGCCGGGCGACGCTGCAGGCAAGGCCGACCTGATCGCGCTGCTGACGCCCGACATGCAGCAGCCGAAAGTCTTCGAAGAGTCCATCGCGCCGAACTTCAAGCCCGGCGGCGCGCTGCTGTTCGCGCACGGCTTCAACATCCACTTCAAGCAGATCGACGCGGGCGAAAAATGGGACATCATCCTGGTCGCGCCGAAAGGCCCGGGCGCCCTCGTTCGTCGTGAATACGAGTCCGGCCACGGCGTGCCCTGCCTCGTCGCCGTGCACAAGGATGTCTCCGGCCAGGCACTGACGCGCGCGCAAGCCTATGCGCACGGCATCGGCGGTGCCCGCGGCGGCCTGATCACCACGAGTTTCGCCGAGGAGACCGAAACCGACTTGTTCGGCGAGCAGGCGGTGTTGTGCGGCGGCGTCACCGAACTGGTCGTGCAGGGCTTCGAGACCCTGGTCGAAGCCGGCTACCAGCCCGAAGTCGCCTATTTCGAGTGCATGCATGAACTGAAGTTGATCGTCGACCTGCTGCACGAAGGCGGCATGGCCAAGATGCATCGCTACATCAGCGAGACCGCGCAATACGGCGACCTGACGCGCGGCCCGCGCATCGCGAATGCGGCGACCCGCCAGAACATGCGCGACATCCTGCGCGAGATCCAGAACGGTCAGTTCGCGCGCGAATGGGTCGCGGAATACCGCAGCGGCAATGCCAACTACAAGGCGCTGAAGCAGGCCGATCTCGACCACCCGATCGAAACCGTCGGTGCCCGCCTGCGTGCCCGCATGCCCTGGCTCGATCCGGCCAAGCGCGCGGCACATGCCGAAGCCGCCCCTGCCCCTGCCACCGCGAAAGAACCTGCGACCGCCTGAGCCCGAGCCATGACCCAACGTGACGAGCACGACGAGATCCGAAGCGGCGCCGAATGGCTGATCCATGCCCTCGAAGCCGAGGGTGTGGACACGCTGTTCGGTTATCCGGGCGGCGCCATCATGCCGGTGTACGACGCCCTTGTCGGCTCGAAGCTGCGTCATATCCTCGTACGCCATGAACAGGGCGCGGCACTGGCGGCGGTCGGTTATGCGCGCGCCAGCGGTCGCGTCGGCGTGTGCATGGCGACCAGCGGACCCGGTGCGACCAACCTGCTGACCGGCATCGCCGATGCGTACCTCGACTCGGTGCCGATGGTGGCGATCACCGGTCAGGTGCCGACGCACCTGATGGGCACCGATGCGTTCCAGGAAGTCGACGTGTTCGGCATGTCGCTGCCGATCGTGAAACACAGCTTCGTCGTGCGCCGCACCGAGGACATCGTCGCGACCGTTCGCGAAGCCTTCGCGATCGCCGCCGAAGGCCGACCCGGACCGGTGCTGATCGACCTGCCGAAAGACGTCACCGTGGCGAAGGCGAGGTCACGGGCCAGCACGCGCATCGAGCAGCATCCGGGCGCGCCGCATGGCCGCGACATCGCCCAGGCGCGCGCCTTGCTCGCCGCCGCGCAGCGCCCGGTGATCTATGCCGGCGGCGGCGTCGGCATCGCCCATGCGGAAGCGGCCCTGCAGAAGTTCCACCACGTCACGCGCGCACCCGCGGTGTGCACGCTGAAAGGCCTGGGCGGCGTCGACGCGAACGATCCGCTCTATCTCGGCATGCTCGGCATGCATGGCAATCAGGCCGCGAACTTCGCCGTCGACGAGGCTGACCTGCTGATCGTCGTCGGCGCACGGTTCGATGATCGCGCCACCGGCAAGCTGGATACGTTTGCCCCCAAGGCCCAGGTCATCCATCTCGATGCCGACGCAGCGGAGATTGGCAAGCTGCGCCGCGCCGATGTCTCGCTGCATGGCGATCTGGCGCGCAGTCTGGACGCGATCGCGATGCCGTTGAAGATCGACCCGTGGCGCGCGCATTGCCAGGGTCTGCGCGCGAAACACGCGTGGCGCTACGACGCGCCCGGAGAGGACATCTACGCGCCGCTGCTGCTCAAGCAACTGAGCGACATGGGCGGGCCGCAGATGATCGTCAGCTGCGATGTCGGCCAGCACCAGATGTGGGTCGCGCAGCATTGCCGCTTCGCGCGTATCAGCCATCACCTGTCCAGCGCCGGGCTCGGCACCATGGGTTTCGGCCTGCCGGCAGCGATCGGCGCCAAGCTCGCGTGTCCGGAGTCACCCGTGGTCTGCGTCAGCGGCGACGGCTCGATCATGATGAACATCCAGGAGCTGGCGACCCTGTTCCGCTACGGCATCCCGATCAAGATCGTGCTGCTCGACAATGCCGGCCTCGGCATGGTGCGGCAGTGGCAGACGCTGTTCTTCAACGATCGCCACAGCGAAGTGGACCTGTCCGACAACCCGGATTTCGCAGAACTGGCACGCGCCTTCCGTATTCCGGCCGCGACCATCACCCGTCGTGACGAGGTCGAAGGTGCGTTGCGCACCTTGCTGGATGCACCCGGCGCGTTCCTGCTGCACGTGAAGATCGACGCCAAGGCGAACGTCTGGCCGCTGGTGCCGCCGGGCAAGTCGAACGCGCAGATGATCGAGGCGCAGGCGACATGACAAAGCTTCATGAACCGTATCGAACAATCCGCTTGACAGCACTACACGACCAAACATAGCTTCGGACCCATGATGAATTTCCGCGCCACGATGCAGCAGATCGCGAACACCGCTCCGGTGTCGGCGGTTGTTGCGTCGGTCGCGAAGCTCGTTGCGCTGGTACTCGTACTTGTACTCATTACGCCCTCACCGGAGCGGGACGAGTGCTTGACCTGACGCAATAGACCACCCCATCAGGACAACAACCGAAACCCCCGCTCCGAAAGGAAGCGGGGGTTTCGCGTTTTGGGGTCCCGAAAGAATCGCAATCGACGCATCACACTGACCGGAGAAGCACGATGAACGACAACCATGCACTGGGACTGGTTCTGAGCCGCAGCGAAGGCGCCCTGTTGCGTCTGCTCGGCACCGTGCAACGTCGCGGCTTCGAGATCGCCGGCCTGACCACGCAGCCACGCGACGCCGACACCTGGATCGTGCTGATGCAGCTCAGCTCCTCGCGCGACGTGCAGACGCTGAAGCGTCAGGTCGAGAAGCTCTACGACGTCGTCGGCTTCCTCGATACCGAAACCCAACCGCGCCGCATGCCGCAACTCGCGGCCGTCGCCTGAACCCTGACCACGAGGCTTTCGCCATGTCCTTCAAAGCCACCCAATACATCTGGCACAACGGCCACTTCGTTCCCTGGCAGGACGCGAAGATCCACGTGCTCTCGCACGGCCTGCACTACGGCTCGTCGGTGTTCGAGGGCATTCGCGCCTACGCGACGCCCAAGGGCACCGCGATCTTCCGCCTCACCGATCACCTCGAGCGCATGTACGAGTCGGCGCGCATCCACCGCATGAACATTCCTTACGGACTCGGTGACCTGCACGAGGCCTGTCGCCAGATCGTGCGCAACAACCGCCTGACCAAGGGCGCCTATCTGCGACCGATCGCCTATCGCGGGATGATCGGCTATTCGCTGGCGCCGAATCCGGATGCGCCCGTCGAAGTCGCGATCGCCGCGACCGAGATGGCGGCCTTCCTCGGCAACGAGGCGCTGGAGAAGGGTGTCGATGCCTGCATCTCGTCGTGGCAACGACCCGCCGCGAACACCTTGCCGGTGTCGGCCAAGGCTGGCGGCAACTATCTCAGCAGCCAGCAGATCAGCATGGAAGCCGCGCGCCACGGCTACCACGAAGGCATCGCGCTGAACGTCGACGGCATGCTCAGCGAAGGCGGCGGCGAGAACCTGTTCCTGGTCAAGAAGGGCGTGCTGTACACGCCGCCGACCGGCGCCGCCATTCTCGCCGGCATCACCCGCGATTCGATCCTGCACCTGAGCCGCCAGCTCGGCTACGAGGTGCGCGAGCAGGCTTTGCCGCGCGAAGCCCTGTACGTCTGCGACGAGGCTTTCTTCACCGGCACGGCCTGCGAGATCACGCCGATCCGTTCGATCGACGGACTGACCATCGGCAACGGCAGCCGTGGCCCGATCACCGCGGAGATCCAGGACGCCTTCTTCGGTCTGTTCAACGGCAGCACACATGATGCATGGGGCTGGCTCGAACACGTCGGTGGCGGCGAGATCGAAGTCCACCACGACCTCGCCACCGCGCTCGCATGACGGATCCGGCGGCCACCGTCGCACCCGTTTCGCCCTCCCCGGCGACGGTGGCCGCCGACTATCTCGGTCGCGTGCTCAAGGCACGCGTCTACGATGTCGCGATCGAATCGGCGTTGGAGCGTGCGCCACGCCTGTCGAAGCGGCTCGGTGCGCTGGTACTGCTGAAACGCGAGGACCAGCAGCCGGTGTTTTCGTTCAAGCTGCGCGGTGCGTTCAACAAGATCGCCACGCTGGATGCGACGGCGCGTGCGCGCGGCGTCATTTGCGCTTCGGCCGGCAACCATGCCCAGGGCGTCGCGCTCGCGGCGCGCCGACTCGGACTGCGCGCGGTCATCGTGATGCCGACGACGACCCCGCGCATCAAGATCAACGCGGTCGGTGATCTGGGCGGCGAGATCGTGCTGCACGGCGACGACTTCGACGCCGCCTACACCCATGCACGCGAGATCGAACGGCGCGACGGCCTCAGCTTCGTGCATCCGTTCGACGACCCGGACGTGATCGCCGGCCAGGGCACGATCGCGATGGAAATCCTGCGCCAACGTCATGGCGACGAGATCGGCTGCATCGTGGTGCCGGTCGGCGGCGGTGGTCTGATCGCCGGCATCGCCGCGTACACCAAGGCGCTGTATCCGCACATCCGCATCATCGGCGTTGAATCCGAAGACGCACCGACGCTGCACGACGCGCTGGCCGCCGGCCGACCGGTGCGCCTGCCGCGCGTCGGCGTGTTTGCCGATGGCACCGCGGTGCGCGAGATCGGCCATGAATCCTTTCGCATCGTGCGCAACTTCGTGGACGAGATCGTGCTGGTGTCCACCGACGAGATCTGCGCGGCGATCCAGGACATCTTCGAGGACACCCGCGTCGTCGCCGAACCCTCGGGTGCGCTCGCGGTTGCGGGACTGAAACGCTGGCTGCAAACACACGACGGCGGCGAACGCGCCTGCGTCGCCGTGGTCAGCGGCGCCAACATGGGCTTCGATCGTCTGCGCCATGTCGCCGAACGCGCCGACCTCGGTGCCGAGCGCGAGATGCTGCTCGCCGTCACCATCCCCGAGCAGCCCGGCAGCTTCAAGCGCTTCTGCGAAGTCATCGGCACGCGCGCGGTGACCGAGTTCAACTATCGCTACAGCGATGCCGGCGCGGCGCACATTTTCGTCGGCCTCGCCATCGACCCGGGCAGCGACGACCGGAATCATGTCGTTCATGCGATTCGCGCCGCCGGCCTGGCGGTGGAAGACCTCAGCCGCAACGAGATGGCCAAGCTGCATGTGCGCTACATGGTCGGCGGCAAGGCCGCGGGCATCGCCGACGAGCGCCTGTTCCGCTTCGAGTTCCCGGAGCGCCGCGGCGCACTGCTGAAGTTCCTCGACGCGATCGGCACCGACTGGAACATCAGCCTGTTCCACTACCGCAACCATGGCTCGGACTACGGCCGCGTACTCGCCGGCATCCAGGTGCCGGCCGGCACCCGCGAGGCCTTCGCACAACATCTGGCCGACCTCGGCTATCCGCATGTAGACGAGACAATGAATCCGGCGTATCGCGCATTTCTTTAGCGCGGTCGCGCCGATTTCATGCGACGCTATGGCGATCGAAGGAGATACGTCATGCGCCGCTACCTGCACACCTTGATCGCTCTTGTTGCATTCATGATGGCCGGTACAGCAAGCGCCCAGGCCACGCGCACCTGGGTGTCCGGGGTCGGTGACGATGTCAATCCCTGCTCGCGCACGGCGCCGTGCAAGACCTTTGCCGGCGCGATCAGCAAGACCGCGGCCGGCGGCGAGATCAGCGTGCTCGACCCGGGCGGCTATGGCACGTTGACGATTACGAAGTCCATCACGCTGCAAAGTGACGGCGATCTCGGCAGCATCCTGAATGCGAACACGTCAGGCGTCATCGTCAATTGTGCTGCGGCGTGCAACGTGGGACTGCGCAATATCCGACTGAATGGTGCCGGCACGACGATCGGCACGTTCGGTGTGCGAATTCTGGCGGCAAGCAAGGTGACACTGGAGGACGTGATCATCGAGACCAGTGACATCGGCGTCGAAATCGCGACCTCTGCCGCGACCCAGGTCTCGCTGCTGCGCACCACGATCCGCAACGTGGCGGACACGGCGGACGAAGCGGCGATCCGGGTCGCGCCGACTGCGAGCAGCGTGGTCCTGACGATCAACGATAGCCAGATCGACACCCTGAATCGCGGCGTCCTGGTGACGGGTGCCGCCGAGGTTTACCTGCGCAACACGACCCTGAGCGGCGGCCTGCAGGATGGCCTGCTGCTGCTGCCGACGGTCCCGTCGCCCGGCCCGGTGATCAGCGTGATGGTCGAGGGCAGCCGCATCACCGATTTCGGCGCGGCCGGCATCAGCGCGTCGGGGGGCAACACCATCGTGCGAGTGGGTGACAGCACGATCAGCGGCAATTCCACCGGCGTGATCACCAGCAACAATGCCGTGGTCAATTCCTACGGCAACAATCGAATCATCGGCAACGTCAGCAATGGCAGCGTGTCGCCGACATCGATGCAATAGCGCGCTGGGCGCTCACTCGAAACCGTCCTTGAACAGGCCGGGCGCGTTCAACACCGCCAGCGTCGCCTGCCAGTTGCTGGTCGACGCAGGTGCGATGCCGATCAAGGCGGCACCGCTGACATCGCCCTGATGGGCGACACGCAGACACAGATTCAGTGCTGCATTGCACGCACCCCCGTCGGACACGGCGGTACCGGGGGTCAGCGTCAACGCATTCGGATTCGCCTCGAAAATGAAAGCGGCGATCGCCATGCCGCCCGCAACCGATTGCTTGCCATCGACGACCGGGGAGTCGGCGGCCAGTCCCTGCGCCTGCCCGTCGGTCAGATTGGCTGAACCACCGGAGATGAAGCTCGTATAACGCATGCCGCGCACACAGACGGACCTTGCGGCTTCCACCTGACTGAATCCGAGCGTGAACCCGGCGCCAGAGGCGACCGCCTGCGTCGCCGTGCCACGCAGCAACAACACGCTGCGATCACTCGTCTCCGACTTGTGTCCGCCCAGCGTGCTCCAGGCGACGCCCGCAGGGCCACTGACGACAAGATCCGGCGCATCGGCCGAATCCACCGCCACCGCCAGCACGATGCTCTGGCCGGCGATCAGCGACTGCGCCGTGTTGATGTTGACGAGGCGATTGGCCGGGATGGCCGGACAGGCCGAGGCCACGATCGACACCGGTGTCTCGGCCGCCAGGGCCCACCCGGAGGCGGTCAGCGCGAGCACCGAAACAGCACGAAGTTTCCAGCGGCGCGGCGTAGTGGAGGTCATGGCGCGAGGCTAGCATCGTCCGTTGTCGCCTGCGCGGCGCCACCGCGCTCCAGCGACGTCAGTCGTTCCGACAGCTCCGCGACCATCTGCTCCAGCGCCGCAACGCGTGCAGACAACGATCCCGCACTCGCGGCACCGGCCTCGTCGTCGCGCTGCTCGGCCCGGACCTGCGCCTCGACCGGCCCGCAGAACAGTTGCGCAAATCGATCCTCGCGCTGCCCGGCCGCACGCCCGACATTGGCGACGAAACCGCGCTGCTGCAGCCGCTCCAGCACCAGTTTCAGCTCGTCAAGCGAACCGATGTCGGCGAGGCGCTCGCTGCGCGTCAGCAGCTCCGAGGCGGACTGCGGTCCACGCAACATCAGCAGGCACAGCAGTGCGCGTTGCGGTCGCGTCACGCTGAGCTTGTCCTCGATGCGATGCTCGTAACGGTGTGCGCGCGACCCGTGCACGACACGCACCCAGCTGCGATCCTCGAGTTCGCGCAAGGCATGCCCGACCTCGCCCTCTTCGATCGACATGATCGGTTCTCGACTGGTCTTCTGGTTCGCCGCCAGCACCAGCGAGTTCACCGTCAGCGGATACGATTCCGGCGTGGTCACCGCCTTCTCGATCAGGCAGCCGATGATGCGGGCTTCGGCGGGGGTCAACTTCAGCGATTCATCGAGGGTGTCGGACATGCGCATCTCCAGCAACGAAGACGCGCAGTCTGACAAGTCAGCCCGCTCACGGCATCAAGTCGTTCGCAGTCGTACACACTTGTCCGGTGGATTCACCTGCGCCCGGAAATCGATCGGCCAGGCCGACGTCCGGCCCACTTAAGGTTTCAGCGGGCAGGTAGTGAGACCGAGCAGCATGTACAGCGGGCAAAAGCCGACCGCAGCGGTGGCGAACGGAATCAATGCGGCGAGGCCGATCCAGCGCATCGGGCCTTCGAGCGTGAAGGCGAACCCGATGATGGCCAGGCCGAGGACGATGCGGACGATCGCATCGACGGAACCGACGTTCTTCTTCATGGCGATTGCTCCCGAGAGGTGGACCCGATTCTGCGCCGAACCGGAGATTCGGAATTGACCCGCATCAATCCGACGGCGGGGCAATCGCCTGAGCTAGCATCCGCACATGTCCCGCACGCCACGCACGACGGCCGAACACACGCCACGCGGTTTCGAGATCGTCGAGCCGGTGCCCGGGTTCCTGCGTTTCCTGTCGATCGTCGCGCTGCTGCTGCTGGCGATCCCGACCTGCTCGATGTGGCTGGATGGCGGGCTCGACGACACCGCGAAGGCCGTCACCTATGTGTTCGGCGCGCGCACGCTGATCGCCGCAGCCACGTTGTTCGCCGTGCTGCTCTGGTTCGACCGCCACGGCAGCCTGTTGTACCGCTTCGAATGCGATCAGATGGTGCGCCTGTATCGGATCGGGTCGGTGACGATCTGGCGCAGCACGTGGCAGCCATCGGCCGTGACCGGCGCCGAAGCACTCGTCGCCCGAATGCCGCCGGGGCTGCGCCTCAACTACTCGGGCAAGCAGCATTCGACGATCAGCTTCGTCGGCGGCAGCGATGGCGAGGTGCACGCCGCCCTGGCCCAGATCGAAGCGTGGCGCGCAAATCCTTCGGCGGCACCGCGCGCGCGCGAACATCAGTCCGCACCGGCGTTGATCGCCGAGACCGCCGCGGCGAGCGTGTTGATGCGGCTCAGGTTGGCCCCGGCCTTGCTGGTCGTTGCCATTGCTCTGGTGGTCGTCGGCAATGGCGTGCATCTGCTGCGCAGTCCGGAACAGGCCCTGGTCGAGCAGACGCCCTATGACGCGACCGCAGCCGGCGAATTGATTCGTTACCGCATCCTCGTGCGCGCGCCGAATGCCGAGGAGCGTGCGCTGCACCACAGCGATGGCAAGGCCTGGATCGAACTCGGCGTGCGTTGGCAGGACGACAGCGGTGGTTCACACGAGAACTGGTGGCGCAGCAGCGAGGACGTCGATCTGTGGATGCTGCCCGAATCGCGACTGTGGCCACTGGCGCGCTCGATCGGCCTGCCCTGGCTCGAATTCCAGATCCCGGCGGAAGCGGCACCGGCCTGGCGCAACGCGAACGGACAACTCGACTGGACCGAGATCGACACGCGACCCAGCAGCGATGACAAGACACTCGCGTCGCAACGCGATCTCGTGAGAGCCGCCGACCAGCCGATCGACCATCTTGCCGTGCTGCAATTCGCGGCCGCCCCAGACTGGACCATGGCCTACAAGCACGGTGATCCATCATCGGCCATGCTGAAGCGCTGGGCCGATGCCGAACGACAGGCGCAGCGCGAGGTGCCGCTGGCGGCGCTGATTCCGCTGCTGGTGATGGGTGCCTTCGTGGCCGTCATCGCGGGCGCGCTGTGGCTGTTCGGCGGCCGCATCGGGCTTGGTGCGGTCGTGATGACCGCGCTGGTCGCAGCTTCGCCATGGTGGGCGGCGCACTCGGCGCGCATTCCGCAATGGCTCGGCTTCGATACCGATCTCGCCAGCGCCGTCGTCATCGTGTTCCGCAGCGCGGCGCCACTGTCGGCGCGCCAGCACGAGTATCTGGTGCCGCTCGCCACGCCGACACCGGAGCGACCCGACCTGTTGCTGCGCTGGACACCGCAAAGCGCGCGCGCGGCGGAACTGCTGCAGCGACTCGGCCTGACCGATGCCGAACTCGCGGCCGACCCGGTCGACTTCGGCCACAAGGACCACGACCGCGCCCTGAAGCTCGCGACCGCCGCCCTGCTCGCCCCGGTCCATCGCCGCATCCTCGCCTGGAGCGACGCGGAACTGGTCGATTTCCTGGGCGTGCTGCACGAAGGCCGCCACGACCGCTTCAACGCCATCCTGGTCGTCATGCCCGACTGCGCACTCGCCGCGCAGACCGAACGCTCGCAGAACACCCGTGAATGGATCACGGCGGTGTTGCATCCGGATTGCGCATCGTCGCCCTGACAAACCGATCACGCCGACACGACAACGCATTCACCTGACAGATGCTGGACTAGTGCGCCTCTCTTTCAGGACTCCGTCATGCGCCTCGTCCAACTCATCTACTGCAGCCGCGTCGTGACCGGCGTGCACGGCACGGCCATCACCTCGATCGTCGATGTGTCTCGCTTCAACAACGCCCGCGACGGGGTCACCGGTGCGCTCTGCTTCAACGCCAACTTCTTCCTGCAATGCCTGGAAGGCGAACGCGGCGCGGTGAACGAGACCTACCATCGCATTCTGCGCGACCCCCGTCATGAGGGCGCGCTGCTGCTGCGCTACGACGAGGTTTCGAAGCGCCAGTTCGGCGACTGGTCCATGGGTTACCTGAGCAGCCAGGCGATGGCGCCGGACCTGCTGCTGCAGTACGGCAGCAACGATCGCTTCGACCCAGAGCAACTCGGCGCCGACGCCGCCCTCGATTTCCTGCTGGCCTTGAAGTCGCGCTCGATCCGGCTGCGCGACGCAGCGTGAAACGATCTGCCGACAAGCACAAAGCCCGCTGATCGCGGGCTTTGCGTGGCACGAGCAATCCCGCGTGCCGGCGGGTGACATCAGTATCGCCGCGCCGCGTTGCAGCGCGATGACGACGGTGTCTCAGCCGCGCTTCATGAACTTGAAGAACTCGTCGTTGGTCTTCGTGTCCTTCATCTTGTCGAGCAGGAACTCGATCGCCGAGAGCTCGTCCATGGGATGCAACAGCTTGCGCAGGATCCAGATCTTCTGCAGCAGGTCCGGATCAATCAGCAGCTCTTCGCGGCGCGTGCCGGAGCGGTTGATGTTGAATGCCGGATAGACGCGTTTCTCGGTGATGCGACGGTCGAGGTGCACTTCCATGTTGCCGGTGCCCTTGAACTCTTCGTAGATCACTTCGTCCATCTTCGAGCCGGTTTCCACCAGCGCGGTCGCGATGATGGTCAGCGAACCGCCTTCTTCGATGTTGCGCGCGGCGCCGAAGAAGCGCTTCGGTCGCTGCAATGCATTCGCGTCCACGCCGCCGGTCAGCACCTTGCCCGAACTCGGCACCACCGTGTTGTAGGCGCGCGCGAGGCGGGTGATCGAGTCGAGCAGGATGATCACATCGCGCTTGTGCTCGACCAGGCGCTTGGCGCGTTCGATCACCATCTCGGCGACCTGCACGTGGCGCGATGCGGGTTCGTCGAAGGTCGAGCTGATCACTTCGGCGCGCACCGAGCGCTGCATCTCGGTCACTTCTTCCGGGCGCTCGTCGATCAGCAGGATGATCAGGTGCGCTTCCGGATGGTTGTGCACGATCGCCTGGGCGACGTTCTGCAGCAGCATCGTCTTGCCGGCCTTGGGCGGCGAGACGATCAGGCCGCGCTGGCCCTTGCCGATCGGCGCCATCAGGTCGAGGATGCGGCCGGTGATGTCTTCGGACGAACCGTTGCCGCGCTCGAGATGGAACGCTTGGCGCGGGAACAGCGGCGTCAGGTTCTCGAACAGCACCTTGTTCTTGCTGGCTTCCGGCGGTTCGCCGTTGATCTCGTTGACCTTGAGCAGGGCGACGTAGCGTTCGCCGTCCTTCGGCGAGCGGATCTTGCCGGTGATGTAGTCGCCAGTGCGCAGGTTGAAGCGGCGGATCTGGCTCGGCGAGACATAGACGTCATCCGGCCCGGCCAGGTACGAGGCTTCGAACGCGCGCAGGAAGCCGAAGCCGTCCTGCAGGATTTCCAGCACGCCCTCGGCATCGATGCCCTCCGGCGTACGGGTCAGGACCTTCAGGATCGAGAAGTTCACATCCTGGCGACGCGCGCGGGCCACGCCTTCCTGGATGCCCATGCGTTCGGCGAGATCGATCAATGCGGCCGGCGACAGGCGCTTCAGCGCCGTCAGGCTGGTCGGTGCATCGGTCGGAATCGTGTAGTTCGCGCGCAATTGCGGCGGCGCGTAATCACGTTCACCGTTGCCGCCATTGCCGGCGCCTTCGCCGTCGCCCTGGTCGGCCGGGATGCCGTCGTTGTTATTGTTGCTGCGCGGACCACGATCGCGATCCTTGTCCTTGTCTTTGAAGCGCTTGCGAAAGCGTTCGCGCCGCGACATGCGCTGCCCGGCGCTCTCGCCGGCGTCGCCACCCTCGCCGCCTTCCTGGCGCGGGCTGTTGTCTTGGGATTCGCTGCCGCCCTGGGCAGCCTCGGAAGTCGACTTGCGCGACTCGGAAACGGGCGTATCGGTGTCTGGCACCGGAGTATTTTCGGACACGGGAGTCTCGCGCATCAGCGCTGATAGGTTTCGTGGGGAGTTGGAGCAGCGGAACGTCTCGTTCCGGTCAACGCAGCCACCCTCTGCGGCTGCGTCACGCGCGACGGTGTCGTCGCGTTCAGACGGGAATGAACACTAGCACCGCCATTGCGGCGGGCACAAGCGGCCCGGCCCGAAGGCCGGGTCGGTACAAGGTCAAAGGTTCTTGTCGATCAGGCTGGTCAATTGCGACTTCGACAGTGCGCCGACATGGGTCGCCTGCACCTTTCCGCCCTTGAACAGCAGCAACATCGGAATGCCGCGCACGCCGTAGTTGCGCGGGGTCTTCTGGGCGATATCGGTGTTCACCTTGACGATCTTCAGGCGCCCGGCATAACTCTCGGCGACGTCGTCCAGGATCGGCGCGATCATCTTGCAAGGCCCGCACCATTCGGCCCAGAAATCGACCAGAACCGGTTCGTCGGATTGCAGGACGGTGGCGTCGAAGGTGTTGTCGTCGGCATGGGCAATGCGGTCGCTCACAGAAATCTCCTTGATGGGCGCGGACTTGCGCCGGACTTGCGGTACACTCGGCGGGTCGCGCGACGGCCTTGATCCTCTGGATCGGCACCGCGCGCTTGCCGGGGGCGTCGGATTGTCGCCCCCACCCGGGGACCGATCAAGCGCGTCCCCGACCTGCCCGCGGAGTTGCGGGCGATTCCGCGCCGAACAAGGCCGCACCCGAAAGGCAACAGAAAAAGAATGTCCGACAAACCACTGACCGATGTCTGCTTCGAGAATTTCAGCCTCCATCCCGATCTGCTGAAGGGTCTCGAAAGCGCCGGCTTCATCCGCTGTACCCCGATTCAGGCGATGTCGCTGCCCATCACCTTGCAAGGACGCGACGTCGCCGGCCAGGCCCAGACCGGCACCGGCAAGACCGCCGCCTTTCTGGTCTCGATGTTCAATCGGCTGCTCACCAAGCCGGCCCGCGCCGACCGCAAGGACAACGAGCCGCGTGCCGTGATCCTGGCGCCGACGCGCGAACTGGCCATCCAGATCGAGAAGGATGCGCAACAGATCGGCCGCGAACTTGGCCTGCGCATGGCGCTGATCTACGG
This sequence comes from Lysobacterales bacterium, assembly GCA_016721845.1. Classification (NCBI taxonomy): domain Bacteria; kingdom Pseudomonadati; phylum Pseudomonadota; class Gammaproteobacteria; order Lysobacterales; species Lysobacterales bacterium. Next base: position 2,216,556 of record JADKHK010000013.1, read on the forward strand.
CGGCGTCGACTACGACAAGCAGCGCAGCCTGCTGGCTGGTGGCGTCGATGTGGTCATCGCCACGCCCGGCCGCCTGATCGACTTCGCCAAACAGCATGTGGTGTCGCTGCGCGCCGTCGACGTCGTCATCCTCGACGAGGCCGACCGCATGTTCGATCTCGGCTTCATCAAGGACATCCGCTTCCTGCTGCGACGCATGCCCGACCCGCACGAGCGCCAGAACCTGCTGTTTTCGGCGACATTGAGCCATCGCGTGCTGGAGCTCGCCTACGAGCACATGAACGAACCGGAAAAGGTCGTCATCGAATCCGAGTCGGTGACGGTGTCGCGCGTGCGCCAGGTCGGTTACTACCCGGCTGCCGACGAAAAGATCCCGCTGCTGCTGCATCTGTTGCACCAGGTCGGCAATCCGCGCGGCATGGTCTTCGTGAACATGAAGATTGCCGCCGAACGCGTCGCGCGCAAACTCGAAGCGCAGGGCTGGAAGGTCGGACTGCTCAGTGGTGACGTACCGCAGAAGAAGCGCGAGTCGCTGCTGAACCGGTTCCAGAAGGGTGAACTCGAACTGCTGGTCGGCACCGACGTCGCCGCGCGTGGCTTGCACATCAACGGCGTCACACACGTCTTCAACTATGACCTGCCGCATGACGCCGAAGACTACGTGCACCGCATCGGCCGCACGGCTCGCCTAGGCGCCGAAGGTGATGCGATCAGCTTCGCCTGCGAGGACTACGCGGTGTCATTGCCCGACATCGAGAAATTCATCGAGCAGAAGATTCCGTTCGAATCGATCACGCCGGAAATGCTGGTGGCGCCGCCGAAGCGCGAACGTGCACCGGGCGAAGGCCGGAGTGAATTGGCGGAAGTGCTGGATGCCGCCGCAGCCAAGCGCCGCGAAGACCGCGACCGCAAGAACCGCGATGGCAAGTCCGGAGGTAGCCGTCGGTCGTCGACGGGTTCCTCCGGGTCGACGGGCAGCGGTCCGCGCGGCGAACGCAAATCCGGCAGTGGCGAACAGCGCCGCGATGGCCAGAAGCCGCGTCATGAAGGTCCTCGCCCGCAGTCGCAGCCGGCACCGCTGCCGCGAGCAGACGACGCCGCTCCGAATGAATCGCCAGCCGAAGCCGAGCGCCGTCGCAATCGCCGCCGCCGCAAGCCGCGTGGCGAGCGCGTCGAAGCCAGCGGTTCGGTCGCGATCCAGCAACCGATCACCGCCGAGATTCCGGTGGTGTCCGATCAGACCCCGTTCTTTGCGCGTCTGAAGCAGAAGATCAAGCAGATCGTGCAACGCCTGCCGATGCCGGGCCGGCGCCGCTGACCGCCATCGCCGTCTGCGAGCATCGGTTGCGATCACCGGTCCTCGCGACGCCCCCCGATTCGCGGGGCTGACACCGTACGGGGCGATGGCCAGACTCTCGGCCAGCCTCCGGAGCGTGTCATGCGTCTGCGATTGATCGGTATACGACTTGTTCGCCTGACGTTGCTGGCCCTGTTCGCCGGCAACGCCCAGGCGGAGATGGTCGGCATGAACCTGGTCATTCGCGACCCGATGGGCACGGGCACCTTCGGCAGCGGTGGCATCAACAGTGTCGGATTGACCGCGATCAATGTTTCCGGCGCCACCCTGACCCCACCGATCACCTTTCGCATGACCCTGCCCGCGGGCGTCAGCTTCACGCCGGGATCCGGTGGCGGCAGCGGCGGATTCGCCTGCTCCGCGCCGGTGACGCCGCGCGACGTGGTGTGCGTGCGCAACACCAACTGGACCACGGCGCTCTTCTCCGCTTCTCTGGGTTTCGAGGTCGACATCGCCGACAACGCACCAATCGGTGCGACCGAATTCACCGGCACCATGGAAAATGCGCAGTACCCGTTGCCGGTCCCGCTGAGTTGCGTGACCACCAATGGCGGCACCACACAGTGCGCGAAAGACCATCATCACCATCGTGCAGTCGCAGGTCTACGTCGACCAGATCACCATCGACAACGACAACATCCTGACGGCGGGCGACGACGAGCGCGCGCGCGTACGGGTGCGCAACATCGGATTCGACCAAGGCAATGCGCCACTCACGATGAAGCTCCACTGGCCGACCGGCGTCACCTACCTCAGTCACATCAACGTGGCACCGGCGACCTGGACCTGCAGCGGTGCCAGCACCACGACCTGCACGACGAACAACGGCATCGTCGGCAGCAATCAACCGATCTTCAACATCCGTGTCGCCGACACCATCCCGATCCCCGGCCCGTTGACGATCCGAACCGAGATAGGAAATCGCGAACCGCAGCCGATCCCGACCGATTGCCTGGTGAACCCGTCGCAACTCGGCTGCTTCTCGGCGTCGTTCACGACCGAGCCGGCACCCGCGGCACGTCTGGACATTCTCAGCATGGCGCACGCCGCCGCGGTGATGCCGATCCAGAATGACGCCGGCACCATCACGGTCAACTACAAGAACAACGGCAATCTCGGTGCCGGCAATTCCTACATGTCGCTGCAGTTGCCACCGGGCTTCGGCTATTCATCCATCCAGGCGGGCAGCGGCTACGCCATGACCGCCTGCGTCGCGAGCGGCACCGTCGCGCTCGGCCAGACCGTGAAATGCAGCCGCAGTGCCGGCCTGCCGGTCAATGGCAGCGGCTCCGGCATCGTGCGGGTGAACATCGCGCGCGGCGTCGTGTCGCGCCAGGGCGGCGACCCGCTGGTCATCGCATCGATCGCGACCGCCGCCGCCGACACTGCCAATCCCGACATCCTGCTCGACTGCGCGTCGACGCCCGATGCCGCGCACTGCGAACATCATGCGATTCCGGTCAGCGGTCGCTGCATGGACTACGCCGAAGACATCTATTGCGACGGTTACGAATCCGTGCAGTGAGCACGATGCAATCGCGTCAGGGCAACAGCACGCGCACCTCATCGTCACGATGACGATAGAGAGCGCGGCCGCGGCCTTGCGCCTTGGCCTCGTAGAGCAGGGCATCGGCTTGCTGCAGCGCCGACTCGGCATGATCCTCGGCCGTCGGCAGGACCGTCACCGCACCGATGCTGACGGTCACGTGCGCCGCATTGACCGACGCACTGTGCGCGATCGCCAATGCCTCGACCGCCGCCAGCATCGCCTGCAACATCCGGCCGACCGGCACCGCATCGGCGTCCGGAATGATCAGCACGAACTCCTCGCCGCCATATCGCGCGACGAGGCCGCCGGCCGGGCAGGCCCCGGCGATCGCCTGCGCAACCCGGCGCAGGCAGACGTCGCCGGCCCCGTGTCCGTAATGGTCGTTGTAGCGCTTGAAGTGATCGACATCGATCAAGACCAGCGTGATTGCCCGCGCACCGTCCTGGGCAGCGCGCCAGCTCTGCTGGAGCGCGATCCCGAACTGGCGCCGATTGGCCACGCCGGTGAGCACGTCCTCGCTGGCGATCCGCGACAGTTCGTCTCGCGCCGCCACCAGATCCTGGGTGCGCAGCGCGACCTCGTTCTCCAGCACGCGGTTGCGCTCGGCCAGCACCCGCACGCGCCAGTGCACGAGGACGCGTGCCAGCAGAGCGAGAAGCAAGGCATACCCGGCATACGCCCACCAACTCAGCCAAGGGGCCGGCCGGATCGTGAATGCGAACCCGACCGGTCCGGAGACGAAGCCGCCGGCATCGCGCGCCCAAGCCACGAAGCGATACTGCCCGGCACCGAGATTCGTGTAGTCCTTGCGCCGTGCTTCCTGCCATGCGCCCGGCTGCGGATCAAAGCCTTCGAGCTGGAAGCGATAGCGGATCCGTGACTCGGCGCGATGCGCCAGCAACGATGCCGAAAAACTCAGGTTGCGCTGGCTGTGGTCGAGCACGTCGTCGCCACGCAATTGCAGGCGCCCGTCGGACAGTTCGACGCGGTCGATCCACAACGGCTTCGCACGATCATCCGGTCGTTCCAGCCGCGGGTCGTACATCGCCAGTCCGCGCGCAGTACCAAACCAGATGCGCCCATCGGCATCGACCAGGCGCGCGCCTTGCTGGCAATCACTGCTCGGCAGTCCGTCTTCCAGCGAAATCAGCTCCAGACCGAAGCGCGACCCATCGAGGACGTCCGGTGTCCGCGGCGTCAATCGAGCGACGCCACGCGTCGTGCAGAGATAGATGCGCCCGGACTGATCGGCAGCGATGCTTTGCACGGTGTCGCTCGGCAAGGCCGGCGTACCCCGGGTCGAAAACACCTCGGGCGGCGCGTTCGGATCGTCCACGCGGAAGCGCAAGGCACCGCCGGACAGCGTGCCCGCCCACAACCAGCGCACGCCGCCAGCGTCGGTCGCGAGTTGCAGCGACAGGATGTTGTCGCTGGCCAAACCGTCGTTGCGATCAAAGGTGTCCCATGCCCCGCGATGCAGACGCGCCACGCCCTTGCTGGTCGCCACCCAGAGCGTTCGCGAGCCATCGTCGGCGGTGGTCTCCAGCACCTGGGTCACGATCGTGCTGGGCAATTCCAAGCCTTCGCGAAAGGTTTTCCAGACGCCCTGCTCGAGCTTGGCGAGTCCGCCCTCGGTCGCCGCCCAGAGCACGGTCGCACCGTCGTCGGCCTGCGATTCGACCAGTTGGTAGACCCGACGGTTCGGCAGTCCACGGGTGTCCAGCAAGGTCCATCGGCCGTCCTCCAGACGGCCGATGCCGCCTCCGAACGACGCCACCCACAACACCGGCGCACCCGCTGCATTGCGCGTTTCCAGCAACGAAAACAGGATGGTGTGGCGTAACGGCTGCGGCAGCGGGACCGGCACGAAGCGGTCACCGGACCATTTCGCCAACTCACCGTCCGACGTTCCCGCCCAGATCACGTCGGCGCCGGCCGCATCGCGGGTCAGCAGCACCGAGGTCACGGCGCCGCTGGGCAAGCCGCTGGCGGCGTCGAAGGTGCGCCAGACATTCGGCGACAGGCGCACCACGCCGCCGCCCCACGTGCCCAGCCACAAGGTGCGCAGCCCCCCGGCGACACCGTCTCCATGACCTTCCAGATGATGCGGATCGGCAGGCCGCTGCGCTCGTCGTAGCGCGTGAACCGACCATGCTCGAAACGCAGCAGTCCACCCTCGGAGCCGATCCACAGCGCCGGCGAACCATCGTCGGCCTTGAGACGCCGCAAACACTTCAACATTGCTTGGCAGTCCCGATGCGGTATCCAGCATCGTCCACGCACCCGCCTCGTAAATGGCGATGCCGCCGCCATACGACGCCAGCCACAATGCCGGACCGCCGGACAAGCCCGGGGCCTCGATGATGTCGTCGATGCGATGGCCATGCAGCGACTCGGGGACCGGCACCGATACGAAGCGGGCGCCATCGAACCTGGCCAGGCCCGCGGCGGTGCCGACCAGCAGTTGGCGCGGACCGCCGAGACGATCACTCTCGATCATCGCCTCGCAGTCCAGGTTCGGCAGCCCTTCGTCCAGCCCGAAGACCTGCAACTGCCCCTGGCGTGATCGCGCGACGCCGCGATCGGTCGCAATCCACAGATCAGGTGTGTCGCCCTCCCCGGTCTCGAGCAAGCCGCGGATGCGTCGGCTCGGCAATGCCGCGTTCTGCGCGAACACCTCCCAGCCACGTCCGGTCCATCGTGCCAAGCCGCCGTCGAACGTGCCGATCCAGAGTCCGCCGCCACGTGCGGCCCGCATGACCCGCGGATAGTTCGAATGCATCTCGGGCGGCAAGGTCAAGGTGTCCCAATCCTGGCCGTTGAAGCGTGCCGCGCCATCCTGGGTGGCTGCCCAGACGAAGCCGCGTTCGTCGGTGACCAGATCGACAATCGTGTGCTGAGGCAGGCCGCTGCGTTCGTCGAAGCTGACCCAAGGCAGGCGACCGGGTGGCGCCAGCGCGATGTCCAGCTGCACTGTCCGTGCCGGCGCATGGACCGTTTCGGCGCGCACCAGCGGCATGCCTGCAAGCAGCACGATGCCGATCCCGGCCCATGCGCGGATCAGGGCGCGCACGAACATCGCAGACGACTTCCGGGCATCCATCGCGTATGCATCCCCCTTACCGCGGCGCGGTCTCCGGATTTAACGACCGAACGAGCGCGATGGAAAGGGCCGTGCGCCGACGCCGTGAGAGCGCCGGTCGTCGCATTCGCCGCGACGACCAGGCTTCAATGCGGATTCGTCATCACCTTCGTCTTCGGCGGCATCGATCGCATCCATCGCGGCGTCGTCCGCATCGTGGCCCGACAACGCCCGTTCATGCGCGATCAACCCCGTCGCAACAGCGACTTGAGATTCGCGAACGGGTTGGATGTGGCGCCCGCCGTCGGTGTCTCGCGGACGCCGGTGGCGCCTGCGTCATGTTCGATCTGGCGCTGGTGCTCGTTGTCATGGCAATACAGGCACAGAAGTTCCCAATTGCTGCCGTCCGCCGGATTGTCGTCGTGATTGTGGTTGCGATGGTGCACCGTCAATTCGCTCAGGTTCACCCGCGTGAACTCGCGCGCGCAGCGTCCGCAGATCCACGGATACAGGCCGAGCGCGCGCTCGCGATAACCGCCCTCACGCTCGCGCTTCGCCTTCGCTGCATCGGCGACGATCTTGTCGAGCTTGGCTTCGTCGATGGGTTTGTGGGTGGACATGGGTGTACCTCAGAACGATGAACCGGGTTGTTTCAGGAATTCAATTTCTTCGACCGTTGATGCCCGCCCCAAGATCGCGTTCCGGTGCGGATACCGACCGAAGCGGTCGATGATGGCTTGGTGCTTCAATTCGAAGTCATGGTTCCCGGGCAACGCGAACTCGCGATACAGGCGCTCGGCCTCGACATGAACCCGACGCGACTCGCTGTGCATGTAGGGCAGGAACAGGAAACCACGCTCGACCGGAATCAGCGATTCGTGCGCGCTCGCTGCCACTGCTTCCTGCGCCAAAACCAGTGCCATACCGTCCTGCGCAAACGCGCCCGGCGTGCCGCGGAACAGGTTCCGCGAGAACTGGTCCAGCACGATGATCTCGGCCAATCGTCCTTGCGCCGTCGCCCGCCAAGCGAACAACTCGCCCGCCGCCGCCTGCCGATGCAGGTCGAGAAAACGGCTGCGAATCAGTTCATCGAACGCCGCATCGACCCGCCACCACTGCGCCGGATCGATCTCGCGGAACCAGAAATCGAGAACAGGATGGTGCATTCGCGGTGCCCCGGACAACAACGGACGCGGCGCCGATCAACCCGCCAGCTTCACCAGTTCTTCCAAGGTTTCGAAGTACCGGCGATGGGTCTTGCGGATGTGCGCTTCGGAAGGCGCCTGCAAGATGACGACTTCGCGAATCCGACCAGCGGCGTTGTGTTCCAACTCCAAGGTCAGACGCTGCGAACGGGCAAGTGCGGCTTGATTGGCGTCGAAAGGAGTCATCGACATCAACTTGCCTGCACTGCGGTCGTAGTCGATCAGGAAATACATCGAATCACCTCGCCTCTCTCCTCGCGAGAGCGAAGATACTTGATCACACACAACGAAGTTACGCCCCTCGGAATCTGGCGAAGAACTCACCGTCAACATCGTGAACAGTGCGGGGCTTCACACCAAGTTCCTTCTCGATAAACAACGCGACCAGTTGCTCACCATCAATAAGTTCGATAGGGCTGCGTCCTGGCATCGTTGCCTCGGCGCGCGCGTCCTTTGTAAATCGACCCGTCGTGATGATGACGCCCTTCTCGGCCAACCCCGAAATGTCGTTGCGAAATTGAGCTACGACTTCGCGCCCAACGACATCCTTGTACCGCTTGGCCTGAAAGGCGACACGAACGGTCACGACGGGATTCAATCGTAGCGTTCCAAATCCATCGATTCCGAAGTCCCGAGACTGTTGGGTAGCCTCGACCGATTCGAGTCCGCATCGGCGCAAGAGCTGAACACAAACGAGCTCGAATCCTCTAGCCGGGAGCCCGCGCAACGTGGCGAGCAAAACATCCTCGAAGACCTCCTCATCCGGTATGGCGGCTAAATCTGCAGAATCACTGGGCGTCTGCTTAGACTCTTCTGCTCTTCTTGCATCCGCGTGGATCTTTCCCCATCTAGCAGCGATTCCGCGCGACTGATCCGGCGTGAGGTGAACCTTCCACCCGCTCGATGTCAGTGACCAGACCCCTCTACGAGATCCATCGAGCAAACCCTCCCAAACCAGAAACTGTCGAGCCCAGGCCACTTGGTTAGCGAATCGAGACCGCTTGTTCTGATTGATTTTTGCGAGCTCTTCTTCCGGAACCTTCAATTTTCCGGCAATCCATTCACCAACTTCTGCGGGCTTCGCTTCACCACCAAGCGCACGGAGCGCATCCAACAACGGTCCCATCCATTGGAGGAATTCTGCTCCGGACTTGATCTTGGACTGCGCCATTTTCACACCCCCATCGGATTCGCCTTGTCGATGTCGATGCCGTAGAGCTTGATGGCCTTGGCGACATCCGCGCGCTTGAGCTTGCCTTCGTCGGCGAGGGCGCTGATCGCGGCGTGGGCGATCCAGTGGCGGTCGACTTCGAAGAAGCGACGCAGGTTGGCGCGGGTGTCGGAGCGGCCGAAGCCGTCGGTGCCGAGCACGGTATAGGCCATGCCCTTGGGCAGATAGGCGCGCACCTGGTCGGCGTACTGGCGCACGTAGTCGGTGGCGGCAATGGCCGGGCCGTCGCGACCTTGCAGTTGCTGCGTGATCCACGCGCTGCGCGGCTCCGATTCCGGATGCAGGCGGTTCCAGCGCTCGACATCGGCGCCGTCGCGGCGCAATTCGTTGTAGCTCGGACAGCTGTGGATGTCGGACTTCACGCCGAAATCCTTCTCCAGCAGTTCGGCCGCCGCAATGACTTCGCGCAGGATCGTGCCGGACCCCATCAACTGCACGCGCAATTCGTTCTTCTTCGACTTGCCGGCGTCCTTGAGCAAGTACATGCCGCGGATGATTCCTTCGGCCGCGCCTTCCGGCATTTCCGGGTGCGCGTAGTTCTCGTTCACCAGGGTCATGTAGTAGTAGCAATCTTCCTGCTCGGTGAGCATGCGACGCATGCCGTCCTGCAGGATCACCGCGACTTCGAATGCGAAAGTCGGATCGTAGCTCTTGCAATTCGGGATCGCGCTGGACAGCAGGTGCGAATGACCGTCCTCGTGTTGCAGGCCTTCGCCATTGAGCGTCGTGCGACCGGACGTGGCACCGAGCAGGAAGCCGCGCGCGCGCATGTCGCCGGCGAGCCAGGCGAGATCGCCGACGCGCTGCATGCCGAACATCGAATAGAAGATGAAGAACGGCAGCATCGGCAGGTTGTTGGTGCTGTAGCTCGTTGCCGCCGCCAGCCACGAACACATCGCGCCGGCCTCGGTGATGCCTTCCTGCAACACCTGCCCGGCCGCGTCTTCGCGGTAGTACATCAACTGGTCGGCATCGACCGGCTTGTACAACTGACCGAACGGCGCATAGATGCCGATCTGGCGGAACAAGCCTTCCATGCCGAACGTGCGCGCCTCGTCGGCGACGATCGGAACCACGCGCGGGCCGACGGCCTTGTCGCGCAACACCAGGTTCAAGGCCTGCACGAAAGCCATCGTCGTCGAAATCTCGCGCTCGCCCGAGGATTTCAGCAGTCGATCGAAGGTCGCGAGTTCCGGCACCGGCAGCGACTCGTCGGCCTTGCGGCGACGCTGCGGCAACGACCCGCCGAGCGCGGCACGGCGCGACTTCATGTACTGCACTTCGGGCGAGTTCTCGCCCGGGTGGTAGAACGGCACCGTTTCCAGATCCTCGTCCTTGATCGGCAGCTTGAAGCGATCGCGGAAGTGGCGGATGGAGTCGGTATCGAGCTTCTTCTGTTGATGCGTGATGTTTTGCGCCTCTCCGGCCTCGCCCATGCCGTAGCCCTTCACGGTCTTGGCGAGAATCACCGTCGGCATGCCCTTCTGGTTGGACGCCGCGTGATAGGCCGCATAGAGCTTGTGCGGATCATGCCCGCCGCGATTGAGATGCCAGATGTCGTCATCGGACAAGTTCGCGACCAGCGCCTTGGTTTCGGGGTATTTGCCGAAGAAATGTTCGCGCGTGTACGCGCCGCCGAAGGCCTTGTAGTTCTGGTACTCGCCGTCGAGCGTCTCGTTCATCAGCTTGCGCAGCACGCCGTTCGGGTCACGCTGCAGCAGCGCATCCCAATGGCTGCCCCAGACCACCTTGAGCGCATTCCAGCCGGCGCCGCGGAACACGCCCTCCAGCTCCTGGATGATCTTGCCGTTGCCGCGCACCGGGCCATCGAGCCGCTGCAGATTGCAGTTGATCACGAACACCAGATTGTCGAGCTTCTCGCGCCCGGCGAGCGCGATCGCGCCCAGCGATTCCGGTTCGTCCGACTCGCCATCGCCCATGAAGCACCAGACCTTGCGGTCGGATACCGGCATCAGGCCACGATGTTCGAGGTACTTGAAGAAGCGCGCCTGATAGATCGCGCTGATCGGGCCGAGCCCCATCGAGACCGTCGGCGTCTGCCAGAAATCCGGCATCAGCCAGGGATGCGGATAACTCGAGATGCCGCGACCATCGACCTCCATGCGGTAGTGGTCGAGCTGGTCCTCGCGCAGGCGGCCTTCGAGGAAGGCGCGGGCGTAGATGCCCGGTGAACTGTGGCCCTGGATGTAAAGCAGATCGCCCGGATGGGCATCGCTCGGCGCACGCCAGAAGTGGTTGAAGCCGACGTCGTACAACGTGGCGCTCGACGCGAACGACGAGATGTGGCCGCCAAGTTCACCCGGCTTGCGGTTCGCGCGCACCACCATCGCCATCGCGTTCCAGCGCAGGATCGAACGGATGCGCCATTCCAGCGCCGCATCGCCATCCGGCTTCGCCTCACGCGAGGGCGGGATGGTGTTGATGTAATCCGTCGTCATCGGGAACGGCAAATGGCCGCCGGCGCGACGAGTCTCGTCAACCATGCGTTCCATCAGGAAGTGCGCGCGCTCGGCCCCGTCACGACCGATGACGGCACTGATCGCCTCCATCCATTCGCGGGTTTCGCTGGGATCGAGGTCGTCGTTCAACAGGTCGTGGATCTGGCTCATCGCTGCGCTCTCTGCTGGCGGCCCAAGGGCCGTGTGGTGTTCCAAGCGGCGATGCTAGCGAAGTTGGCGCGCGCGCCCCATCCTCGTGCGTTTGAATGCACCAATAACGTGCAAATACCGAGGCGCTCAGCGACGCAGCGCGCCCGCGGCCTTGCATGCGCCCGTGGCCTGCATGGCCGCGAGACCGGCGCCATGTTCGAACGGCGGCTTCCAGTAGGCGTCGAAACAGGCTTTCGGGCAGCAATCGGCATGCTGGTCCGGACCACAGGTGGCAATGCTACTGATGCACTCCTCGCGTTCCACGCCGACCGCCGAGTAGCGATTGCGGCACTGGTCGATCTCGGCACTGCAGACCTCGATGCCGTTGCGGATCGGCTTCGCGGCGCGCATCACCGGATCGTCGGCATCGACCACGCCATCGCGACGCACAAGACCATTCGGTTCGATCAGGGTTTCAAAAGCGTCACCGCCCGGGAAGAACGCACAGACGCGCAACACGCCGCCGCTGCCGATTTCCGCCAGCACCCGCGACGCACCCGCCGAATTGAGCCGACCGAACGCTTCGACCTCGACTGCGTGCGCCTGCGCCGGCGTCATCTTCGCGGCGATCTGGACCAGTCCCGCGCCCGTTGCCTCGACGCGTTCGCAGGGGCTGCGGTACGCCGGCGCGGTGCTGCTGCCGCTGCTCAGTTTCGCATCCGGTTCCGCACCCTTGGCGCAGGGCGTGTTCGATACCACCACGCTGCCGTCCTTGTTCTTGCACTTGTAGACGTTGGCGGCATCGACCGCTTGTGCAAGGCACAGGGCCGCCAGCGTCATGCAGAGACTGGCGATGCGTGACAGATTCGGTTGCATGTCGGTCTTCCCCCAACGTGGCGGCGATTATGCCGCGAGACTCAGTGCGTGATTTCGCCGTCGACGCTCGGCGGAAACTGGATGTGGAAACCGCTCGCGGCCAGATTCGCGCGAACCACGGCGGCATCGCCGCGCGCGAGCTTGCGCTCCGGGGTCAACGCCACTTCCAGCACGAAACTGAGCGCCCCCAGGCTGGCCGCGAGATTCGCCGGCAACAATCCGAAGGCGTCGCGTTCGCGCAGATAGACATAGGTATCACCGCGCTTTTCGCTGCGATAAACGTAACACTGCATCGTTCGGCTCCTCGATTTCGCGGCGCGCGCATTGGCGGCCCCGGTACGACGCGGCAGAATAGCGGCATGCGCAAGAAACCGCTGTACAAGATCAGTTTCCTGAACCAGGGCAAGAGCTACGAGCTGTATGCGCGCTCGGTGCATTCCTCGGACCTGTGGGGCTTCACGACGATCAGCGATCTCGTGTTCGACGAGGCCAGCAGCGTGATCGTCGATCCGTCCGAAGAGAAACTGCGTGACGAGTTCAAGGACACGAAATCCCTGCACCTGCCGATCCAGGCGATCCTGCGCATCGAGGAAGTGGAACGCCGCGGCACCGCGTCGATCCGCGATGCCGCGAGCGGCGACAAGATCACGCCCTTCCCGATGCCACCCAAACCGGGTTGATCAGAACGAAATCTGCGCGGCGATGGTCAGGCCACCGTCACCGCCGCCATTGAAATCGAACCATTCGTAGCCGCCGCGCAGCGAGAACGTGTCGTTCGGCGTCCAACGCACGCCGCCTTCAAGCATCAGGCCATCGTCTGAATCGTTGACGCGTCGCGAGCCGGCGATGGTGGTGCTCTCGCCCTCGATATCGGCGGTGAAATAGCCGATCTTGGTGTACGGGGCCCAGGCGGCATCGCCGTACTCATAGACGATGCCGAGCGACCAGCCATCGGCTTCGAGGTCGTAGCCGAGATCGGGGAAGGGACCGAGCTTGCGCTGGCCGAAATCGTGGTAAGCCGCCTCGACCGCGAAGTTCTCGTTGATCCAGATGCCGCCGAAGGCTCGCGCGAACGCGTCATTGTCTTCTTTCAGCGTGGCACCCGGCCCGACCCGAACCTGGTTGGCGTCGGGTGCCTGGGTGATGCCGACGCCGACATAGCCATCGAGGGCATGGGCGGACGTGCTTGCGGCCAGCGCCGCGATCAACAGCAAGGGGGAATAGCGCATGGAACGTTCCTTTCTTCGCAGGCGGCGCGGCGGCCATCGCCACGCCCTCCCCGCATCATCGCCGGCGCCGATGAATCCGTCACGAACAGCGCGACCCCCAATGACCTTTGGCGCTGTCGTCGGCTCAATTCCCGTGTGTCTTGAAACTGACGCGCGTCAGCCCCTCGTTTTTCAGCGTGCCCAGCACATCGACGATGTGGGCATAGGCGACCGCGTCGTCGGCATCGATCTCGATGCCCGGGGGCTGCTCACGCGCCGCCAGAAACGCGATCTCGGCCGCCAGGACGTTGGCGCTGATGCGTTGCCCGTCGAGCGCCAGCGCCCCGTCGCCGGCAATGCGCAAGCGCAACGGTTCCGGTGGTGGTGGCGGCTGGTGCTTGACCGGTTGCGGCAATGTCAGCACCAGACGATCGGTCAGGGTCGGTGCGGTGATCATGAAGATGATCAGCAGCACGAGCAGGACGTCGACGAGCGGCGTGACATTGATCTGGGCGATGGGTGCGGCGTTCTGCGACATGGGGGTTCCTCCCGACCGGATGGTCGAGACGGACAACGGCGCGAGTGACGAATCGGGGTTCCGCAGTGGCGTAACGAACCGTTCATCGCACACTTCGGAGAATGCGCGCCTTCGAGGGACGAATGATGCGACAGACGATGGAATGGCGAGCGGCTTTGCTGTTGGTGGTGGCAAGCCTGTGTGCGACGGCGCAGGACACCCCCGAAGTCACCCGGCAAATGGATGCGGTCGAGGTATCGGGCCTGCAACCCGGGCCGAGCCTGTGGCGGGTCAGCCGGGGCGAGAACGAGATGTGGATTCTCGGCACGCTGACGCCGGTACCGAAACGCATGCAATGGGAAGCGGCCGATGTCGACAGCATCATCCGCGATTCGCAGCAGGTATTGCTCGGTCCGACCATCAACGTGCGCTCCGACATCGGCTTCTTCGCACAACTCGCGCTGGTGCCGAAACTGTTCGCGATCCGCAAGAATCCGGGCAAGGAGACGCTGCCGGACGTGCTGCCCCCCGAGGTCTACGCGCGCTGGAAAGCATTGTCGAAACAGTACTTCCGGTCGACCCGCGGACTGGAGAAGCGCCGACCGATCTTTGTCGCGCAGGAGTTGTACAAGGAGGCGATCGACGTTGCCGGACTGCGCGACAACGACGGCGTGATCGAACGCGCGAGCAAACTCGCGAAGAAGGCCAAGGTTCCGGTCGAATCACCCAAGGTCATCGTCATGGTCAAGGACATGAAGGGCCTGCTCGCCGAATTCGCAGACACCACGCTCGACGACGTCGCCTGCCTCGACAAGACCATGACCTATGTGGAGCACGACCTCGACACCATGCGCCGGCGCGCGAACGCCTGGGCCGCGGGCGATGTCGATGCGTTGCGCGCGATGGCTTTTACCGACAGCTACGACACTTGCCTGCGCAGTCTGTTCGGTGCCCCAAACCTCGAGAAATTCGGTTTCGTGAACCTGCGCGAGCGCGCCCGCGACGCTTGGCTGGAAGCGGCGGAAAAAGCACTGAAGGCGAATCACAGCACGTTCGCAGTATTGCCCATGGGCCAGTTGCTGCGCGAAGACGGTTACGCCGCCGAACTGCGCAAGCGCGGCTACACCGTCGAGGCGCCGGGTGAAGAATCCGCCATCGACGCGAGCGCGATTCCTTGAGTGTTCAACTTCGTCTGACCAGACCGAGTGCATCGAGGGCCGGCGCGAGCTTCTGTGCCGCGAGATCGATATTCGCGCCGAACGGGCAGTCGGCCAGCAGCGGCGCGTCGAGCTCCTCGCGCACCGACGCGACCACTTCGTCCGGATAACGGCAATCGGGGTCGACGCGATTCGCGATCCAGCCCACCAGTTCGCACTTGTCGGCCCGGATCGCGATTTCGCTGAGGATGGCGTGGTTGATGCAGCCGAGGCGGATGGCGACCACCAGCACCACCGGCAACTTCAGGGCGCGCACCAGATCGGCCTGCATCAAGTGATCGGAATAGGGAATCGCCCAACCGCCGGCGCCTTCAACAACGATCGCATGCGCACCCAGCGACAGCGCCTGATGGGCAGCCAGCAAGGGCGGCAACTCGATCTCGCGCCCGGCATGCGCCGCGGCGAGATGCGGCGCAATCGGTTCCGGCAACGCGATCGGATTCATCAAGGCGAGATCGGGCGTCGGTGTGGTCGAATAGGCGCGCAGCTTCTCGGCGTCGTCGCTGATCCATTCCTCGCCGCGGCGTTCGCAACCGCTGGCGACTGGCTTGTAGCCGTAGGCCTTCAGCGCCCGGCGCCGGATCGCCAGAAGCAGCGCGCTGCTGATGTGGGTCTTGCCGACGCCGGTGTCGGTGCCGGTGACGAAGAATGAGATCGGCGATGTCATGCGCGGAGCTTATCGGCTCACGCTGTTAAACTGCGCGTCCTGCTGGACTGGAAAGCTGCCGTGTTCGAAGCACCGACCCTCACCACGACCGACAAGCCGACGCTGTATCGCGAACTCGTGGCGCAGGCGCGCGCGCTGATGGCGGACGAGCGCGACCGCATCGCGAATGCCGCGAATTTCGCGGCGCTGGTCTATCACGCGCTGCCGCAATTGAACTGGTGCGGCTTCTACTTCTACGACGGCTGCGAACTGGTGGTCGGTCCGTTCCAGGGCAAGCCGGCGTGCGTGCGCATCGCGCTCGGCGAGGGTGTCTGCGGCACCGCCGCGACCACCAGGCAGACCCAGCTGGTGGCCGACGTGCACGCGTTTCCCGGCCACATCGCCTGCGACTCGGCCTCCGAATCCGAGATCGTGGTCCCGATGTTCGACGGCCATGGCTTCCTGATCGGCGTCTGGGATGTCGACAGCCCGGTGCTGAACCGCTTCGACGAGGACGACCGCCGCGGCATGGAAGCCCTGGTCGAGACCTGGATCGAACTGAACGACCCCACCCGCTTCGAGGCTGCCGCATGAGCACCGTCAAGATCCGCAACGTCGGGCCGAAGTCGGCGGCGTGGTTGCGCCAGGTCGGCATCAAGACCGACGACGAGGTGCGCGCGATCGGCGCACTTGAAGTCTTCATGAAGGTCAAACGCGCCGGCTTCAAGCCGAGCCTGAACCTGTTGTATGCACTCGAAGGCGCGGTGCTGGATTGCCACTGGACCGCGCTCACGGCCGAACGCAAGAGCGAACTCGTGCTCGAGGCGAATGCGCGCGACGCCGGCCTGCCGAAGAAGAACTACACCTGGTGGCGCCAGGCCCATGCCGGCGCCGGCCCGGTATCGCAGACCGACAGCGAATCCGCACCGCGCGAAGAGCGCGAAGACGATCACGGCGTGCAGGAACTCGGCACGCCCGACTTCGGCGGCGGCGGCTTCGACTCGCACGACTGATCGGCAGCAGAGCAATTGCTCCACAGCGACCCACACACCCTGCCACGATGAGTCACGCCCATTCCCTGCGCGAAGAAGTCGCCAATGCGTTGACGCACGGACTCGGCGTCGTCGCGGCACTGTGCGGCTCGTCGGTGCTGATCACGCTGGCGGCGATCCATGGCGATATCTGGAAGCTCGGCAGCGTCATCGTCTATGGCGTCACGCTGGTCCTGCTCTATGTCGCCTCGACCCTCTACCACGCCGTGCCGCACGCGAAGGCCAAGGCGCGACTCAAGGTCTTCGACCATTGCGCCATCTATCTGCTGATCGCCGGCACCTACACGCCGATTTCGTTGATCGCCCTGCGCGACAACTGGGGCTGGTGGCTGTTCGGCGCAATATGGACCCTGGCCATGCTCGGGGTGATCTTCAAGCTGTTCTTTACCGGCCGCTTCAAGCTCGCGTCGACGATCATCTACGTCGCCATGGGCTGGCTGGTCGTCGTCGCGATCAAGCCGGTGCTGCAGAACCTCGACAACTGGACGCTGGGCTGGCTGTTCGTGGGCGGTGTGTTCTACACCGGCGGCACCTGGTTCTACATGCACCAGAAGCTGCGCTATGCGCACGCCATCTGGCACGTCTTCGTGCTGGCCGGCAGCATCAGCCACTACATCGCGGTGATGTCGCTGGTGCTGCGGCCCGTCGCCTGACGTCGATTGGCGCTGGCGGCGTGCAATCGGGATAATGCGGTGTTGCGGCGCCTGATTCGATCCCGATGAATTTCAATTCCTGGACGTTCGTCCTGTTCTTCCTCGTCGTGTACGCGATGGTGGCGCCGATGCGTCGCTATTCGACACTGCACAAGTGGGTCCTGCTGCTGGCCAGCTGGTACTTCTACGCGTCGTGGAACTGGCAGTACCTGGGCCTGATCCTGTTCTCGACCGTGTTCGACTACTGGGTCGGGCTGCATTTCGCGAAAACCCTGCATCCGAAGCGACTGATCACGATCAGCGTGATCGGCAACCTGGGCGTGCTTGCCTTCTTCAAGTACGCGAATTTCGTGATCACCAGCGCCAACGACGTCGCGGCGGCAGCCGGCACTGCGCTGCACTTCAGCGCCATTGATGTGCTGCTGCCGGTCGGCATCTCGTTCTACACGTTTCAGAGCATGAGCTACACCATCGACGTGTACCGTGGCGAACTCAAACCGCGTCGCAGCCTGCTCGACTACGCTCTGTTCATCGCGTTCTTCCCGCAACTGGTGGCCGGCCCGATCGTGCGCGCCAGCGAGTTCTTCCACGAACTCGACCATCCCAAGCGCCTGCCGTGGAAGGAGATCGCGTACGCGATCACGCTGATCATGTTCGGCTTCGTGAAGAAGGTGGTGTTCGCGGATTCGCTCGCGGCAGCCACCGACCCGATCTGGAACAACTTGTCCGGCAGCGATCCCGCAGCGGTACTGCTGGCGATCTATGGTTTCGCTTTCCAGATCTATTTCGATTTTTCCGGCTATACCGACATCGCCATCGGTATCGCGCTGCTGTTCGGCTTCCGCTTTCCGCAGAATTTCAATTACCCGTATATCGCGACCAGCCTGCAGGAGTTCTGGCGGCGCTGGCACATGACGCTGTCGCGCTGGTTGCGCGACTACCTGTACATCGCACTCGGCGGCAATCGCAACGGCCCGACGCGCACCCAGGTCAATCTCATGTTGACGATGCTGCTCGGTGGCCTTTGGCACGGCGCGAGCTGGAATTTCGTGATCTGGGGCGGCATTCATGGCCTCTGGCTGGCCATCGAGCGCAGCCTGCTCTTCCGGATTCCGGGCTGGCAGTCGAACGCCCTCGGCATGCGAGTATTCCGCTGGTTCCTGACCTTCCACCTGGTCTGCTTCGCGTGGATCTTCTTCCGCGCGCCCGACCTCGCGTCCAGCCTTTTGGTGCTGGACAAGCTCGGCGACCTGTTCGACGCCTCCGCCGGCCTGGCGGCGCTGCAAATGCTGGCCCTCGCGCTCGCCGCCTTCCTGCTGCTGCATTTCGCGGGCGCGCGCTACCGACTGAAGCATCGTATCGGCGAGGGTCCGCTGTGGCTGCATTCGAGCGCGACACTGGCCTGCCTGCTGATCATGATCTTGTTCACGCCGCAGTTTTCGGCACCGTTCATCTACTTCCAGTTCTGACATGCGGCCGATCCTGTTCCGACTTCTGCTTCCCGCCATCGGCCTCGTTGCCATCGAGGCGGCGTTCCGCCTTGGTGCGTGGGATCCGCTGGTGCCACCGCAAAGCCATTCCGGCACCACCATCCGCATGCGCGACGCGGTACAGGATCACCGTGACCGCATCGACATCGCCACGCTCGGCAGTTCGCGCGCCGAGTACGGTCTGGACCACGCCGCACTGGCGGCAGCTGCCCGCGGCCATGGGCTGGTGCACGCGAACCTGAGCATGCCGGGTTCGCACTGGATGACGATCATCGAACAGTCGCGCTGGCTGCGGCGCGAACGCCCGGACGTGCAAGGTGTCGTGATCGCACTATCGGCGGCCGACATGACCTGGACCAGCAATGGCAGCTACGAACTCGCGATCGTGCAGCCCCTGCAATCGCCCTGGCAGGTCGAGGACGATGTGCGCGCGCAATTCGTGCCCGGCGACCTGAGCACGTACGGTGCCTATTCGGCCCTGTTCGGCTATCGGCAGGCGGTGCAGTTCGCGCTGCAATCGCCCCGCGAATTGTTTCGGACGCTCAACTGGTTCCGCAGCTACGGCCAGCATCCCTTGTTCGACGGGCCGCACATCGAGCAGGACCTGTGCGGACTGCCGATGGCCACCGTCGCAGAATGCGCCGGGGCCACGGCAGCGACGCCCGAGCAGCAGACGCCGATCGATCAATGCAAGTCGCTGCTTCCGAGCGTCGGCCTGTCGCCGGACTGGAGCGGCCTGCGCGCCGACACGCTGGGCGAGGAACGGCGCGCCCTGCTCGAACTGCGCCAGACCCAGATCCGCGACATGGACTGGCCGCAGCCGCCGGTCGTGGTGCTGATGCCGATCACCCATGTGTGGCGCAAGGAACTGCTGCCCAAGGGCAGCATCGCCTGGGCGCACATGGTGCTGGATCCGCTGGCCGCGTCCGGCGAGATCGTGCTGATCGACGTGAGCACGACGTTCGACGACGGCGACCGCACCCGCTGCGATCTCTTTTTCGATCTTTACCACCAGAACCAGACCGGCGCGCAGGTGCTCACCCGGCAAATCCTGCCGCAGATCGAGCGTGCGCTGTACACGCCGACACGCGGCTGAGTCAACTCGGCTTCAAGGCCGCGAACGCACGTGCGTCTTCCGGCCACGCATCGCTGGCGCGGATCACCGGCAGGACATCCTCGACCGTGTCGACGAACTGCCATATCGCCGCATGCGCCTCGCCCATCATGCGTTCGCGGATGGTGTGCTGCAGGAAATCGCGCAGGCCGTCGTAGTAGCCCCGCGTGTTCACGAACACGATCGGCTTCAGGTACAGGCCGAGGCGCTTCAGGGTAATCGCCTCGAACACTTCCTCCAGCGTGCCGCAACCGCCGGGCAGGGCGACCACGGCATCCGATCCGGTCAGCAGCCGATGCTTGCGCTCGCGCATGTCCTCGACGATGTCGAGCGTCGCCAATCCGGGATGCTGCCATTCCACTTCGGTCATGAAGCGCGGAATGATCCCGACCACATGACCTTGCCGGGACAACGCGCCGTCGGCTAGGGCGCCCATCGAGCCCATGCCGCCGCCGCCATACACCGTGGTGCAACCGGCGTCGGCCAGCAATTCGCCGAGGCGGAAAGCCGAGCGGTGGTAGTCCGGATCACATTGTGCGCTGGACGCGCAATAGACGCAGATGCGCATGGCCATCTCAACCGCGACCGACCGGCAGGCCGGCACCGACCCAGGCCATCAGCCCGCCCTGCAGATTGACGGCGCGTTCGCCCAAGTTCGATTGCAACCGGGCGCAGGCGCTGCCCGAGCGTGCACCGCTGCGACAGATGATCAACACGTCGCCATGGCCATGGGCGAGACCGGCGCGCTCAAGCGCGGCCATGCCCTCGCGATCGATGCAGGACAGCGGAACATTGACTGCGCTGGCGATGGAGCCCTGTGCGAATTCCTCGGGCTCGCGCACATCCACCACCTGGGCACCGGCATTGATGCGACGTACCGCCTCCTGCGGCGTGACTGCGTTGCCGCCCAGACCCAGCAAGGATTTGATTTGCGAGAACATGGGTAATGACTCCTCAGGAACAGATGCGAGCGGGCGTTGTGCCCGGACAATAGACATCGTGCAGGGTACGGATGACCTCAAGGGCCGGGCCCGCAGCAAGGCTGTAGAACACCGTCTGCGCCTCCTTGCGCGTCGCCACGAGGCCTTCGTCGCGAAGTTTCGCGAGGTGTTGCGACAAGGCCGACTGGCTGAGTTCGATGTCGCGGTTGATCTCGCCCACCGAACGTTCGCCCTCGACCAGCAGGCAGAGCACCCGCAGTCGCTGCGGATGCGCCATCGCTTTGAGCAAGTCGGCGGCCAACTCGGCCTGTGCGGCCATCGCGGCCGCCATGGTCGGTGCCGATGCGGCAACGCGGCGAGTCGATCGGGTCATGCGTGGCCTCCTTTGCCCGCAGATGCAGGCGACACTTGCATTCTAAATTAGGCATCTCTATATTAGCAATATCTAATTCACATACAGCCCGGAGGGAGGGCCTCATGAAGCGGATCGTCGTACTCGGTGCAGGCATTGGTGGCATGAGCGTGGCTTACGAGCTACGCGCAGCGCTCGGCAAGGACAGGGCAGAGATCACCGTCATTGGCGAGGGCACGAAGTTCAGCTTCACGCCGTCGAATCCGTGGGTGGCCGTGGGCTGGCGCAAGGCGGCCGACATCCAGATCGATGCACCCGTCCATCTCGCGAAGAAAGGCATCGGCTTCGAAGCTGCCGGCGCCGAGCGCGTCCTGCCAGAGTCGAACCAGGTGCTGCTGCGCGACGGCCGCACGCTCGACTACGACTATCTCGTCATCACCACCGGCCCGCGGCTCGCCTTCGATGAAGTGCCCGGCCTCGGGCCGTCCGCGCATACCCAGTCGATCTGCACGACCGACCATGCCGTGACCGCCTGGGCTGCCTACGAACAGTTCCTCAAGGACCCGGGCCCGATCGTGATCGGCGCCGCGCCGGGCGTGAGTTGTTTCGGCCCGGCCTACGAGTTCGCGATGATCCTCGACGCCGACCTGCGCAAGCGCAAGCTTCGCGACCGCGTGCCGATGACCTACGTGACCAGCGAACCCTATGTCGGCCACATGGGGCTCGGCGGTGTCGGCGACTCCAAGGGCCTGCTCGAATCCGAACTGCGCCAGCGCCACATCAAGTGGATCACGAACGCGAAGATCACCGAGATCGGCGCGAGCGAGGTGAGAGCGCAGGAACTCGACGATCGCGGTCAGCCGGTCAAGGAACACGCTCTGCCGTTCAAGTACGCGATGGTGATGCCGCCGTTCACCGGCGTCGATGCCGTGCGCCAGGCCAAGGACCTGTGCAACCCGCGCGGCTTCGTGCAGATTGACGCACACCAGCGCAATCCGAAATATCCGAACGTCTATTCGGCCGGCGTCTGCGTCGCGATTCCGCCGGTGGAAGTCACGCCGGTGCCGACCGGGGCGCCGAAGACCGGCTTCATGATCGAGTCGATGGTCACCGCCATCGTCAGCAACATCAAGGCCGACATCGAAGGCCGCGCCGTCGCGGCAAAGGCGACCTGGAACGCGATCTGCCTCGCCGACATGGGCGACACCGGCGCGGCCTTCGTCGCGATCCCGCAGATCCCGCCACGCAACGTGACCTGGGCCAAGGTCGGACGTTGGGTGCACCTCGCCAAGATCGCCTTCGAAAAATACTTCCTGGCCAAGATGCGCTCCGGCAATACCGAACCGATCTACGAAAAATACGTGCTCAAGGCGCTCGGCATCGAGCGACTCAAATAATCCTGACATTCCCCACTCAAGGAGACATCCCATGAACCTCGACCGTGCCATGTTCGCATTCGCCGGCAGCATGATCCTGCTCAGCGTCCTGCTCACCTATTTCATTTCACCGTGGTGGCTGCTGTTGACCACCTTCGTCGGGTTGAATCTGCTGCAATCTTCCTTCACCGGATTCTGCCCGGCGGCGACGATCCTGTCGAAGCTCGGCTTCAAGGCCGGCTGCGCTTTCAAGTGAGAACGACATGCGACTGACCCGACTTGCAGCACTCGCTGCCGCCCTCGCCCTGGCGGCCTGCGGCGACGATCCGCCGACTCCGCGCAACGCAGCACCGGTCGGCTTCGCGACCTTGACGGTGGCGAAGCAGTCGGCCACGCAGGAGCGACTTTGGGACGGTGTCGTGGATGCGGTGAACAAGGCGACGCTGTCGGCGCAGACCGGCGGTCGCGTCACCGAGCTTCCATTCGACGTGAACGACTACGTCAAGGTCGGCGACGTCATCGTGCGCTTCACCGATGTCGAACAGCAGTCGGGGCGCCGTCAGGCCGATGCGGCATTGCGGGCGTCCGAGGCCAATGCGCGCGAGGCGCAGCTGGCCTTTGACCGTGCCAAGGATCTGATTGCGAAGAAGCTGATCGCGCAGGCCGCTTACGATCAGGCGGTCGCGCGCCACGACGCGGCGAAAGCGGCACTCGAAGCCGCGCGTGCCGGTGTGCGAGAGGCCGGAGAACAAGTCGATTACACGGTCGTGCGCGCGCCCTACAGCGGCATCCTGACCGAGCGCCATGTGCAGGTCGGCGAAACCGTGCGCCCGGGCCAGGCCCTGATCTCGGGCCTGTCGCTGGCGCAACTGCGGGTCGAGGTGGAAATTCCGCAAGGTGATCTCGCCGCGATCCGCGAGCATGCCCACGCTGCGATCCTGCTCGATGACGGCCGCCGCATCGACGCCAGCGCCGTCGTCATCTTCCCGTACGCCGACGCCAGGACACACAGCTTCCGTGTGCGACTCGAGTTGCCGGAGACGGAAACCGGACTGCAGCCCGGCATGACCGTCAAGGCCGCCTTCGCGATCGGTCAGGCCGAGCGCGTGCTGATTCCCGAGGCGGCGCTCGTGCGTCGCAGCGAAGTGACTGCGGTGTACGTGGTCGATGCCGCGAACCGCGTGGCGCTGCGCCAGGTGCGACTCGGGCATCGCTTCGGCGAGCAAGTCGAAGTGCTGGCGGGTCTCGCCGCGGGTGAGCGCATCGCGGCCGATCCGCTGGCGGCCCTCGCCCACATCACCGGCACCGGCAGGAACGCCGAATGAACACGCCCCCGACACTCGGCCTGTCCGGGCGACTGGCGCGCGCCTTCGTCGCCAACCCGTTGACGCCGGTACTCGCCATCGCCGGCTTCCTGCTCGGCCTCGTGGCGGTGATGGTCACACCGCGCGAGGAAGAACCGCAGATCGACGTGACCATGGCCAACATCATGGTGCCGTTCGCGGGAGCGCCGGCCGAGGACGTCGAGAACCTGGTGAGTTATCCGCTGGAACAGGTGTTGTCGGAAGTGGAGGGGGTGAAACACGTCTACTCGGTGTCGCGCCCGGGCATGGCCGTGCTGACCGTCGAGTTCCAGGTCGGCGTGCCGCGTCAGGATGCGCTGGTGCGCCTGTACAACCAGGTCTATTCGAACCAGGACTGGGCGCCGCAGCGGCTCGGGGTCGGATCGCCCCTGGTGCGTCCGATGGGCATCGACGACGTGCCGGTGATGAGCCTGACCCTGTCCAGCGACGACGCCCGTGGCGCCACCGAACTGGCCGAAGTCGCGCACACGCTGGAGACCGAACTGAAGCGCGTGCCGGGTACCCGCGACGTCTACACGATCGGCGCGCCGGAGCGCGCAGTGGTGGTCGAACTCGATGCCACGCGCCTGGCCGCCTACGGGATGGCGCCGTCCGATCTGGCCGGCGCACTGGCCGCAGCCAATGTCGTGCAACAGGCTGGCGAACGTGTTGCACCAGGCACGCAAGTGCCGGTCACTGCGGGTGCCTGGCTGGCGGACGCCGACGAGGTCGCGAACCTGATCATCGGACTGCGCGACGGGCGTCCCTTGCTGCTCGCCGATGTCGCGCAAATCCGTCGCGGCGCCGATCTGCCGCGTCAATACGTCTGGCAGGCCAAAGCCGGCAAGACCGCGGGCACCTTGGCCATCGCACCGGCCGTCACCATTGCCATCGCCAAGAAGCCGGGCGCGAACGCCGCCGACATCACCCGCGGCATCCTCGCCCGGCTCGATGCCCTGCGCGCCACGCACGTGCCTGAGGGCGTGCAAGATCACGACCACGCGCGACTACGGCTACACCGCCAACGACAAGGCGATGAAACTGATCCAGAAGCTGGTGTTCGCGACCCTGTCGGTGGTGCTGCTGGTGCTGTTCGCGCTGGGTTGGCGCGAGGCCATCGTGGTCGGCACGGCCGTGGTGCTGACCCTGGCGATGACCCTGTTCGCCAGTTGGGCGATGGGCTTCACGATCAATCGCGTGTCGTTGTTCGCGCTGATCTTCTCGATCGGCATTCTCGTCGACGACGCCATCGTCATCGTCGAAAATATCCACCGCCACATGGCGCTGGGCGCGAAGAAATTGCTCGATGCGATTCCGCCGGCCGTCGATGAAGTCGGTGCGCCGACCATTCTCGCCACATTTACGGTGATCGCCGCCTTGCTGCCCATGGCCTTCGTCTCCGGGCTGATGGGCCCGTACATGCGTCCGATCCCGATCAATGCGTCGGTTGGCATGCTGATCTCGCTGCTGATCGCGCTGACGGTCACGCCCTGGCTGGCCTACAAGTTGTTGTCGCGTCATGTCGCAACGGGCGGCGGCGCAGATGCAGCGCACGGCAACGGTCGGCTGTCGCGCCTGTTCAAGCGCGTGCTCCTGCCCTTTCTCGATCGCGAACGCGGCGGGCGCCGGCGCCTGATGCTGTTCGGCGGCATGGTCGCGGCGGTGCTGCTCGCGGCCCTGCTCGCGGTTGCGCAACTGGTCGTGCTGAAGATGCTGCCATTCGACAACAAGTCGGAATTCCAGGTGGTCGTCGATCTGCCGGAGGGCACGCCGCTGGAGCGCACCAATGCGTTGCTGATCGAACTCGCGCAGTCGCTGACCGATGTCCACGAAGTGATGCACGTCCAGGGTTATGCCGGCACCGCGTCGCCGGTGAACTTCAATGGCCTGGTCCGCCAGTACTACCTGCGCAGCGGTGCCCATGTCGGCGACCTGCAGGTGAACCTGGTCGACAAGCACGCGCGTTCGCGCAAGAGCCACGACATTGCGCGTGCCCTGCGTCCGCGCCTTGCCGCGATCGGCGCGACCTACGGCGCGTCGGTGAAGATCGCCGAAGTGCCGCCGGGACCGCCGGTCATGGCGCCACTCGTGGCCGAGGTCTACGGGCCCGATGCGGCGCGCGCACGCGCCATCGCCCACGACCTGCAGGCAATGTTTGCGGCGACTCACGGCTTGGTCGATATCGATACCAGCATGGAATCCGCGGCACCACGCGAGGTCGTGGTGGTCGATCGCGAACGCGCGGCGCGACTCGGCATCAGCCAGACACAGATCGCGGACGCGTTGACGTTGGCGGTCTCCGGCGTCGACGCCAGCTATCTGCGTGATGGCGCGTCGAAGTATCCGGTACCGATCCGGCTGCGCCTGCCCGCGGGTGAACAGGCCAACCTCGCGCAATTGCTCGCCATTCGCCTGCGCGCGAAGGACGACCGCCTGGTGCCACTGTCGGAAATGGTGCGGGTCGAACGGCAGCCCTGGGAGCAGACGCTCTATCACAAGGATCTGGCGCCGGTGGTCTACGTCACCGCCGACGAAGCCGGTGCGCTCGATTCACCGCTGTACGGCATGTTCAAGGTCGTCGCGCAATTGCGCGAGCGCCCGCTCGCGGGCGAACCGGTCGACCAGTACTTCTTCGCGCAACCGACCGACACCTCGCGCTTCGCGGTGAAATGGGACGGCGAATGGCAGATCACTTTCGAGACCTTCCGCGACATGGGCCTGGCCTACTCCGCCGGGTTGCTGCTGATCTATCTGCTGGTCGTCGCGCAGTTCCGCAGCTACCTGGTGCCGCTGATCATCATGGCGCCGATCCCGCTGACCGCGATCGGGGTGATGCCGGGCCATGCCCTGCTCGGTGCGCAGTTCACCGCCACCTCGATGATCGGCATGATCGCGCTGGCCGGCATCATCGTGCGCAATTCGATCCTGCTGGTCGACTTCATCAACCACGCGCGCACGCAGGGCATGGTGCTCGCCGATGCGGTGATCGAGGCCTGCGCGGTGCGCGCGCAGCCGATCGCATTGACCGCGGTCGCGGCCATGGGCGGCGCCTTCTTCATCCTCGACGACCCGATCTTCAACGGTCTGGCGATCAGCCTGATCTTCGGCATCCTGATCTCGACGGTGTTGACCTTGGTGGTCATTCCGCTGCTTTACTACGCGCTGTTGCTTCGCACCGAGACGAGCGCAGGCGCGAACGCGTGATGACAGCCACCAACCTGCCCATGGCCATCGTCTTTTGCGAGTCCCGTCGATGTGGCTGGCGCTGATCGGCGCACTCGCGATCGGACTGACACTCGGGCTGCTCGGTTCGGGCGGCTCGATCCTGACCGTGCCGGTGCTGGTCTATCTGGTCGGGCAGCCGGAGAAGGTCGCGATCGCCGGCTCGCTCGCGATCGTCGGCGGCGTTGCGCTGGCCGGCGCCCTGCCGCGCATGTTCAAGCGCCAGGTCGACTGGCGCAGCGTGCTCTGGTTCGGGCTGCCGGGCATGTTCGGCAGCTTCATCGGATCGGCGGTATCGACGTACATTCCCGGGGTCGTGCAATTGTTCGTGTTCGCGCTGGTGATGCTGGTCGCCGCAACGATGATGGCGCGCCCCACGCCGGTGCGGACAGTGCCGCCGCCACCTCGTGCGCGCCGCTGGATCATCCTTGACGGCCTCGCGGTCGGCATGCTCACCGGACTGGTCGGCATCGGCGGCGGGTTCCTGATCCTGCCGGCCCTGGTCCTGCTCGGCGGCCTGGCGATGCATCGTGCGATCGGCACCAGTCTCGCCATCATCGCGCTGAATGCGTTCAGCGGATTCGTCCAACATGCGAGCTTGCTGGCGGCTGCCGGGATGGCCCTGGACTGGCGCCTGATCGGGCTGTTCACCGCGATCGGCGCCGGTGGCAGCCTGATCGGCGGACAATTGGCCGAGCGCTTGCCGCAGCATCGCCTGAAACGCATCTTCGCCTTCTTCCTGGTGCTGATGGGCCTGTTCATCCTGGTCCGCACCGCACCGCAACTCTGGCTGCATCGAGGTTCGCCATGACGCCGACGGTCACTCCGTTCTTCCACAAGGACAGCTGCACCTGGACCTATCTGGTGCGCGATCCGGCCTCGCAAGCGGCCGTGGTCATCGACCCGGTGCTCGACTTCGATGCGAAGTCCGGGCGCACCGCCACGCACAGCGCCGAGCGGGTGCTGGCCGCGGTGCGCAGCCAGGGCCTGACGGTATCGTGGATCCTCGAAACCCATGCCCACGCCGATCACCTGAGTGCCGGCCATTGGCTGAAGCAGCAGTGGCCGGACGCGACACTCGCGATCGGCGCCGGCATTCGGACGGTGCAGAAGACCTTTCGCACGATCTTCAACCTCGGCGAACATTTCCCGGTCGATGGCTCGCAGTTCGATCACCTGTTCGCCGACGACGAGGAATTTCGCGTCGGCTCGATCGCGGCCCGGGTCATGCCCACGCCGGGCCACACCAACGACAGCGTCAGCTACCGGATCGGCGATGCGCTGTTCGTCGGCGACAGCCTGTTCATGCCCGATGGCGGCACCGCGCGCTGCGATTTTCCGGGCGGCAGCGCGTCCGTGCTTTATCGCTCGATCCAGCGCCTGTACGCACTGCCCGGTCAGACCCGCGTCTTCGTCTGCCACGACTATGCCCCCGGCGGCCGCGAGTATCGCTGCGAAACCACGATCGCGGCGCAAAAGGCCGGCAACATCCATGTCCGTGACGGCGTCGATGAAGCGGCCTACGTGCAGGTGCGCGAAGCACGCGACGCCACGCTCGACATGCCCGCCCTCCTGCTGCCGTCGGTGCAGGTCAACATCCGCGCCGGCGCGTTGCCCGAACCCGAGGCGAATGGCGTGAGTTACCTGAAGTTGCCGGTCAATCAGTTCTGACGCTGGTCATCACTCACCCTGCCGCCTCCGGAGCACCGCATGAAAACTGCACAGGACCTCGTAGTGGATGCCAAGACGCGCATCCGCGAGATCGGCCACGAGGAATTGCTCGCGCTGCAACGAGGCGGCGCGCCGATCGTCGACGTGCGCGAGCCGGACGAATACCATGCGGGTCATATTCCCGGATCGATCAACATTCCGCGCGGCGTGCTCGAATTCCAGGTCGACGGCCATCCCGCGGTGAACTGCCTGCAGGATCCGGCCCTCGCCCATCGATCGGCCGCCATCGTGCTCAGTTGCCGCAGCGGCGCGCGCTCGGCACTGGCCGCCGACGCCCTGCGCCAACTCGGTTTCGCCGAACCGGTATCGTTGGCAGGCGGTTTCAATGGCTGGTCGGCCGCGGCACGTCCCATCCACACCGGTGACCAGCCCTGATTCCTGCGGGAGCGCACGATGAGCAAGATCGCCACTCGATTCATGAATACCTTCGCGGCCCTCGTGTTGCTCGCCGTCGCCGCCCTGCTGCCGGGTCTGCACGATGCGGCCGCAGCCAAGTCCTCACGCACCGTGGTTTATCACATCGACGACAGCGCACGCGCGGTTCGCATGCTGCGCAACATCACCAACCATCGCCACGCCGATGCCGATATCCGCGTCGTCGTCGTCGCGATGGCCGGTGGCATCGACTTTCTGCTCGATGGCGCGCTCGACGAGCAGGGCAATTCCTACGACGCGCAAGTCGACCCGCTGATGCTGGAGGGCGTCGAATTCCGCGTCTGCAACAACACCCTCAAGGGTCGCCACATCGACAAGGACAAGCTGCTGCCGGACGTTCAGATCGTGCCCGCCGGCGTGGCCGAACTGGCCCGCCTGCAACTGGACGAAGGCGCGGCCTACATCAGGCCCTGAGCGGTCGCCCTCGCGGCGGACTCACGTCCGGCATTCGACCTGACGCGACCGGCGTCGCTCGATGGCACAGCGCAGCACCATGCCGGCCAGCATCGACAGGACGAAGGCGATGATCTGCGGCGAACCGGTGGCGAGCCCGGCAATGGCCGGACCGGGACAGAATCCGGCGATGCCCCAGCCGATGCCGAACAGCGCCGCACCGATCAGCAGATCAGCGTCAATGCGTGTGCGCTCCGGCAGGAAGTAGCGCTGGTCGAAGACGGGCTTCGATGCCCGCAGCGCGAACTGGAAGCCGGGCATGCTGACGGCCAATGCACTCGCCATCACCACGGCCAGCGTCGGATCCCAGTGGCCGAACACGTCGAGGAATCCGATCACCTTGGCCGGATCGGTCATGCCCGCGATGGTCAGTCCGGCGCCGAACAGCGTGCCGCACAGCAATGCCAACAGCGTCCTCATGCCGCCCACCCGCCGTGGCGCAGCAACGCCACCGTCAGCATCGCGACCAGCATGAAGACCGCGGTCGCAATCAACGAGCGGGGCGACAGCCGCGCGATGCCGCAGATGCCATGTCCCGACGTGCAGCCGCAGGCCATGCGCGTGCCGAAGCCGACCAGCAACCCGGCGCCGATCATCCCCGGCCAAGCGGTCTGCAGATTCACCTGCGCGGCCACGGGATGCAGCGCACGCACGATCGCGCTCCCCAGCACCACACCGACGATGAAGGCGACGCGCCACGCGCTGTTGCCGCGCCCGCGATCGAGAACGATGTCGCCGAACAGGCCGCTGATGCCCGCGATGCGTCCGTTCAGGCGGAAGAACAGCACCGCGGCGGCACCGATCATGGCGCCACCGAGCAATGCAGCAGACAGGTCGAGATCAGGCATCGGCGGGTCCCCAACCGAGATTGCCGGCAAGGCCGATCAGCTTCGGCTGCTGCAGATGGCGCATCGACACCCGCTTCTTGTCCTTCAACCAGGTCGAGACCACGTCCCAGATCGGTTCGCCCTGCGCATTCGCGGCCACCGGTGCCCAGCCCGCGACCTTGTAGGTCTTCCCGGCGTCGATCGGCTTGCCCGCGAGTTGCATGTCGCGGATGCGATCGCCGGCCTTCGCATCGGGCGCGATCGCGTAGGCCATGCCACCGACACGCACCATGTCGCCACCCTGCTGGTAATACGGATCGGCATTGAACAGGTTGTCGGCGACATCCTCGAGAACGGCCTTGATCTTCGCCCCGGTCATCGCCGTCAGCGTCGTCTGCGGATAGCTGATCGCGGTCTGGTCCATCAGGTCTTCCATGCGGATGGTGTCGCCCGGCAACAGGCTCGGCCCCCAGCGAAACCCGGGGGAGAACGCGATCTCGGCGTCTTTTACCTCGCGCAGTGCATCGAGGATCAACTGGTCGAAGCTGCCGTTGAAGTTGCCGCGGCGATAGAGCAGATCATCGGTCACCGCGAGCGGCTCGTCGAGCCGGTCGCGGTAGGGAGCGCGCACCCGCTCGATCAGGGCCTGCATGGCGTGATCGGGTGCGAGTGCATTCGCGAACACCGGCAGCAACCGGTATTGCCAGCCCGCAACCTTGCCGTCGCGCACCTTGAAATCGAGCACGCCGAGGAACTTGCCGTTGCTGCCGGCATTGGTCACCAGCGTCTGTCCGCCGGCATTCCTGACCAGCGTCGGCATCGGCAGGCCGTCGTGGGTATGGCCACCGAGAATGGCGTCGAGTCCGCGCACCCGCGACGCCAGCTTGAGATCGACATCCATGCCGTTGTGCGACAGCAGCACCACGATCTGCGCGCCCTTGGCGCGCGCCGCATCGATCGTCGCCTGCAGGTTCTCTTCCTGGATCCCGAAGCGCCAGTCGGGGATCAGATGCGCCGGATTGGCGATCGGCGTGTACGGAAAGGCCTGGCCAATGATCGCGACCGGCACGCCATTCATCTCGCGCATCGAAAACGGTGCGAACACGGCGTCGCCGAAATCACGGGTAGCGATGTTCTGCGCGACGAAATCGATCTTGCCGGCGAAGTCTTTCGTGATGATCTCCTGAACGCGCTCGGCACCGAGCGTGAATTCCCAGTGCCCGGTCATCACCTCGACACCCAGCAACTTGCAGGCCTCGACCATGTCCTGGCCACGCGTCCACAACGCCGTCGCCGAGCCCTGCCAGGTATCGCCGCCATCGAGCAGCACGGCACCGGGTCGCGCATCACGCATCTGCTTCACCAGCGTGGCGAGGTACGCGAAGCCGCCGACCTTGCCGTAGTCGCGGGCCGCATCGACGAAATCGAGCGAGGTGAAGGCGTGGGCTGCGGGCGTGCCGGAACGCAGTCCGAATTGTTTCAGGAAGGCCTTGCCGACCAGGTGCGGCGCACGATTCGTCGCCTCCGCGACGCCGATGTTCACCGTTGGCTCGCGGAAGTGGATCGGCTGCAGCTGCGCGTGACAGTCGGTGAAGTGCAGCAGGTGCACATTGCCGTAGGCCGGCAGGTCGTAGAGATCGCGAAACGCACGCGCCGGTTTCGCCGACGCCCTGCCCGACGCGGACACGGCGACGGCCGCAGCCGCGAGGGTCTGCAGGAATTCACGCCGTTGCATCACGGTGCGCTCTGCGCCGCCTGGTTGACCGGCGATGCCGGATCGAACAGGTAGGCCATCACGTCCTTCAATTGCTGCTCGCTCAGGATGCCGGCGTCGCCGAAGCGCGGCATGTGCGAACAGGCATTGTAGGCATGCGAGTTCCACAACCGCGTCCAGGTGTATTTCAGGATCGGCTCGCTGCGGCCGCGCAGCGCGCCGTACCGATCGAGCGGCGGCCCGAGCGTGCCGAACGCGAGTTCGGCCGGCGCCATCTGGTGGCAGGCATAACAGTTGCCGCCATTCGGCTGGGCCGGATCATCGTTGGCTTGCAGTCCGGTGCCGGTCTTCGCGATCCACTCGCCGTTGCGCCAGTTGCCGAAGTACTGGCCGTCGGCCGGGAAGCGCACCGACGCGGTGGCCGCATCGATGATCTGCTGCGCGAGTTCGTTCGGCAGCGGCTGACCTTCGTGGTCGCTGCAAATCCGTTGCATGTCGCTTTGTTTGAGGCGGTCGAGCCCCGCCTGACCCCTGGCCTGGAACGAACCGACGATGCTGGCCTGACGTGCGACGGCAGGATCGGTGCCACTGCCGGGCGCTTCTTCCGGCGTGCTCGCGCATGACACTAGCGCGGCCAGAGCGACCAGGGCGAACCCGGCGCGGGTGATCGGGACAGGCCTCGACATGGACATCTCCTAACGCTTCAACCCGGGGGCATTCATGGCTTCGCCATTGGCCTGCACGCCGAGATAGGTGATCAGGTCGATCGCGATCGCCGACCCGTGCAGCAGGGCCGGCAGGCGCTGCTGGCGTGCGCAATCGGCCATGCGCCATTCGATCGTGCGCACCGTCCCTTGCGACAGCCGATAGGCCGGCCACGTCGAGAAGGCGGCTTTCGCGCCCTCCGGTCGATTCAGGCGCAACAGCGATTGCAGGCGAATGCGCTTGCCATCCTGGCTGTGGCACGTCGCACAGGAAAAATCATGCGGCCCGGCCCGGAAGTTGAACTGACGACGTCCCGATTCGAAGGCGGCGCGCTCGGCCGGATGCGTCTGCGGCACCGCCACCGGCAGCCCCCGCGACTGCGCTGCGAGATACGCCGACAGGGCCTCCAGATCGGTCTGCTGCTGGCCTTGTTCCGAGTACGGCTGCTGGTGCAATGAGGTGACGTCGAGCCCCTGCAACCGGACCATGCAGTGCAGCAGGCGCGTCTCCAAGTCCATGACCCGGCCGGCATCATCGAACCAGCGCGGCAGTTGCGCGTAGGCACCCCTGACCACACCCGGACCGAGACCGAGATCGCAGCCGTTCAACGCAGCCTGCTTCGGGCCGCGGACCGCGTTCCACAGCGCCTCGCCCTGCATCTCGACCAGTTCCGCCGGATTGTCGTCACCGAACATGGCGCGGTATTCGGCGAAGACATCGTCCGCGCGCGTCTGCGCCGCCACAGGCAGAAGCAGGACCAGCGCGACGATCACGCGCGGCAGCGGATTGCGGATCATCGCGTCCTCCTTGCAGTCGGGGTCGTGGCTGGGCTCACGCCAGGGTGACTTCATCGTCGCGGCGGTCGCCCGTGTCGTCGACCCAGCCGATATGGACCTTGTCGCCCGGTACGCCGCCCTTGAAGCGGAATTGCAGGAACGGATTCTGCGATACGGCGGCGCCCCATTCGGCCGTCAGCACGATCCGATCATTGTGTTTCGCGGTCACCGTGGTGATGTGATACACCGGCACCGGATTGCCGCTGCTGTCCTTGCGCAGGCCGGTTTCCATCGGGTGCGACATCAGCACTTTCACTTCGGTCACGCCATCGCTCGTGGTGGCGCGGATTCGCATCGGATTGCCCATGATCGTTCTCCTGTCTGTCCGTGCCGCGCTTCAGCCGCCGCAGCCGCCGAGCGTGACCTTGGTCTCGCGCGACGTGCCGTAGAGTTTGCCGTTCGCACGCACCACGGCGTGCAGCTTGCAGGTCTGCGACACCTTGACGCGGGTCTGCACCGAAGCCTCGGTGCCGTCGGCGAAAACGAACAGCGCCGCGAGCGGATTCGGATTCATCTCGACCAGGATCGCGATCTCGGTCGTACCGGGAATCGTGCTGGTGACGTTCACCGGCACAACCGCGCCATTCTCGGCGATCTCGGGCGTGATGAAGCTGATGTCATTGCTCGGTTCGGGCGTGCCGCCCATCGCGGCGAACGCGGATTCCAGCCCCTTGGCCTCGAAAGCCGCCTGCGGACGTACCCATTGCGCGAACGCGCGCCATGGCCACAACGCTGCAGTGACCGCAGCAGCGGTGACGGCAAGGAACGATCGACGATGCAGGTTCATGCGGATTCCTTCAATCAGTGAACGGGTTCAGCGCGGCGCGCCATCGGTCAGCCAGCGCGCAATCAGGTCAAGGTCGGTGTCGGACAGGGTCGATTGTGGCGGCATCGCGACCTCGCCCCAGCGGCCGGCGCCACCGCTGCGAATGCGCCCCTTGAGGTACCCGGCGGCATCGGCCTGGTCCCGGTACTTCTCGGCGATCTGCCGGAAGCCCGGCCCGATGATCTTGCCCTCGATGCCATGGCAGCCGAGACAGCCGTTCGCGCTCAACGGCGCGGTCGGCGCCTTCGCCGCCGCAACCGTCGCGTCTGCGGATTCGGGCAACGTACGCGTGCCGCGGATGGTGCCGTATTCGCGATTCTGCTTCGACAGTTCGCCGTGCGCGGTCTTGGCGAATTCGGGCAGCGACGATGACACCGCGACGTCGGCGTCGCAGCGCTTCATGCAGGCCGTGTTGTGCGTGTCGGGCACGCCGTCGATGTCCCATAGACCATGGTCGCGGGTCATGCCGTCGCGGTTCGGCATGCGCGACTGTACCCACGCGATGTTCTTCTCGCTGAGCACGAAGTCGGCCGGCACGATTTCGGCGAGATTCAGCAGATAGGCGAGCACGGCGTAGACTTCGTCGGGCGTCAGCGATTTCGGCTTGTCCCAGGGCATCGCGCGGTGGATGAAGTCCCACAACGTGGAAACTGTCGGCATCTTCATGATCGTCGTGCGCGCGGTGCCGCCTTCCTTCAGCGCCAGGACCCGGCCTCGCTCGATGTCCTGCGTCGTGGTGTTGCCGATCAGCGGCGGGAACACGTGGTTGGCATCGCCGAAATCGCCGTGGCACGAACTGCAGCGCTCGATCCACAGGGTCTCGCCATCGGCAACGCTGCCCGAACCTGCGGGCAATCCGACGAAGTCCGGGCGCACGTCGATGTCCCAGGCGGCGATCTCGGCCGCGGTCGCCGCACGACCGATGCCCTCGTAAGCCGGCACGGCCTCGCTGATCGTGGCGCACGCCACCACCCAGGTGGACAGCCAGTACCACCGACGATCAGGCGACCTGGACATTCGTCACCTCGCCCGACGCGGCGACACGCCACGACTGGATCGCGTTGTTGTGATAGACCGAGCGGGTGCCGCGCACGGCGCGCAATTGCGCATAGGTCGGCTGCACGAAACCGGTCTCGTCGATCACGCGGCTTTGCAGGATCGCGGGCTCGCCGTTCCAAATCCAGCCGATGTTGAAGCGGGTCAGCGCCTTGCTCAGGATCGGCGTTTCGAGGCGCGCGGTCTGCCAGTGGTCGCCGCCGTCGAACGACACATCGACGCGCTTGACCTTGCCGCGCCCCGACCACGCCAGCCCGGTGACGTTGTAGTACCCCTGCTCAAGCAGCGTTTGTCCGCCGGACGGCGAGGTGATCACCGACTTCGCTTCCTGGATCGAGGTGTATTCGCGCATGCGGCCATCGGGCATCAGGTCGGCATAACCTGAGGTTTCGTCCTTGGCCCCGTAACGCTGGTCGCCCACTTCCAGGCGACGCAGCCATTTCACCCAGGACACGCCCTGCACTCCCGGGACCACGAGACGCAGCGGATAACCGTTTTCGGGGCGGATCATTTCGCCATTGCCGGCGAACGCGACCAGGGCGTCGTCGAGTGCACGCGCAATGTCGATGGTGCGGGTCAGGCTCGAACCGTCCGCACCTTCGGCGAGCAGATATTTCGCGCGCTTCAGGTCGATGCCGCAATCGTCGAGCAGGGTCGACAGCAGCACGCCGGTGTACTCCGAGCACGACAGCATGCCGTGCGTGTACTGCACCGTCGGCACCGCGACATTGCCCCACTCCATCGCGGTATTCGCGCCGCATTCGATGAAATGGATGCGCGACACCTGCGGCAGGCGCATCAGGTCATCCATGGTGTAGACCTTCGGCGTCTTCACCAATCCGTTGATCATCAACCGATGCCGGGACGGATCGATCTCGACCCAGCCCTGATGATGGCGTTCGAAATGCAGACCGGACGGCGTGATGATGCCGAACAGGCCCTGCAGCGGCGTGAACGCGACCGAGGCCTGCGGCACGCTGGCCAGACCCGGACTCTCGCGACGCTGCAGGTTCGCTTCGTAACTGGCCGGCTGGCCGTAGCCGCGATGCGCGACGGGCAGCCCGAGCGAGGTCGTCCACGGCGGCAACTGCAAGATCTCCGGATCACCGGCGGTGCCCGACTCGGCCGCACGCGCAGCGCCGACGCCGGCGACACCCGCCGCAGCCGCGGCGAATGCGGTGCGCATCCAGTGACGACGCTGCGCATCGAAGCCGTC
This sequence comes from Lysobacterales bacterium, assembly GCA_016721845.1. Classification (NCBI taxonomy): domain Bacteria; kingdom Pseudomonadati; phylum Pseudomonadota; class Gammaproteobacteria; order Lysobacterales; species Lysobacterales bacterium. The sequence goes on from JADKHK010000013.1 coordinate 2,253,395, forward strand.
CTTGTTGACGCTGGCGACGAAGTCCTGCCCCAGGAACGACTCCGGTGCACGCAGCAACCGGCCTCGACGCTGGATGTCATCGTGCTGCGTCATCGACGTCACTGCAGGCTGCTGACGAGCGGGCGACCGAGTGTCGTCCACTCGTGCATCGAACCGTCGTACAGGCGCGCGTCGGCCACGCCCATGACTTCGCTGAGCACGAACCATGCGCCGGCGGCCATGTGGCCGGTATTGCAGTAGACGATGGCATGACGCTTCGGCGTCACCCCGATGGCGGCGAGCACGTCGCGATACTGCACGGCACTCATCAACTTCTGGGCACGACCGTTTGGGCGAGTCTGCAGGTCGGGCGGGAAACTCACCGCGCCCTGCACGTGGCCCGGCGCGGTGACCGCCGGCAGCTTGTGGAACAGGCCGAGATATTGCGGCAGCGGGCGCGCGTCGATGATCTGGGGCGACCGCTTGCCCGGACGCAGATCGTCGCGCTCGGCCAGCCAACGCGTGTCCAACCGCGTCGCCTGCCAATCGCCCGGCGCGAGCTGTGGCGTGGCACCGACCGCCATCTCGTACCCGGCAGACTGCCAAGCCGCATTGCCGCCATCGAGCAGGGCCATGTCGCGCTGACCGTAGGCCTTCAAGGTCCAGTAGAACCGCGCGGCCATGTCGAACTCGTCGAAGGTCTCGCTCTGCGCGGTGATGACCAGGGCATCGCCGTGATTCACACCGAGCGCACGCAACAGCGCTTCGATCTCGGTCCCGTCGGGCAACATCTTGTCGATCTTCCTGCCTTCGACCATGCGGCTGACCCGAGTCTTCTCGAAGTCGACCAGACGTGCGCCCTGGATGTGTCCGCCCAGTGTCACGAGGACGGTTGCGCCGGTCTTCGGGTCGGTGCCGAACTCGGGGGCCGCGGCAAACGCGTCGAGGTCGCTGCGCACGTCGAGCACGACGACCTCGCTGCGATGCGCGTTCAACCACGACGCCGACACCACGTTGCCGGGCAACTCCGCCGCGGACAGCGGCAGCGCCAGCACAGCCAGGCAGGACACGAGGATGCGGATCGATCTCATCTTGGACTCCGGTTCAACGTGGCGCCGGCGTGCGCCGCGCCAGCCATGCGAATTGGCGGGACAGATCGATCCGGCACTGCGACAACACGGCGCTGCGTCGATCTTCGAAGAAATTCGGGCGTGCGGCACATGCGGCCTGCCAGCGGGCATCTCGGCGCGCGAGCAGCGCGTCGATCTGCGGGCGGAACAGACGTACCAGCGCGGCCAGCCAGCGATGCACGGCGGCGAGGCGCGATGGCGCCGTCACCGCGAAGCGCGCGACCAACTTCCGCACGACCGTGGCCGGTTGCCAATGCTCGTCGGTGACCCAGCGATTGGTCGTGAACAGGCGAAGTGGCAGACCCCGTGGCGACATCGACACCGCGACCAGGTGGGTGAACCGCTTCGGCTGGCCAGGCGAGCGCGCGAACAGGTGGAAGTGACCGTGTTCGTCGCGCGCACGCGGGCCGGGATGCGAGTGGTAGAAGTAGCGATAGCCAGTGCCGGCATCGACGATGTCGTGTTCGGGATAATGCGCCCATTGCTGCGGGGCCAGCCCATCCGCGAACAGCGGCGACAGCACGTGACGCCGACGCCGTTGCAGCGCCTGCATGGTGTCGAGCAGGCACGCGCCGGCATCACGCAGTCCGGCCAGGTCGCGGCGGCGTAACGGCGGTCGCGATTCGAGCAGCGTCATGGGATCAGGCGCAGGGATTCTTCGGCTTCTTCTTCGACTTCGGCGCGCACGGATTCTCCGGCTTGGTTTCTGCCGTCGGTGCAGCGGCCGGCACACTGGCGGCATCGGTGTCGGTCGTCGCTGCAGGGGCCGGTTCGCTGGCCGCGGGCGCTTCGGCCTGCGCCGCCGTCTCGGCTTTCGCGGCGCCTTGCGCCATCGCTGCGGGCACCACTGCCAGGCCGCCCGCAGCAAGCAACAGCGTCGACCAGCGGGCGCACAGCAGGCGCGCCGAAGAATTAGTGCGTCGTGTGCTCATCGTGATGCTCCATGGGTGCAGAAAGCGAATGGGGTCAGATCCGTGCAGCAGGTTTCGTGGTCAGCCAGCCGACCGCAGCCGCCACCGCGGTCAGCGCCAGCAGCACGACCCAGTCCGGAACATGCAGCAGCTGCGACAAGGTCTGACCCTCAGGTCCGGGCCGGGCTTCGAGCATCGGCGTCAGCCCCTCATAGGCGCCTGCAAACACCCAGGTGCCGATGACGATGCCGATGAGAAACACCAGGCCGTCGATCTTGCCCGACATGAATCCCACTACCGACGTGCCGGGGCAATAGCCACCGATCGCCATGCCGGCACCGACGCCAACTCCGCCGAGCAAGGTGGCCCACAGATACGTGGTCGGCACGTAGATCTCGTCCGCGGCCAGCACGCCGGCCAGACGCAGCAGCCACAGCCCGACAGCGCAGACGAGGATGGCCGTGAACATGACGTTGAACACGGCCCAGTCGCGGAAGCGCAATTGCGCGGTGAGTTTGCAGGCACTCGCGAAGCCGGCCCGCTCCAGCGCGAAGCCGAAAATCAGGCCGCAGACGAGGCCGGACAGCAGACCGGTGTCACCAAGCGGGAAGCTCATTGCCACAGCCTCCGCGTGGCCATGCCAAGCAGTCCACCGGTGACGAAGAATCCACCCAGGAAAACGAAGCCCGCGGTCGCCAACGTCGCCGCGCCGCTCAGTCCGAGGCCACTGGTGCAGCCGAGCGACACGCGAGCGCCGAATCCGGCGATGACGCCGCCGATCAAGGCCATCGTCAGGCGTCCGGTCTTGCCCAGACGGGTTGGACCATCGACGCTCCATTTGAATCGGCGTGCGCTGATCGCGCCGATCAGTGCACCGATCGCGACCCCGATCACCTGCCAGGTGATCCACGCATCGAGCGGATTGCGGCCGCCGTCGACCATCGGCCCGAGATAGGCATTGCCGGCGGTCGCGACCGGTGCCACGACGTGCGCAGCAGACGCGGCCACCGCCGTGGTGAAGCCACTGCCGCCCAGGCCATGGCCGGTCAGCACGAAGGTCAGCAGCAGTCCGACGCCGAGCAACGCGCCTGCGGCGTGCGGCTTCCACAATGGCTGGGATTGATCGCTCACGTCACCCTCCCCGGTGCAGCTTCGGCGTCGCCCGGAGAATACTGCAGGCGCGGCTGTTCGATACCGAACTGGTTTGGCTGCGGCTGGTGTTCCTGTTCGCCGCGACATGGCACAGTGCGCGCCGCAGCCACGGCCGGACGCTCGCATGACGCAGCACGACACCCGCACCATCGTCGCGACCTTCGCCGTCTACCTGGCGATCTGTCTCGCGCTCGGTTTCGTCGCGTGGCGGCGCACGACCAACCTGAAGGACTTCATCCTCGGCGGACGCTCGCTCGGCCCCTGGGTGACGGCCCTTTCCGCGCAGGCCACCGACATGTCCGGCTGGTTGTTGCTTGGCCTGCCCGGCTTCGCCTATCTCGCCGGGGTCGAATCGGCCTGGCTGGTCGGCGGCTTGATCGTCGGCACCTGGCTGAACTGGCGCTTCGTCGCGCAGCCACTGCGCGAACGTACCGAAGCCCTGGGCGATGCGTTGACCTTGCCCGCCTATTTCGAGCGCGCCTTCAGCGACACGCTGGGCCTGTTGCGGCCGCTCACCGCCTTCTTCATCCTGGTGTTCTTCATTCTCTACGCGAGTTCGCAGTTCGTCGCCGCCGGGCGCTTGTTCGAATCGCTGTTCGGACTGCCCTATGCGTGGGCGGTGTTCTGGGGTTCGATCGTGATGCTCGCCTACACCTTCCTCGGCGGCTTTCTCGCGGTGTCGTGGTCGGATGTCCTGCAGGGCACGCTGATGTTCTTCGCGCTGGTGCTGGTGGCGGCGATGGGCGTGCATCTGGTCGGCGGCTTCGATGGTCTGCACGCGACCCTGAATGCCTTCAATGCCGAACTGTTGAACCCGTGGACGAATGTCGAAGGCGCGCCCTTGGGCTGGATCGGCATCACCTCGTCGCTGGCCTGGGGACTCGGCTATTGCGGCCAGCCGCACATCCTCGCGCGCTTCATGGCGATCCGCGATCCGCAGGCGATGCACGTCGCGCGCCGGGTCGCGATGACCTGGCAGATCGTGGTGCTGATCGCGGCGATGCTGGTCGGCATGACCGCGCTCGGTGCCTTGCCGGTGCGCCTTGAAGGCGCAGAAGCCGAGAAGGTTTTCATCCAGATGAGCGCGCAGTTCTTCCCGCCGTGGATTGCCGGGATCTGCCTGGCCGGCGTGCTCGCGGCGATCATGAGCACGGCCTCGGCGCAGTTGCTGTTGTCCTCGGCCGCCTTCGCGGAAGATTTCTATCGCGGCCTGATCCGCAAGCAGGCCGGCGCGACGGAATTGCTCTGGGTCGGCCGACTCGGCGTGCTCGGTGTCGCCGCGGTCGCGTTCGTGCTCGCGCTCGATCCGGGCAGCACCGTGCTGGCGCGCGTCGGCGACGCCTGGGCCGGCTTCGGCGCCACCTTTGGGCCGGCGATCGTGCTGTCGCTGCACTGGAGGCGCATGACCCGCGCCAGTGCCTATGCCGGCATCCTCGTCGGCGGCCTCACGGTCGTCGCCTGGATGGCCCTCGCCGACCGCGGCGGCATCTTCGCCCTCTACGCCATGGTCCCCGGCTTCGTCGCCTCGTTCCTCGCGATCCTGCTCGTCGGAAGCCTGAAGCGACGACGCTGACACCGTCATGGACATCCCGAGCACTTGCTGAAACCGCGTGTGGATGATTATCGGTCGCCGGCCACGTCGGTGTCATCCCGGACCCGCTGCACGCGCTTGCGGTACTCGCTCACGTTGTCGCCGGAGATGCGCGTTTCCCGCGTGCCCTTCACCACGTCGACCTTGCGGTCCGAGCCAGTGACCGGTTTGGCGTCGACGGCGGTCTCATGCTCGAAGGCGTGTGACTTGTCGGTGTTGCGGTAGTGCCGGTACAGCCCCCAGTACAGCGCGGTCGCGCCGGCCGGTCCGAGCAGGAGGAGCCAGAGTCCATTGTCGTCGCTCATGACTAGATCACCATCCAGAGTGCGAGGCCTTCGAGAACCGTGCCGGCGGTGAGCGCGGCCAGCAGCAGCTTCCATTGCTGTACCGGCACGCTGCCCATGGTCTCGCCGGTACGGCCGTTCACCGCGATGTAGTGCAGCATGCCGCCATTGCTGCCCGGCTGGTGGTACGAATACAGCCAGACCGGCAGGTACATCGAGACCCAGCGGGTGCCGTGGACATCGAGGCGTTCCTGTTCCCAGCGCACGCCGCGGTCGTAGCGGTTCACCGACGCCTTCACCTGCGCGCGGGCGATCGAGAGCAATTGGTCCTCCAGGCGCGGGCGCAGCTGTTCGACGTCGCGATCGCGCTTCTCCGTGCTGTGGCCCGACAGGTAGGAGGCGTTCCACTTCACCGCGTTCTTGGTGTCGAACGGCAGGATGGTGTTGATGATGTTGTTGGTATTGGTCCGCGTGTCGAGGTTGCCGCGTTCGCCGGACGATTCCAGCGTCAGGTCGTCCACGGTGAAGTCGACGTGCCGATCCACCTGGTACACATCGGCATCGTAGTAGGTCACTTTCTTGTCGCCGCTGCCCTGCGTGTACTCGCGCGTCTTGATCTCGCCATGGCCGGCGACGTCGGCGCTCACGTTGCCATCGACGATCATGTAAGGCAGGTAGACGCCGATGACGTTCTCGGGCGTGAACTGTTCCTTGAATGCCTTCAGCGCGAACAGGCGTCGCTTGTCGACGAACTGGCGGATCCGGGCAATCGCATCGTCCTTCTTGATGTGGAAGGGCAGCACCGCATCGGGCACCGCGCCATTCGCGACTTGCTCATTGACGCCGAAAACGTGGCGGCACCAGTGACAACGTGCGGTCATCGCGTTGGCGGTGTTGACCGTCACCTCGGCGCCGCAGCCGGTGCACTTGAAGGTCATGAGGCTGGCGGCATCGGCCTGGATGTCCTGTGCGCCGGACGCGACGATCGTGCCCTTGAGCTGGTCGAGGCCCTCGCCGAACCCGAATTCTTCCTCGACCCGCTCGCCATGCCATTCGTTGCGGCAGAACTGACAGATCAGCAGGTCGCTGCCGGGCTTGTGCCGAATGTCGGTCGCGCCGCACTTCGGGCAACGATTGAGGCCATCCTTGAGTTCTGCGGCCGAGGTGTCGATGGCGACCGGGTCGGGCGCCGTCAACTCGTCGCGGATCGGCTCGGGCAGCGTGGCCGGGTCAATCGGAAAACTGCCGGGCAGCGGCGGCACGTCCTGCGGCGACCCGGGGCCGATGCCGGGGGGCAACGGCGGCGGAATGTTCGAGTTCGACATGATGGTTGCCCGCCTGGCGACTTACAGACCCAGTACCTTGGCTTTCAGCGCGTCGAAGTCGGCCTGCGTGATCAGGCCGAGATCGAGCATTTCCTTGGCCTTCTTCAGCTTGGCGATCGGGTCCTCGGCCGCCGGCGCAGCAGGAGCAACCGGCTGCTGCAAATTGCCGAGGCCGCCCATCATGCCCGAGGCCATGCCGATGCCCATCATGCCCGCCGCACCGCCGTTCTCGCCCGCCGACTGCATGCCGGCTGCGACGCTGGCCTGCAGATTGGAATTGCCGCGCGAACCCGACAGTGCGTCGGCCCGCTGCACGGTCTTGAGCAGCTCCTTGGTGTTCGCGTCGTATTCGATGGAAACGATGGCGGTCTTGGCGATGACCAGGCCGCGATCGGACTTCCATTGATAGGCGTTCTCCACCGCAGTAGACAGACTCCTGGCGAAGCCGAGCGAATCCTGCTGGAGCTTGGTGATGCGATTGCCCTTGCCCGGGTCGTTCGTGTAGAGGCTGAAGGCCGGCGCGAGCGAACCGACTACTTCGTTGAAGAGTTGACTGGCCGCGGCGTTGTCCATGTCGGTGAAGTCGAACACCTTGCCGGGCTGCAGGTAGGCGGCCGGCACGAAGTTCTTCACGAACAGGATCGGATCGACGATCTTGAGGGTGTAGGAACCGCGCGTCACCGCGCCGACCTGCGTATTGAGGAAACCGTCGTCCCAGTAGATTTCGGATTGCGTACCGAAACGGTTGTCCGGGAGTTCCTTCAGCGAGACGAAGAACGCGGCCTGCTGCGAGCCCGGCTGGCCACCGAACTTGAAACGCTCCCAGCTCTGCTTGATCAGCGAATCGACGAGACCATCGCCCGAGAAAATCGACTTCGAATTGAGGTCATCCGACCGCCATTCGTAACCGCCCGGCTCGGCTGCGAAGCCGGTGACCTTGCCATCCTGGAACAGCAGCAAGCCATAACCTTCGGGCACGACGATCTTCGAACCATTGGTGATGATGTTCGAAGAACCCTTGGTATTCGAACCACGTCCGGCATTGGTGCCCTGCGGTACCGCGGCAAACAGCGCCGCCGTCGCTGGCAATCCACTCGGCACCGTGTAGAAATCCTTCCACTGGTCGGCCAGCACACCACCGACCGAACCCACCACTGCTTGAACAAGACCCATGGCATCTCTCCGTGAATGTCACCGGGCACCGTACCCGTCTCCGGAAACTATACATTCCCGAAGGACCGGACTTGGGCGATCACATCCCCGCTAGCGCTGGCAACCCGACGAAGCGCACCCCTTACACCGACAGTCCGGCATCGCCCTCCAGCACGGTCTGCTTCATCTCCGGGTGTTCACCGGCGCGCCAGAGCGGGACTTCGTGGCGAACGCGATAGCGCAGGGGGCCGCCGTCCACGCCGGGGCTACGTGCGATGGGACGCGGAATGCAGACGAAGTCGGTCTTCATCGTGGTCGCGTCGACGCGGACCGTCGCGTAGCCGTGCCCGCCCATGTCGACGAAGGACAGATGCGGGGCCATCTCCGGATTGCGGGCGGCGCGTGCCTTCGCCAGATCACCACTGCTGGCGTATTCCAGCGCTGAACGTACGCCATGGCGCAACAGCAGGTTCACGGTGGGCTGCGACGTCCCGCCGCCGGGCTCGGCAATGAACAACGGGCGCAGCGGGTTGTTTTCCTTTTTCTGGGTGTACTCGTTCGCTTCGGCCATGCCCGGCGAGGAGATCGACCCGCCGACGAAGCTCACGCCCACCGGCTCGAACTTGGCGGGCGGCAGGGCCTTTGCGGCGAGGCCGGCCCAGAAACTGTGGCGATCGCCCGCGACAATGGCGAAACCGGTGATGCCGGCATCGCGCACCACATCGAAGATCTGGCCACGTTCGTGATACACGCCACCCCAGTCGCCGTTGGCCAGCACGGCGTAGCCGTCGGTCCATTCGCCCATAGCAGTCGGCATGTGTTGCGGATCGATCCGCCAGTCCGGCGTGCCCAGCGACGTGCCCCAGATCTTCCAGGTCGCGGTCGCTGCGCAGGCGCTCGAGGAACCAGGCTTTCTGCTTCGCGCCCAACATCGACTGCGCCGGTTCGGTTGCAGCGTAATTGGCGATGGATCGGTCGCCGAACACGAGCTTCTCTGGCGGATGGCCATCGGCGAAGTCGCGCCCGCCGTCGAGCTGCATCGACAGCGTCTCGGGGAAGAAGCTGAAGGGCTGACCCTCGAACAGCGGGCCCAGCTCGGCGCGATCGGACAGGTCCGGCCCGCGAAAACTGCGCTGGTCGGTGATGATCAGGTCGATATGCCGGCCCCAGCGCAACGCGCGATATGCGATCAGGCTTTCGATCGCAGCGATGTTGTTGGGCTCCAATCCCAGCCCGGTGTCGTCAAACGTCGTCACCGGCGTGTCGACCACGTGCGGCGCTTCGAAGGTATCGATCTGTCGGCCCGGCGGCGTCACCCGCATCGGCTGGAATTCGAACCAGGCCTGGTTCGCCGCCACCTTGAGGGACTGCGCGGGAATCGGGGCCGCCTCACCGGGGAACACCTGGATCGACTGCCAGGCCAGCCAGGAAAATTCGTGGTTGTCCCACATCGCCACGAAGGGCCAGCGCGCACGCGCATCCTGAAGGTCTGGATCACTCAGATAGGCGTGGTAAAGCGCGCGATAGTCGTCCAGCGAGCCCGGCACCATGAAGCGGTTGTTGGCGACCGCCCTGCCATCGGCAAACTTCTTCACCGGGAAGGTGATGGTGCGGTCGTAGCGTTTGCCACCTGGCCGACCTGCTCCGGATATTGCACAACCTCGTAGATGAAGTCGCCCAAATGCAACACGAAGCCGAGCCGTTCGTGCGGCGCCGCCCGCTCGTCTTCGAAGATCATCTTGCGATAGGCGTTCATCGCGCCCTCGGGGAGACTCTGGCAACTGACGAACGCGAAGCGCGCCGGGCGCGGGTCGTCCGGCGCAGGCGCAGTCAGCGTGCGCCCGATCCGGCTGCCATTGCCATCTTCGTCAACAAAGCGATACCAATATTCGCCGGCCGACGGCAGTCGGCCACCAGCACGCGACAGGTCCAGTCGGCTTGGGCCAGCACCGGTGCGGTCGCAGTGGCGATGACGCGGGTGAATGCGGGGTCGTCCGCCACTTCGACCCATAGCTTGGCGCGCTCGCGCCCGTCCGCATACGGCCGTCGCGTCCACAGCAGGACGCTGTTGTGGTCGGGGTCACCGGACGCAACACCCTGCGGATACAGATCGCGGCGCTCGCGCCAGCCGCTCGACGACCGCTGCACCGACGCGCAGCCCCAAACCAGGGTCGCACCCAACGCGGCGGAAAGATTCAGGAACTGTCGTCGGTCCAGGTTCGGCATATCGCCCCCTTGCTGGCATCCGATCGAGATGATCGCGGTGTAGCGACGTTAGATTCGTGCACGCTTCGGGGCAGCGTGCTGGAAGTCATCACGTGGGACGAAATGGCGGGTGCGCGATTCATCTCGTGGCATCGACCCAAAGCGAACAACGAGACCTTCAGCGCAAGTTCGCTGGCACCTTCATGCCGCCCAGGCTTCCGGTATCGCGCGCTCACCAGACCAGGTCGTCGGGCACCTTGAACTGCGCGTAATACGCATCGTCTTCGGAGGTGGTGGCGGAGGGTTCGGCGCCCTCGCCCTGACCATGATCGAGCACGATCATGCTGGCGTCGCGTTCGCGCACTTTTTCGACGGCCGCGCGCGGCAGCAGCTCGAAGCGTTCGTCGATGCGGACGATCACCAATGCGCCGGCGGACAACTTCTTGCGCAGGTCGTCATTGACCAGCACGCTGCGGATGCTGTCGTCGACGGAAAACCGGTATTCGCTGTCTCCTGCGCGCGGCACTTTCCTGTCCTCGATGATCTGCCGCGCCTGGGCGCGAAGCTCGAGGGTGCGCGCCCTGGCCTTGCGCTCGGCTGCGAGTGCGCGGTCACGCTCGACCTTCTCGGCGCGCACGCGCTCGGCTCCAGTTCGATCTCGCCGGGTGTCGATGATCCTTTGGCATAGCGCCTTGTTCTGCGCATGCGCCACCTCGACCACCCTGGCCTTCTTGACCAGGCCCGCCTTGAGCAGTTGTTCCTGAAGCGGATTGACCTTCGCCATGCGCAGTTTCGTCCAAGGGATTTCTGACCCATCATAGCCGCCGATGGACACCCTGAAATATTTCGCGGGCTATCCGCCGCACCTGCAGACTCAGGTCCGTGAGCTGATCCGGCAGGCCGGCTCGGCGCGATGCTGGCCGGGAAATACGGCGAAGCGCACGCCGTGCGCAACGACGGATTGCTGCACGACTACGTCCAGGCACTCAAGGATCGGCATCTGCGCAAATCGGTGCCTCTGGGCAAAGTGATCTACGACAGCACGCTGCAGGTGATGAAACATGCGCTCGGCACCCACACCACGATCACGCGCGTGCAGGGCGGCCGACTGAAGACGCGCCGCGAAATTCGCATCGCCACCGTGTTCCGCGACGCGCCCGCCGAGTTCCTGAAGATGATCGTGGTGCATGAATTGGCGCACCTGAAGGAAGCCGAGCACAACAAGTCGTTTTACCAGTTGTGCACGCACATGGCGCCCGACTACCACCAGCTGGAGTTCGACCTGCGCCTCTACCTGACGCATCAGGATCTCGGACAGGGATAACGCGTCACGCGATCGATCGACGTCAACACCCGACGCACGGCCGCGGCGCGATCCTTCCGCGCGTTGCACGCCTTGCACATCCGCTCTCGGGCCCCATCTCCTCGATCTCGCCCAGTCACCGCCCATATTGTCGACCACGCCACGCGCGTGCCTTCCCTTCGAACTGACCATGGAGGCCTGGACCTCGCGAGCACGCCCAAACTCTTTGAACCGCTCACCGTCGGCGCATTGCAGCTTGCCAATCGCATCGTCATCGCGCCGATGTGCCAGTACTCCGCCGAGGACGGACGGATGACCGACTGGCACCTGATCCATCTCGGCCAGCTGGCGCTGTCGGGCGCAGCGCTGTTGACGATCGAAGCCACCGCGGTGCTGCCCGAAGGGCGCATCTCCTGGGGCGATGTCGGACTGTGGGACGACACCACCGAAGCGGCAATGGACCGCGTGCTCACGGGCATCCGGCGCTGGTCGGCCATGCCCATCGCGATCCAGTTGGCACACGCCGGCCGCAGGCGTCCACCGATTTGCCCCGGCACGGCGGCACGCAGCTCGCGCCGGGGCAAACCCATGGTTGGCAAACGGTGGCGCCGTCGGCACTGCCGTTCAACCAGGACGACCATGCCCCCGTCGCACTGACCCGTGCGGCGATGAACGATGTGCGCGATGCCTTTGCCGCGGCTGCACGCCGCGCCGCGCGCCTCGGCATCGACGCGATCCAGATCCATGCCGCGCACGGCTACCTGCTGCACGAGTTCCTGTCGCCGCTGTCGAATCAGCGCAACGACGAATACGGTGGCTCGCTCGAAAACCGCCTGCGTTTTCCGCTGGAAGTGTTCGATGCGGTGCGCGCGGCCTTTCCGGCCGAACGCCCGGTCAGCGTGCGCCTGTCGGGCACCGACTGGGTCGCGGGCGGTTGGGACATCGAACAAAGCGTGGCCTTCTCGCAGGCGCTGGAAGCGCGCGGCTGCAGCAGCATCCACGTCTCCAGCGGCGGACTGCATCCCGCGCAAGTCATACCGGTGGGTCCGGGCTATCAGGTGCCGCTCGCGCGCAGCGTGAAGCAGGCCGTCCGCATCCCGGTCGTGGCCGTGGGCATGATCACCGATTTCGATCACGCCGAAGCGATCGTCGGTACCGGTGATGCGGACTTGGTCGCGATTGCGCGCGGCATCCTCTACGACCCGCACTGGCCTGGCACGCCGCGGCGCACCTGGGGCCAGCGTCGTGGCGCCGCCCCAATACCTGCGCTCGCAGCCACGGCAATTCCCGAACCTGCTGGTGCGCAGCGGCACCTGATCACGTCACAGTTCCCGCGAGCGCCGCTCAGTCTCCAGCGCAGCCGATGTCCATCGCCGGGCGCTGCGACGGGCCAATGTCGTCATGGTGCATGAGCTGGAACGTGCTGCAGAAGCTGCGCGCAACGCCGGTGAGCGGATCGATGAACGACAACCGCTTCGCCAACAACTGGAGCGGCGCCGAGTAGTCGTCCGGCGCGCGCTGCCGCAGGGACGGATAGGTCCGATCATGCGCAATGGGCGCTCCGAGCGCGGCCATGTGCACGCGCAACTGGTGCTTGCGCCCGGTGATCGGCGTCAATGCGTAGCGCCAGTAGTCCGCGCCACGCGCGACGACCTCGATTCGGGTTTCGCTGTTCTCCGGCCCTTCGATCTCCGCATGCGGAAGAACGGCTCGCCGGCGACGATGCGGCTCGAGCGCGTGCATGGAAATTCGATGCGGGGCAAGGCCGGTGCAATCGCTTCGTAGCGCTTGTCGATCCGTCGCTCGCGGAACAGCGCCTGGTAGTGCGCGCGACTCAGCGGGTTGGCCGAGAACAACACCAGCCCCGCCGTGTCGCGATCGATCCGGTGCAGCGGGACCAGCATCGGATTGCCGGTGCGGCGGATCAATCGGCCCAGCAGCGTTTCATGGACGTGCGCCCCGGCCGGCATGACCGGCAGGAAGTGGGGCTTGTCCGCTACCAGTACCTCGGTGTCGACATGCAGCACGACTTCATCGAACGGGATCGCCGCTTCGTCGGACACTTCCCGGTAGTAGTGCACGTCGAGTCCGACCCGGAACGGTGTCCCGGCGTCAACCATTGCCCATCGCCGTCGACGACACGCCCGCGTGCCATGCGCGCCAGCCACTGCCCGCGCCCCACCGCCGGAAGCGCTCGCACAGGCAGTCGAGCACGGTCGACCACGGTCCCGGCGGCAGCTGCAGCGTGCTCGCAGAGAGTCCATCGATGCTGGGCGGGCGACGTTGCATGCCGGCAGTGTGCCAGCCCGGCACTCGTCGGCAACGACAACCGCCGCCGTTCGATCGACTGAGCGCGATGCCCTCTTCACCAGCCAGGCGTCGCGAAGGCACCGGCGAAAGTCCACCATCCGCCGCGTCTTGACGGGCAGTGCGCTTGCGCGTGGGATACACGACGTGGATACCGATGGTCATGGCCCGGAATTCCGGCATCAGTTCGACCAGCGTGCCGCGTGCGAGATCCTGCGCGACCAGGAAATCGGGCTGCAGGACGATGCCCCGTGGTCGAGCGCTGCGGCGCGGCAGGTGTCACCGTTGTTGGCGTGGATGCGCGCGTGGATGCGCACCGCGATGGGTTCGCCTCAGGACGAGAACGCCCATTCGTCGCGGGACGACCAGTAGCTGTAGGAGACGACGGCAAGCTGCGCAAGCTTCGGCGGGATGCCGCGGTCGGCCGTGGCGCGCGAGGTAGTTCGGAGACGCGCACAACACCATGCGCGTGCTCGCGATCTGGCGGCTGACCAGTTGCGAGCTCGGCAGGTTGGTAATGCGCACGGCGAGGTCGTAGCCCTCGTCGACCAGATCGACGACGCGGTCGCTCAGCGAGATGTCCAGAGTCACCTTCGGGTGCAGGGCGGCGAAACGGCCCCACAGTGGTGCCAGATGCAGAATGCCGAAGGTCAGCGGCACATTGATGCGCAGCAAGCCGCTGGCCTCGCCGCTGCGCGAGCTGATCTCGGACTCGGCCTCGTCCAGCGTTGCCAGCAAGTCCTTGGCGCGGACCAGAAACTGCTGGCCATCGTCGGTCAGCGACAGTCGTCGCGTGGTCCGGTGGAGGAGTCGGACCGCGAGCCGCCGCTCGAGGTCGGCGACATGACGCGACACTGCGGCCTTGGATAGTCCGGTGGCCTCGGCGGCCGCGACGAAGCTGCCGGCGTCCACCACGGCGACGAAGCTGGACATCTCCTGGAATCGGTCCACGGCCCCTCCATTGTTCCGAATTTAGAGATAGTTAGTTGCTACAGAAGCAGTTTATCCATGGCGATGCAGCCAATACAGTGTTTCCACGCCGGATGTTCCGGGCCCCACAGGAGACCCTCATGAACATCACGCTGATCGGCGCCGGCAACATGGGCTCGGCATTCGTCAAGCAACTGACCCGCGCCGGCCACGCCGTGCGCATCACCGCGCGCGACCTGGCCAAGGCGCAGACCCTCGCAGCCGCGCATCCGGGCGCCACCGCGGCAGCAGCAAAAGAAGCGCTGGCCGGCTCGGATGTGGTCATCGTCGCGACCGGCTACGCCGACGCGGTGCCCGCGCTGCGCTCACTCGGTTCGCTCGACGGCAAGGTCGTCATCGACATCACCAATCCGCTGACCGCCGACTACATGGGCTTGACGCTCGGCCACTCGACCTCGGCTGCCGAGGGAGATCGCCAAGGCGCTGCCGGGCGCCGAGGTGGTGAAGGCGTTCAACACGCTGTTCGCGCAGGTGCTGGCCGATGGCCCGGGCTTTGCTGACGGGCAGGTCGCGCCGGTATTCGTCGCCAGCGACAGCGACCGCGCGAAGCAGACGGCCAAGGCGCTTGCCGAAAGCCTCGGCTTCGCCGTCATCGACGCCGGCGGCTTGAAGAATGCGCGCTATCTCGAACCCCTGGCCGGATTGAACATCTACCTCGGCTACGGCGCCGGCCTCGGCACGAGCATCGCGCCGACCTGGATCCGCAAGGCGGCTTGAAGCCGCACCCACCTCGCAGCGGGCGCACTGGCGCCGCTGCCTCGACAAGGAATCGCCATGGCGCCGTCGTTGTTCATCTCACGGTTCACCGATGTTCGCCGTCGAGCCCGGCCTGCTGGGTCCGAATTTGTCGACACTGGGACGTTCGCTCGACGACATCGCGGCGGTGCTGGTGGTCTCGCCACACTGGCAGACGCGCGGCGTGCGGGTAGCCGCGACCGCGGC